>NZ_SPVG01000056.1 GCF_004614165.1 Duganella callida | reverse complement strand
GCCGTTGCGGCCGAGCGCTGGAGCGGCACCGAACCGCCGCAGCCGCGTCCCGAGTATGTCGGCTACACCACCGAAGCGGGCGTGCCCGGCGCCGGCCTGCACGCCGCCGGCGCCAGCGTCACCGAAGCGCTGGCCGCGCGCTTAAGCGCCGCCGGCATCGGCATCGAGCATCGCAAAACACCGGAAACCCGCCACCACGTCGCCGGCCATGACGACGCGCCCGCCTTCCACTGCGCCGGCGCCGCCGTCTACCTGACCGACGGCCGTAGCGCCACCCAGCGCGCCGCCGACAACAAACACCCCGACACCATCGTGTTCGACCTGGCACTGGACTACGCCGGCGCCAAACGCATCGCCATCGCCCGCGCCGACCAGTGTGCGGACAGCGCCTACCGCGCCGTGGTCGGCATGCTGCAGGCGGCCGGCTTCAGCGTCACCCGCCTGGACGACGTGCCCGGCCTGGCCGTGATGCGCACCGTCGCCATGCTGGCCAACGAAGCGGCGGACGCCGTCAACCAGGGCGTATGCAGCGCCGCCGGCGCCGACACCGCCATGCAGAAAGGCGTCAACTACCCGCGCGGCCCGCTGGCCTGGGCCGACGCCGTCGGCATCGCCCAGATCGTGCGCGTGCTGCACCACCTGGCCGCCAGCTATGGCGAAGACCGTTATCGCGTCGCGCCGCTGCTGCGCCGCAAGCTCGCGAGTGGAGGGCGCTTCCATGAATAAGCCGGTCGACACCGCCGCCGAGCGTGCGTCAGCGCAAGCCCTGGCCGAAGCCGTCGGCGCCGCCATGTACGCGCGCGACCCCGCCTCGCAGAGCCTGGGCATGACGCTCGCCGCCATCGGCCCGGGGCACGCCCACATGTCGATGACGGTGCGCGCCGACATGCTGAACGGCCACCAGACCTGCCACGGCGGCTTCATCTTCGCGCTGGCCGACAGCGCCTTCGCCTTCGCCTGCAACAGCCGCAACCAGGTCACCGTGGGCGCCGGCTGCAGCATCGACTACCTGTCGCCTGGGCGCCTGGGCGACATATTGACCGCCATCGCGGTCGAACAGAGCCTGGCCGGCAAAACCGGCATCTACGACATCACCGTCCGCGCCCAGGACGGCCGCACCATCGCCCTGTTCCGCGGCAAATCGCACCGCATCAGCGGCGAAGTCATTTAAATCCGGGGTCAGTTCTGCCAATCGCACACGAGCCCATGTACCAATGGCAGAACTGACCCCGGATGGTTACGAGGAGAGCAACGATGGTTCAACGTATACCCGGGGCGGCCGAGCTGGAGCCGATCGAGCGCGCCAGCCGCGATGAGCTGCAGGCCGTGCAGCTGCAGCGCATGCAGTGGACGCTGCGCCATGCTTATGACAATGTGCCGCACTACCGCGCGGCGTTCGACCAGGCCGGCGTGCATCCGGACGACCTGCGCAACCTGGCCGACCTGGCGCGCTTCCCGTTCACCACCAAGAAGGAGCTGCGCGACAATTATCCCTTCGGCCTGTTCGCCGTGCCGCGCGAGCGCGTGGTGCGCGTGCACGCGTCCAGCGGCACCACCGGCAAGCCGACCGTGGTCGGCTACACGCAGAACGACATCGACACCTGGGCCAACGTGGTGGCGCGCTCCATCCGCGCGGCCGGCGGACGCCGCGGCGACATGGTGCACATCTCCTATGGTTACGGGCTGTTCACCGGCGGTCTCGGTGCGCACTATGGGGCCGAGCGCCTCGGCTGCACGGTGGTGCCGATGTCCGGCGGCCAGACCGAAAAGCAGGTGCAGCTGATCCAGGACTTCCAGCCGTCCATCATCATGGTGACGCCGTCCTATATGCTGAACATCATCGAGGAATTCCAGCGCCAGGGGCTCGACCCCGCCGCCAGTTCGCTCAAGGTCGGCATCTTCGGCGCGGAGCCGTGGACCGACGCCATGCGCGCCGAGATCGAGCAGCGCGCCGGCATCGACGCGGTCGATATCTACGGCCTGTCGGAAGTGATGGGACCCGGCGTCGCCAGCGAATGCATCGAGAGCAAGGACGGCCCGGTGATCTGGGAGGATCACTTTTACCCCGAAATCATCGACCCCGAAACCGGCGAGGTGCTGCCGGACGGCGAGGAGGGCGAACTGGTGTTCACCTCGCTCAGCAAGGAGGCGCTGCCCATCATCCGCTACCGCACGCGCGACCTCACGCGGCTGCTGCCGCCGACCTCGCGCAGCATGCGCCGCATCGGCAAGATCACCGGCCGCTCGGACGATATGCTGATCATCCGCGGCGTCAACGTGTTCCCGACCCAGATCGAGGAAATCATCTGCAGGATGCCGAAACTGGCGCCGCAATACCAACTGGTGATCACGCGCGACGGCCACCTCGACCAGATGGAGGTGCTGGCCGAGCTGCGTCCCGGCGCGGACCTGAGCATCAGCGAGAACGAAGCGCTGGCCGGCGAACTGCAGCACCGCATCAAGACCAACGTCGGCGTCAGCACCAGGGTGCGCCTGCTGCCGCCGGACGGCATCGAGCGTACGCTGACCGGCAAGGCGCGCCGCGTGATCGACCGCCGACCCAAACATTAAGGAGACTCCGTGAACCAGGCATATATCTGCGACGCCATCCGCACCCCTTTCGGCCGCTACGGCGGCGCCCTGTCCGGCATGCGCGCCGACGACCTGGCCGCGCTGCCGATCGCCGCGCTGATGGCGCGCAATCCCGGCGTGGACTGGGCGCGTGTCGACGACGTCTACTACGGCTGCGCCAACCAGGCTGGCGAGGACAACCGCAACGTCGCGCGCATGGCGGCGCTGCTGGCCGGATTGCCGGTCGATGTCCCGGCCAGCACCATCAATCGTCTGTGCGGCTCGTCGCTGGACGCGGTGGGCAGCGCCGCGCGCGCGATCAAGTCGGGCGAGGCGCAACTGGTGATCGCCGGCGGCGTGGAGAGCATGAGCCGCGCGCCTTTCGTCATGGGCAAGGCCGACAGCGCGTTCTCGCGCGCCGCCAAAATCGAAGACACCACCATCGGCTGGCGCTTCGTCAACCCGCTGATGAAGGCGCGGTACGGCATCGACTCGATGCCGGAGACGGCCGAAAACGTGGCCGAGGAATTCGGCGTCAGCCGCGCCGACCAGGACGCGTTCGCGCTGCGCAGCCAGCAGCGCTGGGCCGCCGCCCACGCGGCCGGCGTATTCCGCGACGAGATCGTGCCGGTCACGCTGCCGGCCAAGAAGGGCGGTCCCACGATCGTCGACACTGACGAGCATCCGCGCCCCGACACCAGCATGGAGATGCTGGCCAGGCTGAAAGGCGTGGTGCGGCCGGACGGCACGGTCACCGCCGGCAACGCCTCCGGCGTGAATGACGGCGCCTGCGCGGTGCTGCTGGCCTCCGCCGGCGCGGCCGAGCAGTACGGCATGCGCAAGCGCGCCCGCGTGCTGGGCATGGCCACCGCCGGCCTGGCGCCGCGCATCATGGGCTTCGGTCCTTCGCCGGCCTCGAAAAAGCTGCTGGCGCAGCTGGGCCTGAGCATCGACGACATCGACGTGATCGAATTGAACGAAGCGTTTGCCGCGCAGGGCCTGGCGGTGACGCGCGATCTCGGTCTGGCCGACGATGCGCCACAGGTCAACCCGAACGGCGGCGCCATCGCCATCGGCCATCCGCTGGGCGCCTCGGGCGCAAGGCTGGTGCTGGCGGCGCTGCATCAGCTGGAGCGTACCGGCGGCCGCTACGCGCTGTGCACCATGTGCATCGGCGTCGGCCAGGGCATCGCGCTGGTGATCGAACGCGTATAAGGAGCGGCGCATGGTCAAGGTCTACGAAATCAACGGCGTCACCCCGGTGGTCCACCCGACCGCCTACGTGCATCCGAGCGCGGTGCTGATCGGCGACGTTATCGTCGGCCCGCGCTGCTACATCGGCCCGCTGGCCGCGCTGCGCGGCGACTTCGGCCGGCTGGTGCTGGAGGAGGGCGCCAACCTGCAGGACACCTGCGTCATGCACGGCTTCCCAGGTTGCGACACCGTGGTCGAACAGGATGGCCACATCGGCCACGGCGCCGTGCTGCACGGCTGCCGCATCGGCCGCAACGCGCTGGTCGGCATGAACAGCGTCGTCATGGACAACGCCGTGGTGGGCGCGGACAGCATCGTCGCCGCCATGAGCTTCGTCCGCGCCGGCATGGAGATCCCGCCGCGCAGCCTGGCCATGGGCTCGCCCGCCAAGGTCGCGCGCGTGCTGCGCGACGACGAAATCGCCTGGAAATCCGGCGGCACCGCGCAATACCAGGAACTGGCCGTGCGCTCGATGCAGACCATGCGCGAGACCGAGGCCCTGACCGAACCCGAGCCAGACCGCCAGCGTATCCACTGGGACAGCGCGCTGCCGCTACATCTGCACAAAAACGCATCCGCATGAGGAGACATCGATGAGCACCACCCTGCAAAGCTGGATCGCCGGCCGCTGGATCGGCAAGGAAGCCGCCGCGCCGCTGCACAGCGCCTTGAACAACGCCCTGATCTATTACACCCACGCCGAAGCGATCGACTTCGACGAAGCGCTGAGCTATGCCCGCAAGACCGGCGTGCCGGCGCTGATGCGGCTGACCTTCCAGCAGCGCGCCGCGCGCCTGAAGGCGCTGGCACAGTATCTGATGGGCCGCAAGGAAGAGCTGTACGCCATCTCGCACCAGACCGGCGCGACCCGCGCCGACAGCTGGATCGACATCGAAGGCGGCGCCGGCACGCTGTTCGCTTACGCCAGCATGGGCAGCCGCGAACTGCCTTCGTCCAACGTGCTGCACGAAGGTCCGGCCATGGCGCTGGGGAAGAACGGCGGCTTTGCCGGTACCCACATCCTGGTGCCGCGCGGCGGCGTGGCGGTGCACATCAACGCCTTCAACTTCCCGATCTGGGGACTGCTGGAGAAGTTTGCGCCGTGCTTCCTGGCGGCGATGCCCTGCATCGGCAAGCCGGCCACCGCCACCAGCTACCTGACCGAAGCGCTGGTGCGCATCATCAATGAATCCGGGTTGCTGCCGGAAGGCGCGCTGCAGCTGGTGATCGGCAGCACCGGCGACCTGCTCGACCGGCTGGGCGGCCATGACGCCGTCACCTTCACCGGCTCGGCCGATACCGCGGCAAAGCTGCGCGCCAACCGTCATCTGATCGCCAACTCGGTGCCGTTCACCTCGGAGGCCGATTCGCTCAACTGCGCCATCCTGGCGCCGGACGTCACGCCGGACGATGCGGAGTTCGACCTGTTCGTCAAGGAAGTGGCGCGCGAAATGACGGCCAAAGCGGGACAGAAGTGCACCGCCATCCGCCGCATCATCGTCCCCGAAAACATGGTCGATGCGGTCGGCACGCGCCTGCGCGAGCGGCTGGCGAAAGTCAGCGTCGGCGATCCATCGGTGGAAGGCGTGCGCATGGGCGCGCTGGCGTCGCGCGACCAGCAGCGTGACGTGGCCGAACGCGTCGAGCAGCTCGCGCGCGGCAACGAAGTGCTGTACAGCGCGCGCGACGGCTTCCAGCCAGTGGGCGAGGGCGTGTCAGAAGGCGCCTTCTTCGCACCGACGCTGCTGCTGTGCCGCGACGGCATGCGCAACGACGCCGTGCACGACATCGAAGCCTTCGGCCCGGTCAGCACCATGATCAGCTACAACGGCATCGACGAAGCGCTGGCGCTGGCCGCGCGCGGCAAAGGCTCGCTGGTATCGACGCTGGTGACCAGGGAGCCGGCGATTGCCGCCTATGCGGTGCCGGTGGCCGCCGCCTCGCACGGCCGCGTGCTGGTGCTGGACAAGGAAGCGTCGGTGGATTCGACCGGCCACGGTTCGCCGCTGCCGCAGCTGAAGCACGGCGGTCCGGGGCGCGCCGGCGGCGGCGAAGAACTGGGCGGCATCCGCGCCGTGCGCCACTTCCTGCAACGCGCGGCGGTGCAGGGATCGCCGACCATGCTGGCCGCCGTCACCGGCGAATACGTGCGTGGCGCGGCGGTGCAGGAGGGCGACGTCCACCCGTTCCGCAAATACTTCGAGGACCTGAAAATCGGCGACTCGCTGCTGACCCACCGCCGCACCGTCAGCGAGGCGGACATCGTCAACTTCGGCGGCGTGTCGGGCGACTACTTCTACATGCACTTCGACGAGGTGGCGGCAAGGGATACCCAGTTCGGCCAGCGCATCGCGCACGGCTACTTCGTGCTATCGGCGGCGGCGGGGCTGTTCGTGTCGCCGGCGCCGGGACCGGTGTTGGCCAACTACGGGCTGGACAACCTGCGCTTCATCACCCCGGTGGCGATCGGCGACACCATCCGCGCGCGCCTGACCTGCAAGCGCAAGGTGGATCGCAACCGCACCGACGACAAGGGCGTTGGCCAGGGCGTCGTCGCATGGGACGTACAGATCACCAACCAGCGCGACGAACTGGTGGCCAGCTACGACATCCTGACGCTGGTGATGAAGCGTACCTAAGCAGATGTGGCAGCGGCTTACTTGCGCAACCCGAATGGATCATCGATGCTGTGCGCCGGTTCGGTGAACCATTTCGGGCCGTCTTCCGTCATGTAGAAGTGGTCCTCGTGGCGCACGCCGAATTCGCCGGGGATGCAGATCATCGGCTCGTTCGAGAAGCACATGCCGACGTCCAGCGGGGTCTTGTCGCCGCCGACCAGATAAGGCCATTCGTGGATATCGAGGCCGATGCCGTGGCCGGTGCGGTGCGGCAGGCCAGGCAGCTTGTAGCCGGGGCCGAAGCCGTCGGCTTCCAGCGCGCGGCGCGCGGCCTGGTCGACTTCCTCGCACGGGACGCCCAGCTGCGCCGCGGCGAATGCCGCCGCCTGCGCCTTCTTCTCGCTGTTCCACACCGAGCGCTGACGTTCGCTGATCGGGCCGTACACATAGGTGCGGGTGATGTCGGAGATGTAGTTGTGCAGCTTGCAGCCGGTATCGATCAGCACCGTATCGCCGGGTTTCAGCGTCTGCACGTAGCTGACGCCGTGCGGGTAGGCGGTGGCTTCGCCGAACAGCACGATCACGAAATAGGAGCCGCCCGGCGCACCGACCTTGCGGTGCGCGCGGTCGATGAACTCCGCCACTTCGGTGGTGGTGATGCCTTCGCGCAGAATGCTGGCGGCGGCGATGTGCACGGCCATGGTCATGTCCTTGGCGCGCTGCATCAGGGCGATTTCATTTTTCGACTTGCGGGTGCGGCAGTGCGCCGTCACCTGGCGCGCGTTTTCCAGCGCGTAGCCCTCCGCCAGCGGACGGATGCCGTCGTAGATGAAGAAGGCGGCGCTTTCGCAAATGCCCACGCGCGGCGGTTGTGCCGGATTCGGCGCAATACCCATGCGGTTCAGCACAGCGATGAACAGCGCATACGGGCTTTCATGCTCCTGCCAGCAATTGACGGCGCCATCGACCAGCATGAAATCCTTCAGCGTGCTCTCCTCGAACGCGGGGGCGATGTATTCCAGCGCGCCCTGCGCCGGCAGGATGGCGCCCACCATGCGCTCGCTGGCGTGCCACCTGGTGCCGGTGAAGTAGGTGAGGTTGGCGCCGGCATTGATGTAGATGGCCGCGATGCCCTGCGCCTGCATGTATGCCTGCGCCCGCGCGATGCGCTGCAGATGTTCGTCCTTGGCGATGGGGACTGCGCCCGCAGTCATATCGGACAAGGAGGCCAGTGCCTCTTCGATGGTCTTTCCGCCTATGGTCATTTTGGTATTCCTGGAGTGATGTACGACAGCCTTTGATCATATCAGTTTGTGTGCGTCATTTGGCCGTCACAAGCGAATGTTAAGGTGCGCGCTGCCCGTTTTGACACCTCAGGAATACACCATGAAAAAACTGCTGATCCCGTTCGCCATTGCCATCATGCTGGGCGTCGTCGCCTGCGGCGGAGACAACCAGCCTGCCAGTGCCGTGCCGCCGCTGCCGGCCGGCCGCTGGATCGCCGGCGACCTGCATACCCACACCACGCAATCGGCCGACGCCGATGTCAGCCAGACCCTGGACAAAATCCTTGGCAAGGCTTTCATCAGCTATGGCCTGGACTGGATGGCGATCTCGAACCACCTGCGTGTCTCGACCCGCGACGAGAAGGGCGCCACACTGGCCGCACAGATTCCGATGTCGATTGGCGCCGAGCGCTACGAGCTGCCGCATGTGCAGGCGTTGCAGGCGGCAGGCACCTATGCCGACAAACTGATTTTTTCCGGCTTCGAATGGGACATGCCGACCCATGACCACATCGGCATCGGTCTGTTTGAAGGCGCGGACAAGCTGGGCTCCAGCACCAAGGGCATGAAGGAGTTCGAATACCTGTTCACCACGCGCGACGTGGCGATGTTCGACGCGGCCGATGTCGCGGCGTGGAAGGCGAAGTACGGCGCCACCCGCTACAACACCACGGCGGCGGACGCGCTGCAGGCCATCAACTGGCTGAAGCAGAATTATCCGACCACCAGCTATGCGGTGATCAACCACCCGTCGCGCAACAAGAACAGCTACACGGCCGCCGATTTCCGCGCCATGAACGATGCGGCACCCGACATCGTGTTTGCCATCGAAGGCATGGTGGGTAATCAGATGGAACCGGATCGCGGTGGCTACACCGCCGCCTACACCGATGACAACGCGGCGCTGCGCGTCTACGGCGGCGTCGATTACGTGGTGGCGAAGGTCGGCGGCGTGTGGGACGCGCTGCTGGGCGAGGGCCGCCATATCTGGAATCTCACCGACTCCGACACGCACTTCAAGATCGTCGGCGGCAACAGCAGCGGCTACTTCCCCGGCGAGTATGCGAAGAATTATGTCTTCAACGCCGCCACCGGCACGCCGGCCGCCAAAGACCTGCTGGCCGGTCTGCGCTCGGGCAAGATGTTCTCGGTCTACGGTGACCTGATCAACGCGCTGGATTTCAATCTGGCCGGCAGAGATGACCGCAAGGAGATGGGCGGCGAGCTGAAAGTCGCCAGCGGCGACAAGGTGACCATCACCATCCGCTTCAAGTCGCCGGCCAAGAACAATTACGAGAAGCCGGTGGACAGCGGCACCTCGGCCAATGTCAAACCGGTGGTGGATCACGTCGACCTGATCGCAGGCGACGTCGGCGCCAGGGCCGCGCCGGGCACCGCCGCGTACAGCGCCGCGACCAATGCCAGCACCAAAGTGGTCAAGCGCTTCACCAGCGCCGACTGGAAGGTGGATGCGGACGGCTATTACAGCGTGACCTATGAAACCACGGCCACCAAAAACCAGTATTTCCGCCTGCGCGGCACCAACCTCGGCACCGATATCGCCGGCCTGACCCAGGGCGGCGAACCCCTGGCAGACCAGCGCACCGGCACCAGCGACAACACGCAGCGCTTCAACGACATCAACGACCGCAATTACCGCAGCCTGTGGTTCTATTCGAACCCGGTGTTCGTCACGCTGCGCTGATCATTTGGTCAGCAGGCTGACCTTGTCGAGCACAAAGGAGGTCTGCAACGAGCGATCCTCGCGCGCGACGAACGACAGCGTCACCTGCTGGCCCTTGTACGGCAGCAGGTCGAAGCTGCGGAGCTGGTAGCCTGCGGACGGTGTCAGGTTGGTGTAGGTGGCCAGCGTCGCCAGCGTGCCGCCGCTGGCATTCAGCACGGTCACGCTCAGGGTGTCGTACACGGTGTTGCTGCGTTCATTGGTATCGATGTGCAGCGCGAAGCTGAGTTGCGCGCCGGTGGCGGCAGCCGGAATCTCGATCCGCTGCGTCAGCGTGGCGCTCGAGCGGCGGCCGTTCCCGCCCAGCCAGGCGAAGCGCGTGCCTTCATATGGCGTCTGGCCGCTGCGCGCGCCGATCACGCTGGTATTGCCGCTCCAGCCGGTGGCGCCATCCTCGAAGCCGCCGTTGACGATGCGCTCCGCCGCGTCGCCGCCACCACCACCGCCCCCGCCGCCAACGCCATCCTCGTCGATGTCGGCGCCGACGTTGATGGCGGCATAGGCACGCTGCACGGCGATGGCTTCCTTCGAACTGGCGCCATACAGTTCCTGGGCGGCCTGCAGTACCTTGTTGCGCGCATCGGCGTAGTTGGTCGACGAGGTGAACTTGGTGGTCAGGGCCTTGAACCAGATGCGGTAAGCCTTGTCGTTGCCGATGCCGGTCATCGCGGCTGGTTTGCGCGTCAGATAGGGGCTGTAGTAGTCGCTGGTCTTGTCGTCTTTCGAACCTTGCGACAGGAAGTAGAACATGCGGTTATTCGGACCGCTCGAATAGTGCACGTCGAGGTTTTTCAGGCTGGTGCTCCAGGCGTCCGGGCTGCTGCCGTCCTTGTTCGGCTTGTACATCCAGCGCAGCGGCTCGCCGCTCTTGCTGATTTCCTTCCCCATCATCCAGTCGTTGCCGGCGGCCGGCACGCTGTCGCCGGTGCCGCCGTTGCGGGCGTACGCTTCCACCATCTCGCCGCCGATGTCGGAGTTGGACTCATTCAGCCCGCCCGATTCGCCGGCGTAGATCAGGTCCGCCGTGGCGGCGGTCACGCCGTGCGACATTTCGTGGCCGATGACGTCGATCGCGCCCAGGCTGTAGAAGCTGTCGCCATCGCCGATGTACATGCAGCGGCAGCTGTCGTCGTAGAAGGCGTTGTCGTATCTGGTGCCGACGTGGGCGGCGATGTAGGTGGCGGTGTTATTCCCGTCGAGCGAATGCCAGCCGAGCACATTGCGGTTGGTGTCGTAGGTGTTCATCAGTCCCCACAGCGCGTTCACGGCGGCGGTCTGGCCGTTGGCGTTGGTGGTGCTGCCGCCGCTGTATTGCTTGCCGTCGCCCCAGGTGTTGCTGCTGTTGGTGTAGATGCTGCCAGGATCCGGATTGTTGGGCGAGCTGTGATTGGCGTTGGTGATGGCCATGCCGCCGAATTTGCCGCCGGTGCCGCGGGCGGCATCCAGCATCTGGAAGCCGCTGCCGGTCTGGCTGGTGCTGATGGCCACCACGCCGTTGTATTGGCTGTTGCCGCTGCCGATGATGGTCTTGAGCGCCGGCCACTTGGCGATGATGGCGCCGGTCCTGGCGCTGACCACCACATCGTAGTAAATCAGTTTTGCCTCCTGCGCCATGCGCAGCTTGACCAGGTAGGCCAGCTCGTAGTGATCCACTACTTCCTCCAGGTCCAGGGCGTTGAGCTGTTCTTCGGGCTTGGCGGCGGCGGCTTCGCTGCGCACGGTCTTCATGATGGGATAGAGCAGCAGCTCGGCGCCGGGCGGCCAGCGATGCGTGGCGCCGGGGGCGACGTCCTGCACGGCGGCGCGGATCGCGTCATCGGTGCTCAGCAGGGGTGTCATGTCCGGCATGGGTGGCGCCGGTGCGGGGGCGATGCCGCTCGGAGCGATCGGCGCGGCGCCGGGACGGCGGTCGGTGCTGGAGACGCTGATGATGTCGCCGGCGCTGCTGGTGACCAGCACCGATTCGGAGCCGAACACGCGCACGCCTTTGTAGGTGTGCTGGGCGCGGGTGATTTTCTGGCCGACCACTCCCGGATGCTGGGTGGCGATACGGAAGCTGTAGTCGGCGGTCAGGCCCTGGCGGGCATCCAGCGCGGCCAGGCGCGCCACCAGCGAAGCGCTTTCCTGCGGCGTGGCGATGGTGACCGGGGCGGACATCAGTTGGACGGCGTGCAGCGGCGCGCAGACGGTGCAGGCGGCGAGCAGGTAGGGGCGCGGGTTCATGTCATCCTCCGTTGGGTAGATGACTTCACGCTAGATCGCGGCGGGGCAGGGGGTACTGTGCCAGATCAATAAGCCGGCAAATCGGCGCCGCGCGGACGGCGGCGCCGGAAAGGGAATTACTTGGCCAGTTGCGCGCGCACGCGGGCGATCGCCTGGCGCACCTGGTTCGGCGCGGTGCCGCCGACGTGATCACGGGCGGCGACCGAGCCTTCCAGCGTCAGCACGGCGAACACGTCGTCTTCGATCAGCGTCGAATAGGCGCGCAGTTGTTCCAGCGACATCTCGGCCAGGTCGATCTTCAGGTCATCGCAGGCGCGCACGGCGTGGGCGACGGCTTCGTGGGCGTCGCGGAACGGCAGGCCTTTCTTGACCAGATAATCGGCCAGGTCGGTGGCGGTGGCGTAGCCCTGCAGCGCGGCGGCGCGCATCGCTTCCGGCTTGACGGTGATGCCGCCGGCCATGTCGGCGAAGATGCGCAGCGTGTCGACCACGGTGTCGACGGTGTCGAACAGCGGTTCCTTGTCTTCCTGGTTGTCCTTGTTGTAGGCCAGCGGCTGGCCCTTCATCAGGGTCAGAAGGCCCATCAGGTGGCCGTAGACGCGACCGGTCTTGCCGCGCGCCAGTTCCGGCACGTCCGGATTTTTCTTCTGCGGCATGATCGACGAACCGGTGCAGAAGCGGTCGGCGATGTCGATGAAGCCCACGCGTGGGCTCATCCAGATGATCAGTTCTTCCGACATGCGCGACACGTGCGTCATGATCAGCGAGGCGGCCGCGGTGAACTCGATGGCGAAGTCGCGGTCCGACACGGCGTCCAGCGAGTTGTGGCAGACGTCGTCGAAGCCCAGCGTCTTGGCCACGCGCACGCGGTCGATCGGGAAAGTGGTGCCGGCCAAGGCGGCGGCGCCCAGCGGCAGGCGGTTGACGCGCTTGCGGGCATCGGCCATGCGCTCGGCGTCGCGGCCGAACATCTCGACGTAGGCCAGCATGTGGTGGCCGAAGGTGATCGGCTGCGCCACCTGCATGTGGGTGAAGCCGGGCAGGATGGTGTCGGCGTTCTTTTCCGCCAGGTCGGTCAGCGCGCCGCGCAGTTCGTTCAGCAGGCCGAGGACGTCGTCGATGGCCGAGCGCACGTACAGGCGGATATCGGTGGCCACCTGGTCGTTGCGCGAGCGGCCGGTGTGCAGGCGCTTGCCGGCGTCGCCGACCAGCTCCGTAAGGCGCTTCTCGATGTTCAGGTGAACGTCTTCCAGGTCCAGCAGCCATTCGAACTGGCCGGCTTCGATTTCGGCGCCGATCTGCGCCATGCCGCGTTCGATCTCGGCGCGGTCGTGCGCGCTGATGATGCCCTGCGCGGCCAGCATCTCGGCGTGGGCCAGCGAGCCCTGGATGTCGGCCTTGGCCAGGCGCTTGTCGAAGAACACCGAAGCGGTGTAGCGCTTGACGAGATCGGAGACGGGTTCGTTGAAGCGGGCCGACCAGGCTTCGGCCTTTTTGGAAAGTTGTGCAGTCATAGTCAAAAGTAGGAAGTGCGCGTAGGATCAGCAGCGATTATAAACCGTCAGCTGGTCTAAAATACGTCAACATTGTCTAGACAACCACGGAAAAACATGGCCGATCTGCACATCAGCACCGACAAGGAGGCGCTCGACGTGGCGCTGATCCACCAATTCCTGAGCGAGCGCTCGACCTGGGCGATCGGCATTCCGCGCGCGGTGGTGGAGCGCGCGATCGACAACTCGCTGTGCTTCGGCGCCTACCTGGATGGACGCCAGGTAGGCTTTGCGCGCGTCACCACCGACCTGGCGACGTTCGCCTACCTGGCCGACGTATTCGTGGTGGAGGAGCAGCGCGGCAAAGGCTACAGCAAGCGGCTGGTGGAAGCCGTGCTGGCGCATCCGGATCTGCAGAAACTGCGCCGCTTCATGCTGGCCACCAGCGATGCCCATGAATTGTACGCGCGCTACGGCTTCACGCCCCCGGCCCGCCCGGCGACCTTGATGGAGCGGTATTTCCCGAATATTTATGCGAATTGATGATTTCCTCCAGGCTGGAGGCGTCGGCGATCCAGTCGGCGTATTCCTTGCGCGTCATGCCGAGGAATTCGTGCAGCGATTGCAGGCCGGGGTTGTCGTGCCATTGATCGATGAAGTCATCGATATCCCCTGGAACGGCGGCCCGCTGAACGCACAGTTCAATAAAGTTAGACATTGAGACGTATAGAGTTTAGTCCCATTTTGGGACCTCTATTGCCAGTTCATCAGGCAAGGCGGGACCAGCAGGGCCAGCGCCAGGATGGCGTAGATCAGTTGCAGCGGGATCATCCACCGCGCCCAGGTGATCCACGGGATGCGCGCCAGCGCCAGGACGCCGACGGTGATGCCGGAGGTCGGGATCATCGGGGTGGTGAATTCGCCGAACTGGAACGCCAGGATGGCGGTCTGGCGCGTCACGCCCACCAGGTCCGCCAGCGGCGCCATGATGGGCATGGTCAGCGCGGCCTGGCCGCTGCCGGAGTGGATGAAGAAGTTGATCACGGTCTGGATGCCGAACATCTTCCACGCCGCGAAGACCGGATGCGCCGACTGCACCAGCGGCATCAGGCCGTGCAGCATGGTGTCGATGATGTGGGCGTCGCGTGCCAGCACCAGCGTGCCGCGCGCCAGCGCGATCACCAGCGCCGTGCCCACCAGGTCGCGCGCGCCCTGCATGAAGCCTTCGACGATCTGGGTCGAGTCGAGCCGGCCCACCAGGCCGATGATGATCGCCATGCTGAGGAACAGCGCCGCTATCTCGTCGATGTACCAGTCGAAGTGGACGACGCCGAACACCATCACCGCCAGCGAGCCGGCGAAGATCCACAGCACCAGCTTGTGGCGCATGGTCATGCCCTGGAAGTCGCCGATATGGTCCGGCAGTTCCTTGCGCTTTTCGATGTCCAGCGCGTAGGTCGGGCTGAGCGCCGGGTTCTTTTTCACCCGCGCGGCGTACCACATCATGAAGACGATGGTGACGGCGGTGGCGATACACCACACGATCAGCCGGTAGCCCCAGCCGGAAAACACCGGCACGCCGGCGATGCCCTGGGCGATGCCGACGTTGAACGGGTTCAGGAACGCCGCCGAAAATCCGACCTGCGAGCCGAGGAAGGGAATCGATACGCCCACCACCGTGTCATACCCCAGCGCAAGCGCCAGCGGCACGAAAATCAGTATAAACGGTATGGCTTCTTCATTCATGCCGAAGGTGGCGCCGCCGATCGAGAACAGGGTGATGAACACCGGGATCAGCGCCTTTTGAATGAATGCCGAACTGGCGTGCGCCTTGGCCAGCGATTTGATCATCGCGTCGATGGCTTCGGTCTTCTGCAGCACGGCGAAGGCGCCGCCGACGATCAGCACGAAACCGATGATCTGCGCCGCTTCGACGAAGCCCTTGATCGGCGCCTTCATCAACGACACCAGCCCCTGCGGGGCGCTGTCGATGTAGTGGAAGCTGTCAGGATTGATCAGCTGTTTGCCGTTGACCAGGTGCGTGTCGTACTTGCCGCCCGGGACCAGCCAGGTCGCGGTCGCGATCAGCGCCAGGATGATGAACAGCAGGACAAAGGTATGCGGGAGTTTGATTTTTTTCTTGTTCATCATGCGCTCAGCAGGTCGCCCTCACGGTAAGCCTTGGCGCCGGCCACCTTGCCGACGTTCATGCCGCGGATCACATGGCGGTGCGCACTGCGTGCGAAGAACACGCCGGCGATGGTCGAGCGCAGCACGGTGGTGTCGCCACTGACCGGGTCGATCAGATCGGCCACCGCCTCGCCGGCCGCCACGCGCGCACCCAGTTCGCGGGTGTAGATCAGGATGCCGGAATGCGGCGCATACAAGGGCTCGACGCCTTCCAGCGGCGTTGGCTGGCACAATGGCTCCGGCAGGCGTGCCGCCGCCGCCTGCGCCGCCGCGTCGTCCGCGTGCAGCACGCCTTGCAGCGTCAGGAACTGCAGCAGCCCCGCCGCATCCTTGCGCGCCAGATCGTAGCTGACTTCCATCTCGCCGCGCAGTTCCACCGTGGTGGACAGGCAGGCGGCCGGTATCGGGAAGCGGTGTTCGAAGTGCTCGTCCAGATCCCACCACAAACGGCTGCAGGCCTCGTCGAACGGTTCGCCGCCGGCCTCGTATGCCAGCAGCGTCGCGTGCGAGCCGAGGATGGCCGACAGCGGCGCGATCGCGTCGGCCAGCGGCGTGCCGGCGTAGATGTGCAGCACCGCCTCGTTGTCGCAATGCAGATCGAGCACGATGTCGGCGTCGATCGCCATGGTCATCAGGGTCTTCTTCAGCTGCGCGGCGTCGGTCTGCGGCTGCCAGTCGGCGATGGAGGCGCGCGCGTGTTCGCGGATCAGCGCGACGTTGGCGGCGGCGTCCTGGCCCAGCTTACCGTCCAGCGATTTCTTCAGGTCGTCCGCCACGTGCTTGTAGGCGCGGTTGAAATTGACGCCGGTGGTCAGGTCGAAGCGGCCGAACGCGGCGCCATGGATGGCCTGCGCCAGGCCGATCGGATTCGCCGCCGGCACCAGGATGATTTCGCCGCTGATCTGGCCCGCCGCCTCCAGCGCGGTCAGCTCCTTGCGCAGGAATTGCGACACCAGCATGCCCGGCACTTCGTCCGCGTGCAGCGAGCCCTGGATATAGACTTTTTTGCCGCTGCCCGGCGTGCCGAAGTGGAAGCTGGTCAGTTCATACGCGGCGTTGGCGTGCGGGACGGAGAGGGGATGTTTGTGTACTTGCATATTCGGCACCGTTTGCGTGAAAGATTGAGTATGTAGCAGTATTTTCACAAAGTAAATCGCGCACGGCACAAAGCGGGGGCGCTTCCTTGAGTTTTCGGTCACAACTGCGTAAAGTTAGCTTTAATGAATTATTTACATAACGAGCACCGGGGAGTGACTATGAGTGAGCTGCATGGACTGCGAATTTCGAGGATGGCGCGCGCCGTGCGCCTGGCCTGTGGGCTGGGCGCGCTGGCGCTGATCGGCCAGGCCGTGGCACAGGATACTCCCGCCGCCGATCCGATGGCGCGCGTGGAAATCACCGGCTCGGCGATCAAGCGCATCGAATCGGAAACCGCGCTGCCGGTGCAGGTCATCACCCGGGAAGAAATCGACAAGGTCGGCGTCACCACCGCGTCCGAGATCGTGGCGCGGCTGTCGTCCAACGTCGGCGGCCTGACCGACGGCGCCAGCATCTCCGACGGCAAGGACCAGCGCGGCTTCAACAGCGCCAACCTGCGCGGCATCGGCACCTCGTCCACGCTGGTGCTGCTGAACGGCCGCCGCATGGCCAACTTCGCCTCGCCCGGCGACGACAGCGGCGTCGATCTGAATAACATCCCGGCCGCCGCCATCCAGCGCGTCGAGGTGCTGCTGGACGGCGCCTCGGCGCTGTACGGCACCGACGCCATCGGCGGCGTGATCAACTTCATCACGCGCAAGGACTTCCAGGGCGTGGAGCTGAACGCCTACGGCCTGAAGACCGACGAGGGCGGCGCCGGCAAACGCACCGCCAGCATCAGCGCCGGCCATGGCGACGTCGCCAAGGATGGCTACAACATCTTCGCGGTGGCCGACTTCCAGCGCACCGACGCGCTGAGCACCTCGCAGCGCAAGTTCATCGGCGACCTGCACATCGCCGAGCGCCTGCCGCACCTGCTGTCCGGTTACACCTCGCCGGCCAACATCCGCCTGACCGGCGCCCAGCGCGATTACCTGAACGATCAGGGCTTCACCCTGAACGGCAAGCCGCTGACCAACCGCACCATCAACACCGCCATCCCGGCCTGCAATCCGCCGGCCAACCTGTATCTGCCGGCCGGCACCGGCGGCGTCGATGCCTGTACCTACGACTACATGGGCGACACCGAGCTGTATCCGAAATCGGAGAAGGCCAACCTGCTGACGCGCGGCGTCCTGCAGATCAATCCGGAAAACCAGCTGTATGCGGAAATTGCGCTGAGCCGTTCCAAGACCTGGTACGCCGCGTCGTCGGCGCGCGTGACCGGTTACATCGATTACCGCAAGATTCCGGCCCTGGCCAAGTACGACCTGCTGTCGGAAGAAGCCAGCGCCGACGACGATGTGCCGGGCGAGGTGCAGCTCAACATGCGCTTGTTCGAGGCCGGCCGCCGCACTTCGGAACTGACCAGCGAGAGCCAGCGCATCGTGGTCGGCTGGACCGGCAGCCACAATGGCTGGGATTACGACGTGGGCATCAACCACAGCGTCAACACCATCAAGGACCGCGACACCCACGGCTATCTGCTGTACGACAAGCTGCTGCAGGGGATCGCCGATGGCCTGATCAATCCCTTCGGCCCGTCCAGCCAGGCCGGCATCGACCTACTGAACAGCATCCAGGTCAACGACGAGGTGCGGCACGCGCGCGGCACCATGGATTCGGTCGACTTCAAGATCTCGCACCCGGTCGGCAAGCTGGCCGGCGGCGATGCGGCGCTGGCGGTGGGCGGCGAGGTGCGCCGCGAGAAGACCACCTTCAATCCGTCGGCGCTGCTGATGAGCGATAACATCAACAACGACTTCGCGCCGGAAGGCGGCGACGCCACCGCCTACTCGCGCAATATCCAGGCGGTGTACGGCGAACTGCTGCTGCCGTTCACCAAGCAATGGGAAGCGCAGGTATCGGCCCGTTACGACCACTACCAGGTGGTAGGCGGCGCAGCCAGCCCGAAAGTCGGTTTGAGCTACATGCCGACCAAGACCATGCTGTTCCGCGCCTCGGCCGGCCGCGGCTTCCGCGCGCCGTCGATGACGGAACTGTACCGTCCGACCCAGTTCGGCGCCACCGCCACGCTGCCGGACCCGGTGTACTGCGCCACGGTGGACAACAACTACGCCGATTGCGCCGACAACTGGGATACCCGCCATTATTCGAACGCCAACCTGAAACCGGAGCGCAGCCGCCAGTTCTCGGTCGGCATGGTGCTGCAGCCGTCCAAGCAGGTGGCGCTGTCGCTCGACTACTGGAACATCAAGCGCACCGACCTGATTTCCGAAATCGGCGACGACATCATCCTCGGTAACCTGAGCAAATACGGCGACCTGGTGCACCGCGATGAAGACGGCAATATCGACTACATCGAACTGCGCAAGGAAAACCGCGGCGCCCAGCAGGCCACCGGCATCGACCTGACCATCGACTACAAGGGCGTGCAGACCTGGGCCGGCCGCTTCGGCGGCCACCTGTCGGGCACCTACGTGATCGCCTCGAAGATCCAGAACGACGTCGGCGACGTCTACGTCAGCAACCTGGGACGCTTCGTCACCGACGGCGTGGTGCAGCGCTGGCGGCACACCATCAGCTTCGACTGGGACAAGGGGCCATTCGCGGCCACGCTTTCGAACACCTTCTCCAGCGGCTACGTGGACCAGAACTCCGCAATCAACGTCGACGACGGCTCGGTGGTGGCGCCCAACCGCGTCAAGCCGTATTCGCTGTGGGACCTGAGCGGTTCGTGGCAGGCCAACAAGGCGCTGAAAGTGCGGGTCGGCGTGCAGAATCTGTTCGATACCGCACCGCCGTTCTCGAATCAGGCCTATTACTTCATCTCCGGCTATGATCCTACCTACACCGACCCGCGCGGCCGCCGCTTCTTCGCGAATGTAAATTACGCGTTCAAGTAATTAACGTGCTTAAGTAATTTACGTGCTTAAGTAATGCGGTTTTAAGCAATAGCTTGGTATCATCTGGCAGTCGCAGGTAGCAACTGCCGGCGCCCGGCGGCAGCCCGGCGCCGGTTTTCATCGGAAGGGCAACATGAATGTAACTGGTTTTACGCTCCAGCGGCTGTGCATGCGCCTGTGCATGCTGTGGCTGCTGGTGTTCGCCGGCGTGGCGCAGGCGGCGACGACGCCGGTGGCCAAGGTGCAGGTGCCGGGCAAGACCAGCAAGCCGGCCAAGGCGGTGCCGCCGCCCAAGCCCGTGCTGGCGCCGCCGGCGGGGAATCTGGTCATCATCGGCGGCGGCCTGCGCGCCGAAAACGCTGAAGTCTGGCAGCGCATCGTGATGCTGGCCGGCGGCAAGGGCGCGCGCATCGGCGTGTTCGGCTCGGCCTCGATCAATCCGGAGGCGTCGGCCCAGGCCACCGTCAACAAGCTGAATCAGTACGGCGCGCAGGCGTTCGCGATTCCGCTCGGCGTGACCTGGCCGAACAGCGATTACCGCAAGGCGGCCGAAGATCCGGAGGTGGTGGCCATGATCCATTCGGCCACCGGCATCTATTTCACCGGCGGCGACCAGGCCCGCATCACCAAGGCGCTGGTGCGCCAGGACGGCACGCATACGGCGGCGCTGGACGCGGTGTGGGACGTGTACCGCGACGGCGGCGTGGTGGCCGGCAGCAGCGCCGGCGCGGCCATCATGAGCACCACCATGTTCTATGACGCCAAGTCGACGCTGGACATGCTCAAGCTGGGCGTCAATGACGGCCACGAGATCGCCTCGGGCCTGGGCTTCATCGGCGAAGACGTGTTCGTCGACCAGCACTTGCTGGTGCGCGGCCGCTTCGCGCGCATGATCCCGGTGATGCTGAAGAAGGGTTATCAGATCGGCCTGGGCATCGACGAGAACACCGCCATGGTGGTCAACGCCAAGCGCGAGGTGGAGATCATCGGCTACAGCGGGGCGCTGCTGCTGGACCTGTCGGCGGCGATCACCGACCGCGGCATCAAGGGCTTCAACATCAGCAACGCCACCATCAGTTATCTGGACCGCGGCGACAAGTTCAACCTGATGACGCGCGAATTCACGCCGTCGCCGGACAAGGCCGACAACAAGCTCGATCCGAACCAGCCGGAGACGCGCGAACCGGTCTACACCAACGATATCCTCGGTAACAACGCGGTGCTGGACCTGATGGTCAACCTGATCGACAACGCCCAGCAGGAAGCGATCGGCATCGCCTTCGGCAATCCGCGCGATTTCAATCCCGACCTGGGCTTCGAATTCCGCTTCTCCAAGACCATCGACTCGGTCGGCTACAGCTCCACCGAGGTGGAGGCCTATTCGGTGCTCAAGCTGCGCATGGACGTGCGGCCGATACAACTGCAACAGCCACTTTATCGTTATCGGTGACGCGGCAGTAAGGTATATTAATGGGGTGACGCCGCGCGGCGCCACCCCGTTTCTTTTCTGGATACCTTATGCGTCTGGCCATGAAATTGCTGCTTCCCGCCGCCGTGCTGGCGGCATCGCCACAGGCCGCGCCGCTGCCGGCTGCCGCGCCGCAAGGCGCGCTGGTGATCATCGGCGGCGCGCTCAAGCCCGATAATGCCGAGGTCTGGCAGCGCATCGTGCGGCTGGCGGGCGGCAAGGGCGCGCGCATCGCCGTGCTGCCGTCGGCGGCGGCCGATCCGACCATGGTGGGCGGCTTCATCGTCGACCGCCTGCGCGAGTATGGCGCCGATCCCTTCCTGGTGCCGCTGGGCGTCAATTACACCGAACATGATTACCGCAAGGTGGCCGACGATGCCGAGGTGGCGGCCGCCGTGCGCGGCGCCGGCGGCGTCTACTTCGTCGGCGGCGACCAGGCCCGCATCACCCAGGCGCTGGTGCGCGAGGATGGCAGCCGCAGCGCGGTGCTGGACGCGGTGTGGGATCTGTACCGGCGCGGCGGGGTGGTGGCCGGCAGCAGCGCCGGCGCGGCCATCATGAGCAGCACCATGTTCTACGCACCGCCGCCCAGCGTGTTCGCCACCATGCGCGGCGGCCTGACCGACGGCCGCGAGATCGCGCCGGGCCTGGGCTTCATCGGCGACGACATCTTCATCGACCAGCATTTCCTGGCGCGCGGCCGCTTCGCGCGCATGATCCCGGCCATGCTGAAGAAGGGCTATAAATTCGGCCTGGGCATCGACGAGAACACGGCCATGGTGGTGGACAGCCGCCGCCGCGTGGAGATCGTCGGCCACAAGGGCGCGCTGCTGGTGGACCTGTCGCATGCCAGCACCGATGCGGCCAGCAAGGGCTTCAATGTCAGCAATGCTGTGATCAGCTATCTGGACCGCGGCGATATCTATGATCTCGGCACGCATACGTTCACGCCGTCGGCGGCCAAGGCGGACGGCAAGCTGCCGCCGCACCGCGAGCTGGCCGTCGGTCCGCCGGTGTTTTCGGCCGATATCCTGGCCAAGTATGCGCTGGTGGAGCTGATGGAAAACCTGATGAACAACCGCCGCAGCGAAGCGGTGGGCATCGCCACCGGCGGCGCCAGTACGACCTTGCCGCCGGCCGTGTTCCAGTTCACCCTCAGCAAGACCCGCGACAGCGTTGGCTATGCCTCGGCCGCGCCGCAGAGCTACTCCATCCTCAACATGCGGCTCGATATCCGTCCGCTGGAGCTGGGACAACCCATCAGTTCGCAGTAACACCATGTAATAATAAAACGTATGCGATGTAATCGAATACGCTTGACATGGCTTATCCGGGTCTGTACTATGCCTCTCATCCGATTTAAACGTATGAGATAAAAGGAGCTGACCCATGCATCAATTGACCGCGCGTCTGCGCACCCGATTGCCGCAGATACTGCCGCCCGCGCTGCAGCTGCTGCTGGCGCGCCTCGGCATCGCCGCCGTGTTCTTCCTGTCCGGCCGCACCAAGGTCCAGGGTTTTCTGACCATCAAGCCATTCACCTACGAATTGTTCCGCACCGAATACGCGCTGCCGCTGATCCCGGCCGAAGTCGCCGCGCCGCTGTCGGCCTACGCCGAACACCTGTTCCCGCTGCTGCTGGTGCTGGGCCTGGGCACCCGTGTGTCGGCGCTGGCGCTGCTGGGCATGACCGCCGTGATCGAAATCTTCGTTTACCCGAATGCGTGGCCCACCCATCTGCTGTGGACCGCAGTGCTGCTGCCGCTGATCGCCAATGGCGGCGGTAAATGGTCGCTCGACCGTGCTTTGTTTAAGTAATCAATCGTATCCGCTGTTATCGGATACGTTTTATAGCCCACTGAAAGGAAATACCATGAAAGTTTCGCGTTCCTCCCTGGCCGCCTCGCTGGCCCTGACCCTGGCCACGCTGACCGCCGGCGCCCACGCCGCCGACGCACCGAAGCCGACCGAAAAATGCTACGGCGTCGCCAAGGCCGGCCAGAACGATTGCGCCGCCGGCGCCGGCACCAGCTGCGCTGGCACCTCGTCCATCGATTACCAGGGCGACGCCTGGACCCTGGTCGACAAGGGCACCTGCGTCAAGATCAAGACGCCGAAGGGCTTCGGTTCGCTGACCCCGAAGGAGAAAAAATAATGAAGAAGATTCTCGCCCTGAAAGCAGCCGCCATCGCCGCGGCGGCGGTGATCGGCTCGCTCGGCGTGATGCCGATGGCGCAGGCGGCCGACGCGGCGCCTGCCGGCCCGGCCGGCGCAAAGAACGTGGTGATCGTGCCGGGCTCCTTCGTTGACGGCTCGGGCTGGCGCGTGGTGTTCGACATCCTGTACCACGCCGGCTATCACGTCACCATCGCCAACCAGCCGCACACCAGCTTTGACGATGATGTCGCGGCAGCCCGCGAAGTGCTGGACCAGCAGGTCGGTCCGGTGGTGCTGGTCGGCCACAGTTCGGGCGGCGCCATCATCTCGGCCGCCGGCAACCGCGACAAGGTGAAAGCCCTGGTCTACGTCTCGGCGCTGCTGCCGGACGTGGGCGAGAGCCTGGCGCAGGTGCTCGGCTCGATGCCGGCGCCGAGCAATTCGGTGGTGACCACCCAGGACGGCCACCTGTTCTTCGACCGCGCCAAATTCCACGACGACTTCGGCGCCGACCTGGCCGAGAACCGCACCAACTTCATGGCCGCCGCCCAGGTGCCGGCCACCACCGCGGCCTTCACCACGCAGATCTGGTCGGCCGCCTGGAGAAGCAAGCCGAGTTACGCCATCGTCTCGACCGACGACCGCGCGCTGAGCCCGGACTTGCAACGCTGGATGTACCAGCGCGCCCATGCCCAGATCACCGAGATCAAGGCCAGCCACCTGGTCTACGTCTCGCAGCCGGAAAAGGTCGCGCAAGTCATCCTGAACGCCGCGCAAAAAGCGCAATAACCCCTGTTTGAATCCTAAAGGAGCATCACCATGAGCAAAACTTCCCGCGTCGGCATCGCAGCCGCTTCCGCCCTGCTGGCACTGGCCTCCCTCACCATCGGCACCAGCGTGCACGCCGCCGATCAGAACCAGAAGGCCGAACCGCTGGGCCGCTGCTACGGCATCAACACCTGCAAGGGCACCAGCCTGTGCGCCACCGCCAAGAACGACTGCAAGGGCCTGAACAGCTGCAAGGGCGAGGGCGTGCTGGTACGCACCAAGAGCGCCTGCCTGGCCGAAGGCGGCACCCTGACCGAACCGAAAAAATAAGGTCACGCGGCCCGGCCATGATGCGGTGCCGGGCCATGTCAACCCACAGATAACGAGGCTGCGATGCACATCACTCCGTTCTCAGGCTATGGATTGGGCCTGCGCAAAGAGCACTACCGCAATTTCCTGGAAGGCCAGGTGGCAGTGGATTTTGTCGAGGTCATTTCCGAAAACTTCATGGTGGCCGGCGGCCAGCCGCGCCACATCCTGCGCCAGGTGCGCGAACGCCATCCGGTGATACTGCACGGCGTGTCGATGTCGATCGGCTCCTTCGACGGCCTGCGCGCCGACTATCTGCAGCGTCTGAAGGCGCTGGCCGACGAGATCGAGCCGCTGTTCGTGTCCGATCACCTGAGCTGGTCGCGCCTGGGCGGGTTCAACTCGCACGACCTGCTGCCGCTGCCGTTCAGCGAAGAGGCGCTGGACGTGGTCTGTGCCAACATCCACCAGGCGCAGGACGCGCTGGGCCGCGCCATGCTGTTCGAGAACCCTTCGACCTACCTGGCATTCGACGGCGACATGAACGAGTGGGACTTCCTGCGCGAGATGAGCAGGCGCACCGGCTGCGGCCTGCTGCTGGACGTGAACAACATCTACGTCAGCGCCAGCAACAACGGCATCAGCACCGCCGACTACATCGCCGGCATTCCCTACGAGGCGGTGCGCCAGATCCATCTGGCTGGTCACAGCCAGGGCGAGGACCTGCTGATCGACACCCACGACAGTCCGGTGGCGCAAGAAGTGTGGAAGCTGTATTCGCAGGTGATGGCCAAGGTCGGCCCGGTCGCCACGATGATCGAGCGCGACGACCACATTCCGCCGCTGTCCGAGCTGATGGCCGAATTGAGCATCGCCCGTCAACTGGGCCAGTTGCGCGCCTGGGAGCGCAAGCTGAAGGAGGCCGCATGAGCCGCGTCAGCGTGGTCGATTTGCAGCGCGACTTCCAGCAATGGCTGGTGCACGCGACGCCCAGCGCCGTCATCGGCACCGGCGCGCGCGCCATGGCCGGGCTGGCGGTCTACCAGAACAACTACCGCGCGCAGCTGGTCGGCTGTCTGGAAGTGTCGTTTCCCAAGCTGCGCGGCTGGATAGGTGAAGAGGCGTTTCGCCAGGCGGCCATCACCCACATCGATGCGCATCCGCCGCATGCCTGGACGCTGGACGCATATGCCGACGATTTCGCCGTCACGCTGGCTGCGCTGTTCCCCGACAACCCGGACCTGCGGGAAGTGGCGTGGATAGAGCATGCGCTGGGCGCGGCATTCGTCGCCGCCGACGCCGCGCCGCTGGCGATGGAAGACCTGGCGGCGGTGGATTGGGAAAGCGTGTCCCTGCAGGTGGCGCCGTCGCTGCGCACCGCGCCGGCCAGCACCAATGCCGAGCAGGTATGGACCGCGTTGTGGGACGGCCAGCCGCCGCCGGAAAGCGAAATGCTGGCGGAAGCGGGCGGCCTGCTGGTCTGGCGCCGCGGCTACACCACCTATCTGAAACAGGTGGACGCGCTGGAGTATCAGGCGCTGCTGCAATTACAGGCCAGCGGCAGCTTTGCCGACGTGTGCGACCTGCTGGTCGCCCTGCGCGGCGAAGCGGCCGGCGTGGCCAAGGCGGGCGAATTGCTGGCGCACTGGCTGTCCAGCGAACTTATCACGGGTATCGAACAAGGAGAATGACCATGACTGACTCTGTACTGAATCGCCGCGGCTTCCTGCTGTCGGCCGCCGGCGCCGCTGCCGGCCTGACCATGGGCCTGGGTGTGCCCGGTGCCGCCAATGCCGCCGGCAGCGGCAAACCGCGGAAGGTGTACACCGCGCCGACCCGTCCCACCGCGCCGCTGCCGCTGCTGCCGGTGAAGCAGGTGCAGACCGATCTGCTCGACATCGGCTACCACGAAGTCGGTCCCGAGAACGGTCGCCCCATCATCCTGCTGCACGGCTATCCGTACGACATCCACAGCTACGTGGACGTGGCGCCGGCGCTGGCCAGCCAGGGTTACCGCGTGCTGGTGCCTTTCCTGCGCGGTCACGGCACCACGCGTTTCCTCGACGATGCGACGCCGCGCTCGGGGCAACAGGCCGCCATCGGCCAGGACCTGCTGGACTTCATGGACGCCATGCACATCCCCGAAGCGGTGCTGGCCGGTTACGACTGGGGCGGCCGCGCCGCCTGCGTGGTGGCGGCGATGAAGCCGACGCGCGTGGTGGGGCTGGTGTCTGTCAACAGCTATCTGATACAGGATATCGCCAAGTCGTCGCTGCCTGCGCCGGCCAAGGTGGAGGCGGGCTTCTGGTACCAGTTCTACTTCCAGACCGAGCGTGGCCGCGCGGGTCTGAAGGCCAACCGCGACGACATCGCCCGCATCCTGTGGGAGAACAACTCGCCGAGCTGGCACTTCGACGGCCCGACCTTCCTGCGCACCGCCAAGGCCTTCGACAATCCGGACTACGTGGACGTGGTGATCCACTCCTACCGGCACCGCCTGGGCCATGCCGACGGCTACCCGGACTACGCCGAACTGGAAGCCTTCCTGGCCACCGGCCCGGTGATCAAGGTCCCGACCATCACCATGGACGGCATCGACGACGGCGTGATCAAGGCCACCGACGGCAGCGCCACCGCCGCCAGGTTCAGCGGCCCGCGCCGCCACGTACAGGTGCCCGGCGCAGGCCACAACCTGCCGCAGGAAGCGCCCCAAGCCTTCACCGACGCGGTGCTGGAACTGGCCAGAACGGGCAAGTGGCGTACCTGATCCTGCGGGTACAATGACGGTCACGTTTCAACGACTGTCAGGAACCCCATGCTCCGTCACCTCGTCTCCCTGCTGGCGCTGTGCGCCTGCACTTGCGCGCTGGCCGCCCAACCGGCGACCATGCGCGTCGACTACTACCACACCGGCAACGCGCTGGAAGAACACTACGCCATGGACCGCGTCGTGATCGAACCGCTGCCCTGGCCCGGCAACATGAGCCAGACCATCGACAACACCAACCGCGGCAACAACCTGGTGGAAGTGACCGATCCCAAAACCGGCAAGCTGCTGTACTCGCGCGGCTTCTCCACCGTGTTTGCGGAGTGGCGCAGCACCGAGGAGGCCACCAAGGCCAATCGCGGATTTCAGGAATCGGTACGCTTCCCCAAGCCCGAGCAGCCGGTGCGCGTGCGCATCCTCAAGCGCGACGACCGCAACCAGTTCTCAGTGGTCTGGACCACCGACATCGATCCCAACGCCATGGACGTGGTGCGCAAGCAGCCGCCGGCGCCGGTCAAGCCTATCGGCATCCGCGTCAACGGCCCGTCGCCGGACAAGGTCGACCTGCTGATCGTCGGCGACGGCTACACCACCAAGGACATGAAGAAGTTCGAAGCGGCCGCGCGCCGGCTGGCCGACCATCTGTTCCAGACATCGCCGTTCAAGGAGCGCGAGAAGGACTTCAACGTCTGGGCGCTGGCCTTGCCGACCGGGGAATCGGGCGTCTCGCGGCCTTCGACCAACACCTATCACCAGTCGCCGCTCGGCGCGCGTTACGACATCTTCGGCAGCGAGCGTTACGTGCTGGCCACCGACAACCGCGCCCTGCGCGAGCTGGCGCAGTACGCGCCGTATGAATTCATCGAAATCCTGGTCAACAACGAGACCTACGGCGGCGGCGGCATCTTCGGCCAGTTCAGCACCGCGGCGGCCGACAACGACTGGGCCAATTACCTGTTCGTGCACGAATTCGGCCACCACTTCGCCGGCCTGGCCGACGAGTACTACACCTCGCCGGTCGCCTATGCCACCGGCGGCGAACGCCGCGAACCGTGGGAGCCCAACGCCACCGCGCTGCACGACCCGGCCAACCTCAAATGGAAAAAATTCGTGAAAGAGGGCACGCCGCTGCCGACGCCGTGGCCGAAGGACGCCTACGAAACCGCCTCGCGCGCCTACCAGAAAGAGCGCGCCGCTCTGCGCGCCGCCAACCGCCCGGAGTCCGAGATGAGCGCCCTGTTCCACAAGGACCTGGAGCACACCGATGCGCTGTTCACGCCGGATCCGAACCGTCACGTGGTGGGCGCGTTCGAAGGCGCGAACTACGAAGCCACCGGCTACTACCGGCCCGAAATGCAGTGCATCATGTTCGACCGCAGCGACAAATTCTGCTCGGTGTGCGCGGACGCGATCAGCACCATCATCGACCTGTATTCCCGGCCAGCAAGCAAATCGGGGATTTAGTACGCTAGCGTACAGAGAACAGGGCGGCTGGGCATTAAGCTGTATCTCACTTACTCCAACAACACCGAAAGGGATACACCATGAACAAGATCATCGCCACCCTGATCGCCGGCCTGATGGCCACCGCCGCTTACGCCCAATCGTCGGACGTAGCCAAAGCCCAGAACGACGCCAACAAGGACGTCGCCAAGGCCGAACAGAAGGAAGCCAAGGCTGACGCCAAGGCCGACAAGAAAGCCAACAAGGCCATCGCCAAAGCCGATCGCGTGCACGCCGAAGGCGAGGCCAAAGTCTCGGTAGAGCAAGCCAAAGCGAAAGAAAAAGTAGCCAAGGCCGATCCTGAGGACAAGGCCAAAGCCGAAGCCAAAGGCGACAAGGCCGTGGCCAAAGCTGAAGAAAAAGCCGAGAAAAAATCGGTGAAAGCGGACGCCAAAGCGATCAAGGAAACCGTCGACGCCACCGCCGACAAAGCGATCGCCGCCAACAAGACCGCCGCCACCAAGGCCAAGGCCAACGCCGACATCAAAGAAGCCCAGGCCAAGCAGTAATACAATCCGGGGTCAGTTCTGCCAATCGCACACGAGCCCAGCCGTAGCGCATGCTACG
>NZ_SPVG01000029.1 GCF_004614165.1 Duganella callida | reverse complement strand
GACTGGCTCGGCGGCGACGGGCTTGGCCTTTTCGCCGCCAGCCTTGGCCGGCTTGGCGCCTTTGCCACGGCCTTGCTGGGCGTTCGGCTTGCCTTTCGCCGGGCGCGGGCGCTTGGCGGGCTCCGACTCGTCGGCCGAGGTGGCTTCCGCGGCGGGCGCGAGGTCCACCGCTGGAGCCGGTTCGACCGGCACAAACACCGGTTCCGCTGCGTCGACAGCCGCATCCGCAGCCGCTCCGCTCGCCGGCACGCCGTCCGCCACGGGCGCCGGAGCCGTCGCCGCTTTCTTGCGCGCTTCCTCTTTCAGCTTGCGGGCGGGCGGCTTGGGACCGTTTTTCTTTTTGTGCGGCTGAGGCGACTCGGCCACCACTTCCGCTGCGGAGACCGGCTCGGCAACGTCCAGCGGCAGCTCGATCGCGGGCTCCAGCACGACCGGCGTTTCCGCCGCGGGCTCGGTCACGGCATACCAGGCCGCCTCTTCGGCGACCACCGGTTCCACCTGCAGCTGCGCGCCGCCAGGCTGACGCGCCTGACGCAGTGCCTGACGTTCGGCAAAGCGCTCGGCCGCCGTACGACCGCGGTTGCGCGCGCGGCGCGATTCCTGCTGACCGCCCTCGGCCGGCGCGGCCGCCGCGCCATCCGCCGGCGTTTGCGCCTCCGGCACGATCGCCGCCGGCACGCCGCTGCCACGGTACACGTACGCGCCCGACTTCTCGTCGCGGCCGAACTCCAGCAGGCCGCGCGCCTTGCATTCCTCGATCAGATTGCCGAAGGTGCGGAAGCCATAGTACGACTCGCTGAAATCCGGCTTGCGGCGCTTGATCGCTTCCTTCAGCACCGAGGCCCAGATCTTGCCGCTGTCGCCGCGTTCCAGCACCAGCGCCTCGAAGGTATTGATGGCGATCTCCACCGCCTGATCGCGGCGTTTCTCCATCTCCTCGCGGCGCGCGCGTTCCTCTTCCGGGGTGCGCTTGACCTGCGGCTTGTCGTTGCTGGCTTCGCGGCGCGCGCGGCGGCTTTCGCGCACCAGGTCGTCGTAGAAGATGAACTCGTCGCAGTTGGCCACCAGCAGGTCGGACGTCGATTGCTTGACGCCGACGCCGATCACCTTCTTGGCGTTTTCGCGCAGCTTGGACACCAGCGGCGAGAAATCGGAATCGCCGGAAATGATCACGAAGGTGTCGACGTGGGACTTGGTGTAGCACAGGTCCAGCGCATCGACCACCATGCGGATGTCGGCCGAGTTCTTGCCGGACTGGCGCACGTGCGGGATTTCGATCAGCTCGAAATTGGCCTCGTGCATCGACGCCTTGAAGGATTTGTAGCGGTCCCAGTCGCAATAAGCTTTCTTGACCACGATGCTGCCCTTGAGCAGCAGGCGCTCCAGCACCGGCTTGATGTCGAACTTGTCGTAATTCGCGTCGCGCACGCCGAGCGCCACGTTCTCAAAATCGCAGAACAGCGCCATGCTGACGTTTTCGTTGTTAGCAGCCATGAAGAGTATAGAGTGAGTGTCAGAACAAAACGGGCGCAGAACGCGCCCGGATGGAGGATCAGATGCTTAGACGTTGAACAGGAAGTTCAGCACGTCACCATCCTTCACCACGTACTCTTTGCCCTCGGCGCGCATCTTGCCCGCTTCCTTGGCGCCGCCTTCACCCTTGTACTGGATGTAGTCGTCGTAGGCGATGGTCTGGGCACGGATGAAGCCGCGCTCGAAGTCGGTGTGGATCACGCCGGCCGCCTGCGGCGCGGTGTCGCCGATGTGGATGGTCCAGGCGCGCACTTCCTTGACGCCGGCGGTGAAGTAGGTCTGCAGACCCAGCAGCTTGTAGGCGGCGCGGATCAGACGGTCCAGGCCCGGCTCTTCCATGCCCATGTCGGCCAGGAAGGCGGCCTTGTCGGCGTCGTCCAGGTCGGCGATTTCCGCTTCGATCGCGGCGCAGATGGCGACAATCGGCGCGTTCTGGGTGGCCGCGTAGGCGGTCAGCTGGTCCAGCAGCGGGTTGTTGGTGAAGCCGTTGTCCGACACGTTGGCCACGTACATGGCCGGCTTGGCGGTGATCAGGCACAGCGGCTTGATCAGCAGCATTTCCGCCGCGTCCAGGCCCAGCGAGCGCACCGGCTTGGCTTCGTTCAGGTGCGGCACCAGGCGTTCCATCAGGGCCACCAGCTTGATCGCATCCTTGTCGCCAGAGCGGGCTTTCTTCTGTTCGCGGTGGATGGCTTTTTCCACGGTGCCGAGGTCGGCCAGCGCCAGCTCGGTCTGGATCACTTCGATATCGTCCAGCGGGCTGACCTTACCGGCCACGTGGATCACATTGTCGTCTTCAAAGCAGCGCACCACGTTGACGATGGCGTCGGTTTCGCGGATGTGCGACAGGAACTGGTTACCCAGGCCCTCGCCCTGCGACGCGCCGGCCACCAGGCCGGCGATGTCGACGAATTCGACGATGGCATTCACCTGACGCTCAGGCTTGACGATCTCGGACAGCGCGGCCATGCGCGGATCCGGCACTTCGACCACGCCGACGTTCGGCTCGATGGTGCAGAACGGATAGTTTTCAGCCGGGATGCCGGCCTTGGTCAGGGCGTTGAACAGGGTGGACTTGCCGACGTTAGGCAAGCCGACGATGCCGCATTGGAGACTCATGAAAAACCTTTTAAATGATCAATTCGCCGGCGAGCGGCGGAGGTGTAAAACCGCCGTCCGCGGGCGTTTTTGGATATTCTTGCTGAAATACAGCGTTCAAGGGTCTATTGTACCTCCCTTGTCCCCCACACTTCAAAAAACAGGAGACCGCATGACGATGCGCGACGCCGGCCGCGACCAGTTCCGCCACTTCCTCACCATTCCCACACGGTGGATGGACAATGACATCTATGGCCATGTCAACAATGTTGTGTATTACTCATACTTTGACACCGCGGTGAACCAGTTGCTGATCGAGCGCGGAGTGCTGGATATTCACCGGGGCGAGGTGGTGGGTTATGTGGTGGACAGCGGCTGCTCCTATTTCCGGCCGATTGCGTTTCCGGACGTGGTACATGCGGGCGTGCGCGTGGCCAAACTGGGCAACTCCAGCGTGCGCTACGAGATCGCCCTCTACCGCAACGACGATGCCCTGCCCGCCGCTGCGGGCCATTTCGTCCACGTCTATGTCGAGCGCGAAAGCAACCGTACCGTCACCGTGCCGCAGACGGTACGCGCGGCGCTGGCGTTGATCGCTTGATCAGGCGCGGCGGCGCTTCAGCGCTGCCAGGGCGGTCAGGCCGAGGCCGTACATTGCCAGCGAACCCGGTTCGGGCACGGCCGGCATGGCGGCTACCCAGTGGCCTGCCGTCGGGTAGCCGGCGTATGCGGCGCCGTTGTTCAGGGCATTGTATTGGTCGAACACTTGGCCGGTGCCGGCATAGTCGAATGTGATCGAGAGGAAGGTGGTCGCGTCGTTGATCGATGCGCCGGCGTAGGCCATGATGCCCAGGCCCTGCTGATTGTCGACGTAGCGCAGCGCGCCGGTGGTCTGGTCCACATAGGCGGCGAAGTCCATGCCGAGAATGCTCACCGCGGTATTGTCGAACGAGAGGCCGGGATAGGCAAAGTGGATGTTGCTGATGTCGTTGTAGCCGATCACGCCGCTCTTGACCACGCTCAGCGCCACATCGAACGTGGCGGTGCTCGGCTGGTCCACGTGCGGGCCATAGCCTTGCGAGGTGGTGACCCAGCTATAGGTGACGACCGGTTCCGCCGCGCCAGCCTGCGTTGTAACCAGGCCAGCCGAAAACAGTGTCGCGATACTTGCAAGACGAATAGTACGGGATAGCATAGTTGTCTCCTGTAAAAATTCTAAGCGAGGTGGTGTATGAAGCAAAAATCGCACCCCGAATACATGGCCTTTGTTATCAACGACTTGCTGTTTTCGCGGCCAAACCGCTGTAAAGAAATCCGACAAAAAAACCGTGCCGTCTGACATCCCATTGCTTGCTACAGATGCTAGACTGCTTGGCGCTGATCAACCTCACTAAGGATTTCACATGCACGCCCGCCCGTTCGCCAAGCTTACGATTCCCGCCCTGATTGCCGCCCTGCTGATGGGCGCCGCCGCGATGCCGCCGGCGGTTGCCGCCGCCAAGGCGTCGTCGGTGCAAGCCAGCCAGGCACAGAAGCAGTTGGCGAAGCTGGCGGCCGCCTTCCATACCGCGCGCTGCAAGTTCGATCCGCTGCTGTTTGCCACCGCCAACGGCGACAGCCGCTACGACGATCAGATCGGCCTGGCGATCTCGCCCAAGGTGCGCGCCGAGCAGTTCAACCTGTACCGTTCGCTGCAGAAGCAGCTGATGACAGTCCGCCGCGACCAGCTGGGTGCGCAGGATCAGCTGACCTATGACCTGCTGACCTACGAACTGAACAACGCGATGCAGATGGAATCCTTCCCCGACCATCTGCTGCCGCTGAACCAGATGGACAACGTGCCCAGCACGCTGGCCAACTACGCCAGCGGCACCGGGTCGCAGCCGCTGGGGACGGTCAAGCAATACCAGGCTTACCTGAGCCGGCTGAACCAGCTGCCGGCCTGGATCGACCAGGCCATCGCCAACATGCGCGAAGGCATGCGCAAGGGCGTGGTGCATCCGAAAACCATCATCGTCGCCATGCTGCCGCAGCTGCAGAACCTGCGCGCCGCCACGCCCGAGACCAGCGTGTTCTATTCGCCGGTGACGCGCTTCCCCGAGTCGTTCCCCGACGCCGACAAGAAAAAACTTACCGCCGCCTACCTGAAAACGGTGGACACCAAGGTGGCGCCGGCGTTGAATCGTCTGGTCAGCTTCATGGAGAACGAATACCTGCCGGCCGGCCGCGGCACCAGCGGCTGGGGCGCGCTGCCCAACGGCGCCGCCTGGTACGCCGCGCACATCAAGGACAGTACCAACCTGCCGCTGACGCCGGACCAGGTGCACGCGCTGGGCCTGAAGGAAGTGGCGCGCATCCAGCAACAGCTGACCGAGCTCGGTCCCAAGCTCGGCTATGAGGGCCCGGAAAGGCAACTGCCGCAATGGGTCAGCGCGCAGACCAAATTCAACATCTTCACCAGCGACGAGCAGGTGCTGGACGCCTACCGCGCCATTTACGCGCAAGTGCAGACCAAGCTGCCGACCTATTTCAGCCTGATCCCGAAAGCCAAACTGGAACTGCACCTGGAACCGGAACTGACGCGCGCCACCGCGTCCGACCACTACACCCCGTCGGCGGCGGACGGCTCGCATCCGGGCGTGTTCTGGCCAGTGGTGAATGACCCGAAAAAATACAGCCGTGTCGACATGGTCAGCCTGTTTCTGCACGAAGGCGTGCCAGGCCACCACCTGCACGCGGCCCTGTTGAAGGAACTGGACTTGCCGGACTTCCGCAAGTTCAGCACCGAGAATCCGAACAGCGCCGCCTACACCGAAGGCTGGGCCTTGTATTCCGAAACCCTGGGCAAGGAGATGGGCCTGTACGAAGATCCGGTCGCCTACTACGGCCACCTGAATGCCGAGATGCTGCGCGCCGCGCGCCTGGTGGTGGACACCGGCATGCACGCCAAAGGCTGGTCGCGCGAGCAAGCCATCGCCTATCTGGTGGAGACGCTGGGCTGGAGCGAGCCGCGCGCGCGCAACCAGATCGAGCGTTACATGGTGATGCCGGCGCAAGCACTGAGCTACAAGATCGGCTCGCTCAAGATCCTGGAGCTGCGCGCCCGCGCCCAGCAGGCGCTGGGCGACAAGTTCAGCTATCAGAAATTCCACGAAGTGGTGATCGGCGACGGCACCCTGCCGCTGCCTATCCTGGAGCAGCGCGTGGACCGCTGGATTGCTGCCACAAAATAGCCTGGAGCGTCTTGCGGCTTTCGATTGAGGCAATGTTGCATTTGTGATACTTTGCACCATTGCCTGGGGAGCCGAATGATGGAATTCCTTCTGTTTGTTTTTGGTGTCTTCACCCTGAGCGTGGCCTGGCGGGCGCGCAGCGACGCGCGTCAGGCCTGGCGGGTCGTGGAGGGACTGAAACGGGAAGTGGCTTTGCTGCGCGAGCATCTGCTGCTGGCGCCGCGGCCGGCAGCGGCGCCAGCGCCGCCAGCCGTTGCGCCGGAAGTGCAGCCCGCGCCCGCCGCCGATGCGCAATCGCCCGCGCCGGCCACGCCCGACTACATGCGCGATTACGAGCAGTGGGCACCGCCTCCGCTTCCGGTCCTGAAGGCGACCGCTCAACCGACACCGGCCACCGCTGCACAGGCAACCGAGGCGGAAGCTACTGTGGCGTCGCTGGCACCCGCGCTGGAGGAAGCAGCTGCGCCGCAGCATGCCGCGGCGCCTCGGGCGACCGTGCCCGAGGATACGGCGACGCCATGGGCGACCGTATCGAACGCTGCCGTGGCGCCGGCTCCCACTCCTTCCGCGCCGCCGGCTCCGCCGCCGCGCTGGCTGCTTGCCGCCAAGGCCTGGCTGTTCGGCGGCAATCTGGTAGCCAAGCTGGGCTTGCTCATTTTGTTCATCGGCGTCAGCTTCCTGCTCAAGTACACCGCCGCCCGCGTGAGCATTCCGATCGAGCTGCGGCTCACCGGCATCGTGCTGGCCGATATCGCCCTGCTGGCCTGGGGCTGGCGCATCCGCATCACGCGGGCGGCGATCAGCCTGCCGGTGCAAGGCGCCGCGCTGGCGGTGCTGATGCTGGTCACGTTTGGCGCTTTCCGCCTGTATCACCTGATTCCGGGATCCGCCGCGTTTGCCCTGCTGTTCATCCTGACCATGTTCACCTGCGTGCTGGCGGTGCTGCAGGATGCGATGTGGCTGGCCATCTTCGGCATCGTCGGCGGCTTTGCCGCGCCGATCCTGGCGTCCACCGGCGGCGGCAGCCACATCGGGCTGTTCTCCTATTACGCGCTGCTGAACGGCGGCGTGTTCGCGCTGGCCATGCTGCGCTCGTGGCGTCCGCTCAACCTGCTGGGGTTCGCCTTCACCTTCGCCATCGGCACCACCTGGGGCGTGCTGCGGTACACGCCGGAAAACTATTTGTCGGTGCAGCTGTTCCTGCTGCTGTTCTTCGCCTTCTACGTATCGATCCCGCTGGCGTACGCGCGCCGGCAGGCGGTCAAACTGAAAAACTACGTCGACGGCACGCTGATCTTGGGCACGCCGATGCTGGGCTTCGGACTGCAATTCACGCTGGTGCGCGAGATGCCGTTCGGCGCCGCCTATTCGGCACTGGCGCTGGGCCTGTTTTACATCGCCCTGACCACCGTGCTGCGCAAGCGCGCGCAATACGCGCTGCTGGCCGACGCCTTCCTCGCGCTCGGCATCGTGTTCGGCACGCTGGCGATACCCTTCGCGCTCGATGGCCGCTGGACCTCCGCCGCCTGGGCGCTGGAAGGCGCCGGCATCGTCTGGATCGGCCTGCGCCAACAGCAAAAACTGGCGTGGATGTTCGGTTTGCTGGTGCAAGCCGGCGCGTGGATCTCCTTCATCGGCGCCAGCACCGGCCTGTCACCGCAAAGCGCCATGGACTCCAACCTGTGGCTGGGCTTTTTGCTGCTGGCGATCACCGCCTTCCTGATGGCGACCCGCTTCCGTGCGCAGCCAGAGACGGCGCCGTTCGCCGCCATTGCGGCCGTGTTCCTGACCGTGGCCGCCGCCTGGTTCGTGGCCGGCGCCTGGACCGAGATATTCCTGCGCCTGCCCGGACCGAGCCAGGGCACGCCGCTGGTGTTCAGCGCGCTGATCGCCGCCATCGCCCTGTACGTGATCGCCCGCCGGCTGGCATGGACGCTGGCCGCCGCGCTGGCTCTGGCGGTACAAGGCATCGCCGGGCTGCTGCTGCTGACGCAGGTGGCCGACAGCTGGAGCAACGGCAATAGCCGGCTGTTCGACCGTCCGCTGCTGGGCTCGCTGATGATTTTCGGCGCGGCCATCTTCAGCAGCTGGGCGCTGTACCGCCAACAAGCGGCGCGCGGCAGCCGCACACACGCCGTCTACCGTTTGCTGCTGGTCTGGTCCGCGATCTGGTGGTTCGTGCTGGCGACGCCGGACCTGGCCACCTGGCTGGCGCCGAAACTCTCCTCGATCGCGTCCGCGGACAACAGCGAATTGGCGTTCTGCCTGTACGCCTTGCTGCTGGCCGCGACCACCTGGCTCGGCGTCAGTGCCGCGCACCGCCTGCAATGGCCCGCGCTGCGCTGGTTCGCGGCGCCGGTATGGGTGGCGCTGGCGGTCGCGCACCTGCCCCTGCTGACCCTGATTTATATCGACACCCTGCGCCTGCCATCCTGGGCGATCTGGAGCGGCTATGCCGCGCTGTGGCTGGCCGGCGAATGGCTGCTGCGCGCCTGGCGGACACGGAACTGGAACATGCGCGGCCGCATCCTGCGCACGCTGCACGCCGTCCGCACCGGCGGACCATGGCTGCTGATCTGGCCGGTCGCCGCCTACTGGATCTCGGCGTGGGTGGGCGCCGGCCCAGCCGACTGGGGCACCAGCGGCAGCTGGGCGCGCTTCATCCCATCCTGGCTGATGATGGCCGTGATCGCCTGGCTGATGCAGCGCAGCCGCGGCGGCGGCTGGCCGGTCGCGCCGCTGGCGGAGTGGTACCGGCGCCGCCTGCTGCCGGTCGCCACCGGCTGGGCGGTGCTGCTGGTCTTCGTCTGGAACGTCACCCAGGACGGCGCGATGGCGCCGCTGCCCTACATTCCGCTGCTGAATCCGCTGGACCTCAGCACCTGCTTCGTCATCCTGCTGATGTTCGCCCTGTGGCGCCTGCATCCCGAACGGCCGCACGGCTGGCCGCAGCGCTGGTTCGCGCCGCAGCCGCTGTTCATCGCCGCGTATGGCTATATCTGGTTCAACCTGGCCTTGATGCGCACCGTCTCGCACTATCTCGCCGTGCCCTACACCTTCGATGCGCTGTACGCCTCGCAGTTCGTGCAGGCCATGCTGTCGCTGGTGTGGAGCGTGACCGCGCTGCTGCTGATGCGCCATGCCGCGCGTCGCGCGCTGCGGCCGGTGTGGATAGGCGGCGCCGCGCTGCTGGCACTGGTGGTGCTGAAACTGTTCCTGGTCGACCTGTCGAATGTCGGCGGCGTCGAACGCATCGTTTCCTTCCTCGGCGTGGGCGCGCTGATGGTGGGCATAGGCTATCTGGCGCCCTTCCCGACGCAATCGGAGCATCAATGAAAAACTTCCTCATCGCCGCCTGGGCCTTCAGCAGCATCGCCAGCGCCGCCGATACGCCGCAAGACTACAGCCATCTGCTGCCGCTCAGCGCCGGCACCCGACAAGGCGTGCTGCAGGTGCGCCTGCCGAAAGATGTCTACCTGCATGCGCGTTCGGCCATGCTGGACGACGTACGCATATTCGACGCCAGCGGCAAGCCCCAGCCGTTCGCGCTGCGCACGCCGCCGGTCGAGGCGCGCATCGGCCACCGCGATCTGCCGCTGGCGATCTTTCCGCTGATGGGCAACGGCGAACAGGCCGCGCTGCTCGACCTGGACGTGAACGCCAGCGCCGACGGCCGCCTGCTGTCGGTCAAGGTCAAGCCCGAACGGCGCGACAATCCCGACCATCCGCCACGCCTGTCCGGCCTGGTGCTCGATCTGGGCAAGGCCGTCGATGCGCCGATCAACGCCCTGCGCTTCACCCTGCCGCCCGATCAGCGCGACTACAGCGCACAGGTGTGGCTGGAAACCAGCGACGACATGAAACGCTGGGACACCGTGGGCGCGGCCGAACTGACCTGGCTGGTCAACCAGAACGCCCAGATGCTGGTCAGCGACCGCCTGGAATTCGGTCCGCGCACCTTCCGCTACGCGCGCCTGAGCTGGCGCAAGGGAACGCCGCTGCAGTTCGCCGCCATCACCGCCGAACAGCCGACGGTCAGCGACAACGCGCCGCCGCCCGCACAATTGCTGCTGCCGCCCGCCGCCGGCAAGAAGCCGGAAGACCTGGTGTACAACGTGCCGCCGGCCATCGCCCCGCTCAAGGCCGGGCTGCAATTCAATGTGGATAACGTGGTGCTGGCGGCGCAACTGGGCATTTACCGCGAAGTCGCCGGCCAGCAGATCGGCCAGGCGCTGGCGTGGCGCTTCGAGCCGCTGGCCAGCGCCACCTTCTACCGCATCTCGCAGAACGGCCAGGTGCGCAGCTCGGGCGACGTCGATGTGGCGCCGCTGCACGCCCGGCAATGGGTGCTGCGCGCCGCCGCGCCGGTGACCAGTCAGCCGCAACTGCGCCTGAGCTGGCAGCCGGCCACGCTGGTATTCCTCGGCGACGGCAACGCGCCCTACACGCTGGCGGTCGGCCGCGAACGCGCGGCGCCGGCGGCCAGCAGCATCGAGCAGGTGGCGCCCGGCTTCTCGGAAGCCGAACTGGCGAAACTGGAATATGCCAGCGTCGGCGCGCCGCGCGCACAGGCCGGTAGCGACGCCAGCGACAGCGCCGCCGCGCTGGCGGAAGCCAACAGCGCCCAGCGCCGCCTGATGATACTCTGGGGCGTGCTGCTGCTGGGCGTGGCCGCGCTGGCGTTTATGGTTTGGCGGCTGATCCGTTCATCACGTTCATCACCGCCAGCGTCATAGCCTGCGCCGCGGTCTTGATCGATGGCTCCGGCACCGGCGCGTAGAACGGCGAGTGGTTGAAGGCCAGCGGCTTGCCGCCCTTGTCGGCCTGCGCCACCGCCTGCGGATCGTAGACGCCGGTGAAGAAGAACATGCCGGGCACGCCCTGGTTGACGAATAGCGAGAAGTCCTCGCTGGCGGTCATGGCCGGCATGCGGAACACCTGGGCCTCGCCGAACGCCTGTTTCAGCACGCCCTCGGTGCGGGTAACCAGCGCATCGTCGTTGTCGATGGCGACGCCGCCCGGTATCAGCTCCACCTCCGGCGCCGGCGCGTCGGCCATCGCGGCCGAGGCGTTGGCCACGCGGCGCACGCCGGCCAGGATTTTCTCGCGCACCGCCGGGCTGTAGCTGCGGATGGTGCCGCGCACCTTGACCGTGTCCGGGATGATGTTGCCGACCGTGCCGCCGTTGATCGCGCCGATGGTCACCACGCCGAACTCCTTCGGATCTTTTTCGCGGCTGATCACGGTCTGCACATCGACCACGAAACGCGCGGCGATGGTGATCGGATCGAGTGCCTTGTCCGGCGCCGAGCCATGGCCGCCGCGGCCCTTGAAGGTGATTTCGATCGCATCGGAATTCGACGATACCGCACCGCTGTTGTAGCCGATGCGGCCATACGCCAGCGGCCACGAATGCAGCGCGAACGCATAATCCGGCTTGCCGAAGCGCTTGAACAGGCCGTCATCGAGCATGGCCTTGGCGCCGGACACGGTTTCCTCGGCCGGCTGACCGATGAACATCAGCGTACCCTTCCACTGCGACTTCAGCGCCACCAGCGTGCGCGCCGCGCCCAGCCAGGCGGTCATGTGGACATCGTGACCGCAGCTGTGGGCGGCCGCCACCTTGCTGGCGTAGGGCAGGCCGGTCTTTTCCTCCATCGGCAGCGCGTCCATCTCGGTACGCACCAGCACGGTCGGACCGGCGCCGTTCTTGTAGATGGCGACGATGCCGGTCTTGCCGACCTTCTCCGTGACCTCGAATCCGATCTTGCGCATCTCGGCCGCCAGCCTGGCCGCCGTGCGCTGTTCCTGGAAGGCGATTTCCGGGTGCGCGTGCAGATCCTTGTAGATGGCGTCCAGTTGCGGATACATGCCGTCGATCTGGCGCGAGACGGTGTCTTCGGCATGGGCGGCGGTGGCCAGCAGCAGCGCGGCGATGGGGAGCAGTTTCACGGCGGGTAATCCTTTCAGTCGGTGTGCAACCTGGTGGTGGCGGGGGCAAATTCGCCTTTGACAATCTGCGGTATGACCAGCAACGATTTTTCAATCGCGCGCTCGATCAGGTCCTGGTCTTCGCGGCGCGGACGGTGCAGCACGAAATCGGCCACCTGCTGCGCCAGGTTCAACGAGCGCGGATGGCCGATGCCCAGCCGCAGCCGCCAGTAATCCTGGGTGCCCAGCGCGGCGGTGATGTCCTTCAGGCCATTGTGGCCGCCCGACGAGCCGCCCTTCTTCAGACGCGCGGTGCCCGGCATCAGGTCCAGTTCATCGTGCACAACCAGCACCTCGTCGGCATTGATCTTGAAGAAGCGGCACAGCGCGCCGACCGACTGGCCGGAGCGGTTCATATAGGTCAGCGGCTCCAGCAGATACACTTCCTGGCCGGCGATGCTGGCCTTGGCGAACATGGCGTTGTACTTGCTCTCGCGCTGCAGGCGCGCGCCGCTGTCGTTGGCCAGGTTGTCGACCAGCCAGAAGCCGGCGTTGTGGCGGGTTTGTTCGTATTCGGGGCCGGGGTTGCCGAGGCCGACGATGAGACGGATGGGCATGGTGGTTCAATTAAATAAAAAGGATTATGACGAAAAAAAACCCGCCAGAGACGGGTTTCTTCATCGGGGAAAAAAGATGCCCGATTATTCAGCGGCGGCGTTATCAGCCGAAACTTGGCCAGCCGGTACCGAAGCGGTAGCGATGGTCAGGTTGTTGCCGTGGGTAACAGCGGTCACGCCTTTTGGCAGGGTCAGGTCGGCAACGTGCACCGAGTGGCCGACGTCCACGTTGGTCAGGTCGACGGTCACGAACTCTGGCAGGTCGGCTGGCAGGCATTCGATTTCGATTTCGTTGGCGACGTGGCTGATGGTCGCGCCGTGCAGTTTCACTGCTGGCGAGATTTCGGCGTTGACGAAGTGCAGGGCAACTTTCACGTGCAGCTTCTTGTTGGCGTCAACGCGCTGGAAGTCAGCGTGCAGAACCAGTTGTTTGTAAGCGTGCATCTGGAAGTCGCGCAGCACGACTTTCTCGGCTTTGCCGTCGATTTCCAGGTCCAGGATCGACGAGTGGAACGCTTCTTTTTTCAGCGCGTGGTACAGCGCGTTGTGGTCCAGAGCGATGGTCACCGGGGCTTCGGTGCCGCCGTAGATGATGCCAGGGGTCTGGCCCGAATTGCGCAGGCGGCGGCTCGCTCCGGAACCCTGCAGTTCGCGTTTGAAGGCTACTACTTTCATGTGATACTCCAATAAATGACAGGGCTCGCGCCCCGCGTTAAGAAGCTTCCCGCGACCAGGAAGCTTCGGAAAAAACGGCGCGTCCGGTCAAAACCGGACACGCCGCCTGTAAAACTGAATAAATCGTTTATCGCTTAGTCGACAAACAGGGAGATCACGGAATCGCCCTTGATGATGCGTTTGAAGGTCTCTGCCAGCAGCGGTGCGCAGGTCAGTTGACGGATCTTGCTGCACTGCTTGGCGGCTTCCGACAGCGGAATGGTGTCGGTCACGACCAATTCATCCAGCGACGAGCTGGTGATGCGGTCGATCGCCGGGCCGGACAGCACCGGGTGGGTGCAATACGCCACCACTTTCTTGGCGCCGCGCTCTTTCAGCACTTCGGCGGCCTTGACCAGGGTACCGGCGGTATCCACCATGTCGTCCATGATCACGCAGTTGCGGCCTTCGACGTCACCGATGATGTTCATCACTTCGGACACGTTGGCTTTCGGACGGCGCTTGTCGATGATGGCCAGGTCGCAGTTCAGGCGCTTGGCCAGCGCGCGCGCGCGCACCACGCCGCCGACGTCCGGCGATACCACCAGCAGGTCTTCGTTGTTCTTCTTCTGCAGGTCGCCCAGCAGGATCGGCGACGCGTAGATATTGTCGACCGGGATATCGAAGAAGCCCTGGATCTGGTCTGCGTGCAGATCCATGATCAGGACGCGTTCGACACCGGCTTCTTCCAGCATGTTGGCCACCACCTTGGCCGAAATCGCCACACGCGCCGAGCGCGGGCGACGGTCCTGGCGGGCATAGCCGAAGTAAGGGATGGCGGCGGTGATGCGGCCAGCCGATGCACGCTTCAGCGCATCCACCATCAGGATCAGTTCCATCAGGTTGTCGTTGGTCGGTGCACAGGTGGATTGCAGTACGAACACGTCTTTACCGCGGACGTTTTCGTTAATTTCAACCATCACCTCGCCGTCCGAGAATTTCGAGACGTTTGCCTTGCCGAGAGGGATGCCGAGATTTTTTGCGACTCCTTCTGCCAACGCAGGATTAGCGTTGCCGGTAAAAACCATCAGGTTTTCGTAAGCCATGGGAGTACCAGAGAAGTTGTAGAAGATTTTTGAAAGACGCCAGCGAACACCGCGTGGCACTGAAACAAGTAGAATGGCCGCCACCGGGGCGGCCATCTTTCGCTCTATCTGGCCGGAGACTGCGCCTCGACGGATCCAGATACAAACTAATGGCAGGGGAACAAGGATTCGAACCTTGGTATGCCGGAATCAAAATCCGGTGCCTTAACCAGCTTGGCGATTCCCCTACGCAACCGACTGCTCGTCGTTACAGGCCGATATTATACAGCCATTTTCACGCTTCGCAAAATCTTTTTTGCCGTCTCACAACTTCGTGGCGATCAGCGGATGCTGCTGCAGTGCTTTTGCCTTCCAGGCCGTCCACTTCGCTGGCACTTTTGCAAGTACCGCGTCGGCGTCCGCCTCGGTTGCTACCGCACTGAACACACATGCACCCGAGCCAGTCATCCTGGCATCACCGTAAGCACTCAGCCATTCTACCGCTTCTGCTACCGGCGGGAAAAGCTTCGTTGCTACCTGTTGCAAGTCGTTCCTTCCGAACCCCGTCCAATCTTGCGATTGTTCGTAGTGGCTGGAAAAGTCCGCTATATTAACCACCGGCGTATCTCTTGTCAATTGTTCCGAACCAAAAATTGCAGCGGTCGGCACCATGACGCCCGGTTCGATCACCACATACCAGCAATCCGGCGTCTTCACCGGTCGCAGCGCCTCGCCCACGCCCTCGGCAAACGCGGTCTCGCCGAAGATGAAGAACGGAATGTCGGCGCCCAGCGGCAGGCCCAGATCCATCAGTTCCTGTTTGCTCAGGCCGGCGTTCCACAAGCGGTTCAAGGCCATCAGGGTGGTGGCCGCATCCGACGAACCGCCGCCTACGCCACCGCCCATGGGCAGTATCTTATCGATGGCGATATCGACACCGTGCGGCAACGCACCGGTGCGGCGCAGCACTTCCGCCTGCAGCAGCCTGGCGGCGCGGATGATCAGATCGCTCTCCTCCGGCACGCCGGGCAGGTCGGTCACGCGGCGCAACGTGGCGTCGTCGCGCAGCGTGAAATGCAGCGTGTCGCCATGGTCGATCAGCTGGAACACGGTTTGCAGCAGGTGATAGCCGTCGGCGCGGCGGCCGGTCACGTGCAGGAATAAATTGAGCTTGGCCGGGGCCGGGCAGTTTTTCAGTTCGGTCATGCCGGCATTTTACTGCGCGGGCGGGTCGATGACGATGCGGATCGCCATGTCGTCCACCGCCTGGCCCAGCGCGATGCGGGTGACGTCGATGCGCTTGGGCTGCGGCACGGCGGCGGTTTCATCTTGCCAGGACATGTATTCCAGCTTCCAGCCGTCACGCGTGATCACGGTGTCGTTGGCCGGCGAGGCGACGAATGGCTGGCCGTCGCTGCCCACCGCATGACCTTGCAGCCAATTGCGCAGGCCGGAGACCGGCAGGCTCCAGCCCAGCGTCTGCGCGCTCAGGCTGTCCAGGTCGGGCGCGCTGCGCGGCGCCTTGCCGCTTTCCTGCAGCGTGGCCGAAGTCGGCGTGAGCTTGATCACGGCCACGGTCTGGCCGGTCGGCGAGATCAGGCTGACGTCGGTGTTGGCCCTGGTCTGCTGCCAGGTGAACTTGCCGTTCAGCGATTCCTTTTTGCCGTCGCGGCTGTAGTTGATGGCGATGCGGCCGGCCAGCTCGATGCTGTCGTGGTAGGGCGCGACAGCGGCGCTGGAGCGCGGCGCGGACGGGGTGGTGGCGCAGCCGGCCAGGACGGCGGCCGCGGCGATGGCAAGGGCAGTCAAAAGTGGTCGTATCATCAGAGGCTCTGGTTCAGGCGCGCCAGCGTGGCTTTCAGCGCGTCGTTTTGCGGGTCTTTGGCATGGGCTTCCTTCCACAGCTTCTGCGCGCCGCTGACATCGCCCTTGGCGAACAGCACTTCGCCCAGATGGACGGCAATTTCAGGGTCGCTGCGTACGGCGTAGGCGCGGCGCAGGTAGCTTTCCGCTTCGTCGAGATGGCCTAGGCGGTATTGCACCCAGCCCATGCTGTCCATGATGAAGGGGTCGCCCGGCGCCATCTGCAGCGCCTTGTCGATCAATGACAGCGCTTCCGGCAGGCGCTCGTTGCGCTCGGCCAGCGAGTAGCCCAGCGCGTTGTAGGCGTGCTGGTTGTCCGGCGCGGCGATCATCACCTGGCGCAGGGCTTTTTCCATCACCTCCACCTTGCCCAGTTTTTCCGCCACCAGCGCATAGTCGTACAGGATGTCGGGATTGTCGGGATAGCGCTTGAGCGCGTTTTCCAGCACGGTGTAGGCGGCGCGGTGATCGCCGGCGTCGCGCAGCAGCTGGGCGTCGGTCTGGAAGATCTGCGCCTGGTCGGCGGCGTTGGTGGGCGTCAGCTCGGCCAGCTGCTTGCGGGCGCCGTCGACGTCGCCTTTGCGGGCGGTCAGCACGGCCATTTTCATGCGCGCGGCCATGTAGATTTTTTCATCGCTGTTTTCGACCTTGGACAGCCAGTTGTAGGCGGCGTCCAGATCGTTTTTCTGCTCGGCGATCTGCGACAGGATCAGCAGCGCCTTGGAGGGGTCGCGCTCGTCGCTGGGATGTTCTTCCAGCACAGTGACGAAGCGGGTGAAGTATTTTTCCGCTTCATCCACATTGTTGGTCTGCGTGCCCAGCACGCCCAGCGCATACAGCACGGCGATGTTGTCCGGCTGCTCCTTCAGCAGGATCAGGAATTCCTTGCGCGCTTCTTCGTACTGCTTGTTGTCGACCAGGATGCGGGCATAGGCGGCGCGCACCTCGTTCGATTTCGGGTATTTTTCGAGGAAGCCGGTCAGGATCTTCATGGCCGATTCGATGTCGCCCGACACCTGGGCGCTGGTCAGGATCGCCAGTTCCGAATCGGGTTTGATCGCCAGCGCCTTGCCGGCTTCTTCGCGCGCGCGGTCGAGATCGTTCAAGCCGAAGGCGCTCTGCGCCAGGATCAGGTGCGCTTCCAGCGTGTTATCGTAAGGCAGCAGCACGCGCTGCTGGACGCCGAACGCCGCCGCCTTGTCCTTGGCGCGCAGCAGGAATTGCTGCATCTGGAACATGGCCAGTGGACGCTGCATCGGCGTCGCCGCTTTCAGCCGCTGTTCGAAGATGGCTTCCGCCTCGCTCAGATCGTCGCCGGCGACGGCGAAGCCGAGGAAGAACTGGGTCGCTTCTTCCGAATCCGGCGCCAGGCCGCGCCACAGGCGCACGGCGGCCAGCGCCTGCTCGCTCTGCTTGGCGGTGACGGCCATCTCGGCCGCGCGGCGCGCCAGGCGCGGATCGCGCGTCTGCTGCGCCAGCGCCATCATGGTGATGTACGGACCTTGCCAGTTGCCCGACTTGAATTCCAGCTCGGCCTTGGTGATGCGGAACAGCAGATCGCCGGTCAGTTCATTGTTGGGCAACGCTTCCGCTGGCGGGGTGTCGGTCGACGCCGTCGCTTCGGCGGCAGGCGCATCGGGCTCCGCCGGCGCGGCCGGCCGCGGCGCAGCGGCGGACCCGGCCTGTTTCTGCGGCGCCACGCCGCACGCGGCCAGCAAGGCAGAGAGAGTTACAATGGCGAAAGCGTTTTTCAAAGGGTGATCCTGGCAAGTCAGCAATGTCACTGGATTTTACGCCGATCGCATGCGGGGCGTGGTTTCACTAGTGTAACCAAATATTCCCATGCGGCCAGTCTCTCCCCGCCATTTTTTCCTCAGCCTTACGAGACAGATGCCAGAATTACCAGAAGTCGAAGTCACCCGGCGCGGGGTCGCGCCGCACATCGAAGACCGTATCGTGACCAGCGTGGTGATGCGCCGCGAAGGGCTGCGCTGGCCGTTCCCGCCCGATCTGCCGCAGCTGATCACCGGCCGCAGGATCGTGCGCACGGGCCGCCGCGGCAAGTATCTGCTGGTGCATTTCGAGCACGGCACCATGATCATCCACCTAGGCATGTCCGGCCACCTGCGCATCCTGCCGCCGGGGATGGCGCCGGAAAAACATGATCATTTCGATCTCGAAGTGGCTGGTCCGGAAGGCCGCCAGGTGCTGCGCATGAAAGATCCGCGCCGCTTCGGCGCCGTGCTGTGGCATGACGCCGCCGATGGCGAACTCGAACACCACGTGCTGCTGCGCGACCTGGGCGTGGAACCGCTCGAAGCTGGCTTCAGCGGCAAGCTGCTGTACGACCGCACGCGCCAGCGCAGCGCGCCGGTCAAGCAGGCGTTGCTGGCCGGCGATATCGTCGTTGGCGTCGGCAATATTTACGCATCGGAAAGCTTGTTCCGTGCCGGCATCAATCCCAAGACGCCGGCCGGGCGCGTCAGCCTGGCGCGCTACGCCAAGCTGGCGCAAGCGATCCGCGAGATCCTGGCCGAAGCCATCGTCCAGGGCGGCAGCACGCTCAAGGATTTTATTAGCGTCAACGGGCAGTCGGGTTACTTCCAGCAGACTTATTTCGTCTATGATCGGACTGGCGTGCCTTGCCGCGTGTGCGCGGCGCCGATCCGCCAGATCAAACAGGGTCAACGCTCCACCTTCTATTGTGTGAATTGCCAAAAATAAGGGCAGGGCTATGATGGTCAGGGATTTCGAACAGTACAGCGCCTGGCGGCAAGGCGTGGTCACCGCGCTGAAGAATTATCAGGCGTGGATGGCCGATACTGCCCTGGCCGATGCCGCCACCGAGCAGCGCATCGCCCGCACGCTGGCGCGGCTGGCCGACGACAAGCTGTCGGTGGCCTTCGTCGCGGAATTTTCGCGCGGCAAATCGGAACTGATCAACGCCATCTTTTTTGCCGACTACGGCCAGCGGATTTTGCCGTCGGCGGCCGGCCGCACCACCATGTGCCCGACCGAGCTGCTGTGGGATGCCAGCCTGGCGCCGTCGATCCGGCTGCTGCCGATCGAAACCCGGGCCGACAACCTGTCCACCACCGATTATCGCGACCAGCCATCCGCCTGGACCGTGCTGCCGCTGAACCTGGAGGCCGGCGCGGAGATGCATGAGGCGTTCAAGCAGGTCAGCAAGACGCGCCACGTGCCGGTGGAGGAAGCCGAGCGCTACGGCCTGTACGACGAGGACGACCCCGACCTGCCGGTGACGCTCGATGACAACGGCCAGGTGGAAATCTCGCAGTGGCGGCATGCGATCATCAACTTTCCGCATCCGCTGCTGAAGCAGGGACTGGTGATCCTCGACACGCCGGGCCTGAACGCGATCGGCACCGAGCCGGAACTGACGCTGAACCTGATTCCGAACGCGCACGCGGTGCTGTTCATCCTGGCCGCCGACACCGGCGTGACCAAGAGCGATATCGAAGTCTGGCGCAACCACATCGGCGCCGGCGCCGGCCGGCTGGTGGTGCTGAACAAGATCGACAGCATGTGGGACGAGCTGCGCAGCGAGGACGACGTCAACGCCGAGATCGAACGCCAGCAGGCCAATGTGGCGCACGTGCTGTCGCTGGAGCCGCGCCAGGTGTTCCCGGTGTCGGCGCAGAAGGCGCTGGTGGGCAAGATCAACCGCGATGTCGAACTGCAGGCGCGCAGCCGGCTGCATGCGCTGGAAGCGGCGCTGTTCAACGAACTGATCCCGGCCAAGAAGGAAATCGTGCGCAAGCAGCTGGACGAGGAACTGCAGGCGCTGAGCGCGGCGCAACTGGGCATGCTGAACGCGCGCATCCGCGGCATCGTCGAGCAGTTGCACGAGCTGCGCGGATTACGCGGCAAGAACCAGAACGTGATCGCGCACATGATGCGCCGTATCGATGTCGAGAAGAAGGAATTCGACGCCAGCCTGTTCAAGCTGCAGGCCACGCGCGCGGTGTTCACGCGGCTGTCGACCGAGCTGTACACCTGCATGGGCATGGACATCGTGCGCGACGACATCGACCAGGTGCGCGAAGAGATGCAGCGCAGCCGCTTCTTCATCGGCGTGCGCGACGCGGTGCGCGCCTACTTCGTGCGCACCCGCGCCAATCTCGACGCGGCCGAGCGCAAGACCGTCGAAATCAGCGAGATGATGGGGGTGATGTACCGCCGCTTCGCCAGCGAACACGGACTGACGCTGGCGCTGCCGATGCCGTTTTCGCTGGAGCGCTACCGCGAGGAGATGGCCAGCATCGAGGCGATCTATTACAAGACCTTTGGCACGGCCACGCTGATCACCACCAGCCGGGTGGTGCTGATGGAGAAGTTCTTCGACACCATCGCTTCGCGCGTGCGCGGCTGCTTCCGCTCCGCCAATAACGATGCGGAAGCCTGGCTGAAGGTGATCATGGCGCCGCTGGAGGCGCAGATCCGCCAGCACAAGGATCAGCTCAAACACCGTCTGGCGTCGATCCAGCGCATCCACGATGCGACCGACAGCCTGGAGCAGAAAATCGACGCCTTCGAGCGCAGCCAGCAGGAGCTGGAAGCGCAGAAGCAGCGTCTCAACGACCTGGCGCTGGCGATCAGCGGCGCCATCAACGCGGAATTCGTCGCCCTCGATGCGGCGGCTTGATTAGGAACAGCATGAAGGTAGTCGCAGTAGAGAATTTTGAAGACCCCGGTTTTTCGGCCGACCTGATCGGCTGGCAACAAGTCCACGGACGTCACGCCCTGCCGTGGCAGAACACGCGCGATGCGTATCTGATCTGGCTGTCGGAGATCATGCTGCAGCAGACGCAGGTATCGGCGGTGCTCGGTTATTACGCGCGCTTCCTGGAGCGCTTCCCTACCCTGCGCGACCTGGCGGCGGCACCGGTGGAGGATGTGATGGCGCAGTGGAGCGGCCTCGGTTATTACACACGCGCGCGCAACCTGCACAAGTGCGCGCAGCGCGTGGTGGCGGAGTACGATGGCGTGTTTCCATCGGATCCGGTGCTGCTGGCAGAGCTGCCGGGTATCGGCCGGTCGACGGCGGCGGCGATCGCGGCGTTTTCCAGCGGCCGGCGCGCGGCCATCATGGACGGCAACGTCAAGCGTGTGTTTGCGCGCGTGTTCGGCATCGACACGTATCCGGGCGAGAAAAAGACCGAGGAAGCCATGTGGCGGCGTGCGGAAGCCCTGCTTCCCGAGTCAGGCATCGAATCGTACACGCAGGGACTGATGGACATGGGCGCCACGCTGTGCACCCGCAGCAGTCCGTCGTGCGAGCGCTGCCCGATGCAGCTGCGCTGCGTGGCGTTCAAAACAGGGCGCACCAAGGATCTGCCGGTGCGCAAGCCGAAGAAGGCGACGCCCGAGAAGCACACGGTGATGCTGGCGATCGTCGATGGTGGCCAGGTGCTACTGCAACAGCGGCCGCCGACCGGCATCTGGGGTGGTCTGCTGTCGCTGCCGGAACTGGATGGCCACATCGCCGCCGAGGATGATGAAGTCGCGGACGCCGACCACGATGCGCTGACGCTGGCGGTGAGCCGTTTCGGCGAAATGGAATCTTACGACCGGCTGTCGACAGTGACGCACGTGTTCACGCACTACAAGCTGCACATCGCGCCCTACCAGGTCACGCTGGCACGCCGCCAGGGTATGGCTGCCGAAGCCGGCTACGTCTGGTACGACGCCGGCAAACTGGCCGACGCCGCCCTGCCCGCGCCTGTCAAAAAACTGCTGCTGGAATTGTTAGGTGACCGCCGTGAGGCGCAGCAACGCATGTTCTAGAGATATTTGATCGCTGCCAGCAAAAAGGCAGCGATGCTGATCTGCATGCCAAAGGTCCATTTCAGGATCGTCATGGCCACCCTATCGATTTTGCCGTCCAGCGCCGCGAAATTGGCGTCGATCTTGCCGTTCAGGATCACGAAATTGTTGTCGATCTTGCCGTTTAGGGAAGCATAGTTGCTGTCGATCTTGCCGTCCAGTGATGCATAGTTGCTGTCGATCTTGCCGTTCAACTCGGCAAAATTTCGGTCGATCTTGCCGTTCAACTCGGCAAAATTTCGGTCCATCTTGCCGTTCAACTCGGCAAAATTTCGGTCCATCTTGCCGTCCAGGGAAGCATAGTTGCCGTCGATCTTGCCATTCAGCTCAGCAAAATTTCGGTCAATCTTGCCGTCCAGGGATGCATAGTTGCTGTCGATCTTGCCGTTCAGCTCAGCAAAATTTCGGCCGATCTTGCCGTTCAACTCGGCAAAATTTCGGTCGATCTTGCCGTTCGTTTGGGCGAACGCATCCTGGCGAACATAGTTGGACTGGATGACCGCGACGTCTGTCTCCAGTATGGCTACCCGCTCGTCGGTTCGCTCGTTCATGGCATCAGTTTGTCAGAAGTACTTCACCACGGCCAGCACCACGGCGAGCGTGCTGAACTGCATCGCGAACACCCACCGCAGTATCGTCGCGATGGCCTTATCCAGTCTGGCATTCATCGTCTGTTCCAGATGATCGATTCGGGCGTACACGTTGGCGAACTGAGTATTGACTTGGGCAAACTGTGTATTGACCTGAGCGAACTGGGTATTGACATCGGCGAACTGGGCATCGACTTTGGCGAAGCCGACACGGACTTCGGTGCGCAGATCGGCGAATTCATCGCGGCGTACGTAATTCGACTGGATCACGGCCACGTCCGTTTCCAGTGCACTGACCCGCTCGCCTATTTGCTGTTCCATGGCCGCCTCCCGTTCCCCATCTTCGGCCGTGCACTGGTGAACGTCAAGCTCAGCGCTTGTCGCTGTTGAGCTGGATCAGAGTTCGTCGAGCGAGAACAGCCGCCGGTGTTCGCGGATGGCGTAGCGGTCGGTCATGCCGGCGATGTAGTCGGCGATCTTGCGTGCCTGCTTGTGGACATCGCCGGATTTGTCCTGGTAATCGGGCGGCAGCAGCGCCGCTTCGGCCATGAACGCATCGAACAGCTCGCGCACGATGCGGCTGGCTTTCACGCGCATGCGGCCGACCTTGTAGTGACGGTACAGATTGGCGTACAAAAAACGCTTCAGCTCGGTAGCATCCTTGCGCATGCCATCCGAAAAACGGATCAGCGGCGGCGCCAGGCGCACGTCATCGATATGTTGCGGCGCGGCGTCGGCGATGCGCGCGGTGGAGGTGGCGATCAGGTCGTCGGCCAGCGCCGTGATCAGGCGGCGCAAGGTTTCGTAAATCGCGCGCCGGCCGATCAGGCCCGGATACGCCTGCTGCACATCGCGCCACAACCGCGCAAAGAAATCCACCTGCTCCAGCTGCCCGATCGTGATCAGGCCGGAGCGCAAACCATCATCGATGTCGTGACTGTTGTAGGCAATCTCATCGGCCAGGTTGGTCAGCTGCGCCTCCAGCGACGGTTGCGTGCGGTCGATGAAGCGCTGCGCCACCGGCCCCAGCTGACGCGCATGGTTCAGCGAGCAGTGCTTGAGGATGCCCTCGCGCGTTTCGAACATCAGGTTCAGGCCGTTGTAAGCGCCGTAGTGATCCTCCAGCTCATCGACCACACGCAGGCTCTGCAGATTGTGCTCGAAGCCGCCATATTCCTTCATGCACTCGTTGAGCACATCCTGGCCGACGTGGCCGAACGGCGTGTGGCCGAGGTCGTGCGCCAGCGCGATCGCCTCGACCAGGTCCTCATTGAGCCGCAGGTTGCGCGCCAGCGAGCGGCCGATCTGCGCCACCTCCAGGCTGTGCGTCAGCCGGGTGCGGAACAGGTCGCCCTCGTGATTGAGGAACACCTGGGTCTTGTACTCGAGCCGGCGGAAGGCGGAGGAGTGGATGATGCGGTCACGGTCGCGCTGGAACTGGCTGCGCGAGGCATGCGCGGTCTCCGGGTAGCGGCGGCCGGCACCGCCCTCCGAGTGGGCCGCGTAGGGTGCGAGGTATTCTTCCGGCGCCATCACCGCCCCCGCTTACACGCAGGCCGCCAGCGTCGCCAGCAGCAGTTCCTGCGGCGCGTTGGTGATCTTCGGCGAGCCCAGCGGATTCATCAGAATGAACTTGATGGCGCCGCCCTCGTTCTTCTTGTCGACTTCCATCAGCTCCAGCCAGCGCGCCGCGCCCAGGTCCGGCGCCTTGACCGGCAGACCGGCCGCGGCCACCAGCTTGCGCACGCGCGCCACGGTCTCCGCATCGACCAGGCCCATGCGCTGCGACAGGTCGGCCGCCATCACCATGCCGCAGCCGACCGCCTCACCGTGCAGCCAGGCGCCATAACCCATGCCGGCCTCGATCGCGTGGCCGAAGGTATGGCCGAAGTTGAGGATGGCGCGCAGGCCGCCTTCGCGCTCGTCCTGGCGCACCACGTCGGCCTTGATTTCGCACGAGCGCGCGATCGCATAGGCCAGCGCGCCCTTGTCGCGCGCCACCAGCTTGCCGATGTTGGCCTCGATCCATTCGAAGAAGGCCAGGTCGATCACCGCGCCGTACTTGATCACTTCCGCCAGGCCGGCCGCCAATTCGCGTTCGGGCAGGGTTTCCAGGGTCGAGGTGTCGGCGATCACCACGCGCGGCTGGTAGAACGCGCCGATCATGTTCTTGCCCAGCGGGTGGTTGATGCCTGTCTTGCCGCCCACCGAGGAATCGACCTGCGACAGCAAGGTGGTCGGCACCTGGATGAAATCAACGCCGCGCATGTAGCTGGCGGCGGCGAAGCCGGTCAGGTCGCCGATCACGCCGCCGCCCAGCGCCAGCAGGGTGGTCTTGCGGTCGGCCTTGGCTTCCAGCAGCCTGTCGAAGATCTGCATCAGGCTGGACCAGGTCTTGTGCTCTTCGCCGTCCGGCAGCACCACGGTGATGACTTGCTTGCCGGCATCGCGCAGCGCGCTCTCGACGCGCGCCAGGTACAGCGGCGCCACGGTGTCGTTGGTGACGATGGCGACCTTGCCGCCGTGCACATGGCGCGCCAGCAGCGCGGCGTCGTTCAGCAGCTCGGGACCGATGGAAATCGGGTAGCTGCGCTCGCCCAGTTCCACGTTTAACAGGATGTTGGATTGTTCGTTCATCGAAGGTTCGGCGTAAGTGACGCAGTTGGGCGCGGCCTCGCAAGCCATGGTTTCCAACTGGTTCATGATGGTCTGAACCATCGATTGTACGTTAGGACGGCCGGTGTCGATCACCAGATCGGCGATCTCCGTGTACAGCGGATCGCGCACCGCCATCAGCTCTTCCAGTTTCTTGCGCGGATCGGCGGTCTGCAGCAGCGGCCGGTTCTTGTCGTGCGCGGTGCGCTGCAGGATGCTGTTGACCGTGGCGCGCAGGTACACCACGGTGCCGCGCTCCTTGAGAAAGGCGCGGTTGTCGGGGTTCAGGATGGCGCCGCCGCCGGTGGCCAGCACGATGTCCGGCTGCGCGGTCAGCTCGCGGATCATGTCGGCCTCGCGGCGGCGGAAGCTGGCTTCGCCCTCGATTTCAAAGATCCACGGGATAGAGGCGCCGGTGCGCGCCTCGATCTCGTGGTCGGAATCCACGAACCTCAGCCCCAGCTTGCGGGCCAGGAGGCGGCCGATGGTGGTCTTTCCCGCCCCCATCAGGCCGACTAGAAACACATTTTGCATTCACGATCCAAGTCAATTCGGGTTACTGCACTGCGTTGCCACCCCGTATGGACTGTTCACGCCCGGCGGCGTCTTGTTCTGGTCGGAGTAGTCGGTGCTCAATCCCATCAAGTGTACCAGAGAGGTGTAGCTGGACTCAGTGCCGCTGGCCTGTCCGCGTATCGTCAGGTTCACATCGAGCCAATAGACGTGGTCGCGCGGATACACCAGCGACACCGTGGCCTGTCCGCTGGCGTCGGTGGTGACGCTCGGCGTGACTTGCACCGGGATGCCCGGATCGAGGCGGCCGTTGCCGTTGATGTCCTCGCCGGCATCGATGATGCCGTTGCCGTTGACATCTTCATTGGCGCAGGCGGTGCGCGCCGCCGGCTGCCACGGCCCCTGCGGCGCCGCGTATTGCAGGTAGCCCTTGTAGTACGTCACCGGCTGCACCGAAGCGGTCAGCTTGACGCCCGGCACCGCATTGCCGGCCGCATCGGTGACGAACACCGCGTAATCGACCTGGTAGGTGGCGGCGGCAGGCGTGCCCACCGTGTTGCCGGTGCCGGCGCTGATGAACAGCGACTTCTGCGCCACCGTCAGGCTGGCGGTCGCGGTCGGGTTGCTGCCGCCCATCAGCTGGGCCTGGATCTTCACGCCATTCAGCGCGGTGGCCGAGGTGCCGGCGATGTAGCTGGTGCTGGCCACGCCGTCGGCGCCGGTGACCACCACGGCCGGCTGGGTCAGCGAACCGCCGCTCGGGTCGTTCACGATGGAGAACGCCACGCTGGCGTTCTTGACCAGGTTGTTCTGCGCCGTGCCGTCGCGCACGATGGCGCGCAGCGTGGCCTGCTGGCTGGTGCTGCCGGCCGTATTGGCGCCCACCACGGCCGGGTCGACCTGCACGCTGATGGTCGAGGCATTGGTCACCAGCGCCACGAATTCCACGCTGGTCTGGGCGGTCTGGCCGCCGGCGTTGGCGGTCAGGGTCGCCACGCCGGGGCTGGTGGCGCTCAGGTAGACGGTGGCCGCGCCGCCGGACAGGGCCGCCGCGCCGCTGGCCGGCACACTGCAGGCGGCATCGCTGTAAATGGCGCCGCGCGAGCTGCTGACCGATACCGAACTGCCCGGCGCGCTGGTCACCGATACCTGCTGGCAGACGTTGATGGCGGCCGAGCCGGCCACCGCGCCGCCGGCGTCCAGCACGCGCACCGCGAACGCCGAGGCATTGATGGCGATGCCGGTCGAGGCGATCTCGCCCATGGACTTGACCGTGATCACGTCCGCCGTGCCGCCGCTGGCCGCGTAGCTGAGCACCAGTTGTCCGGCGCCATTGGTGACGGCCGCGCCGCCGCCCTTGACCGTCAGCGCGTTGGCGTTGGAACTGAAGCTGACCGGCTTGCCGCTCAGCGGATTGCTGGCCGAATCGAGCAGCGTGACCGTGACATCGGCGCTGGAACCGACATTGATGGTCGGCGCGGCATTGATGCTCAGCTTGTTGCCGGCCACGTTCACCACCGTGCTGACCGGCGCCGCGCCCGGCACGCTGGCGGTCACCTTGATGGCGCGCGAGGTGGCGTCGCCGCCGGTGCTGAGTTTCTCGGTGACGATGCCCTGGGCGTTGGTCACGCGCGTGCCCAGGGTGAGCGCACCGGAATCGGTTTTCAGGTCCACCGTCACGCCCGGCAGCACGTTGTTGCTGGCGTCGCGCACCAGCGCCGTCACCGTCACCTGGTTGGTGCCGGCCGAAGCCAGCGTGCCGGTGTCGGTGGTCAGGGTCAGGCTGGGCACCGCCGTCACCACGTCGATCTTCACCGGCGCCGACGTCGCCGAGCCGGCGCTGGCCGTGACGGTGATCGTACGCAGCGACGAATCGCCCTTGACGCTGAGCTTTTCCACCACCTGTCCCGAGGTGTTGGTGACCCGGTTGGTGCTGCTGACGGTGCCGGAGCTGGCGTTGAAGCTGACCGTCTCATTGGCCAGCGCATTGCCGCCGGCATCCTTGACGATGGCGGTCAGCGTGACTTCGGTGCCGTCCAGGCCGGACGAGGCGATGGTCGCCGCGCTGGCCGTCAGGGTCACGCTCTGCACCTTGGACGGCGCGACACCATTGCCGGTGGTCCCCGGCGAACCGCCGCCGCCACCGCACGCCGCCAACAAGCCGGCACCAGCCAGCGCGCCCAGCCATCCTATGATCTTTTTCATGAAACCATCCCATTCAAGTTAATTACCGAGCCGTGGAGACGCGCTCTGCCACGATTTTCGGCGTGATAAACACCAGTAATTCAGTCTTGTCGTTGGTCTTGGAGTTGCTGCGGAACAGATAGCCGAGCACCGGCACATCGCCCAGCAGCGGCACCTTGTCGGTGGTGCTGCGTTCGGTCTGCTGATAGATGCCGCCCAGCACCACCGTGCCGCCGTTGTCGACCATCACCTGCGTCTTGACGTGCTTGGTGTCGATGGCAAAGCCGGAGCGGGTTTCCTGGCCCACGCTGTCCTTGTTGACGTCGACGTCGATGACGACGTTGCCGTCGGGCGTGATCTGCGGCGTGACTTCCAGCCGCAGGTTGGCCTTGCGGAACTGGATCGAGGTGGCGCCGCTGCTGGTGGCCACCTGGTACGGCAGTTCGATGCCCTGCTCGATCAGCGCCACCGCCTTGTCGGCCGTAACCACGCGCGGGCTGGAAATGATCTTGCCGGCGCCGTCTTCCTCCAGCGCCGACAATTCCAGGTTGAGGAAGCGGTTGGCGGCCGACGAGAACAGGCTGACCGCCAGGCTGCCGGCCTGCGCGCCGTTGATGGCGGCCGCCGGCAGGTTGATGAACTGGGTGTTGTCGAAGCTGTTGTCGGTGACCTTGACCTGGCCGGTGGTCTGGCCGATGCCGGTCAGGTTGCCGCCGATCGCCACGCGCGTGTTGCTGTTGCCGATCTGGTAGCCGGAATCGCCGCCGCGGATGGTGCGCATGTCGGCAAAGCCGAGCTTGGCGCCAAGGTTGCGCGTGAAGGTGTCGCTGGCCTCGACGATGCGCGCTTCGATCAGCACCTGCTTGGTGGCGATGTCGGTCTTGGCGATCAGGCGCCGCACGTCGTCCAGCTTGGAGGCGATGTCGGTAACGAACAGCTGGTTGGTGCGCGGCTCGATGATGGCGCTGCCGCGCTTGGACAGGATGCGCATCTTGGGATCGGCGCTGTCCAGGCCGAACACGGTCTTGAACGCCTCGGCCTTCTGGTAATTGAGCTGGAAGATTTCCGACTTCAGCGGTTCCAGGTCGGCGATCTGCGCGCGCTGTTCGAGTTCCAGCTTTTCCTTGGTCAGCAACTCCTCCTTCGGCGCGATCCAGATCACCGAGCCGTTCTTGCGCATGTCCAGTCCCTTGGCCTGCAGGATCACGTCCAGCGCCTGGTCCCACGGCACCTCCTTCAGGCGCAGGGTCAGGTTGCCCGCCACGCTGTCGCTGGTGATGATGTTCAGGCCCGAGATATCGGCAATCGCCTGCAGCGCCGCGCGCACCTCGACGTTCTGGAAATTGAAGGACAGCTTTTCGCCGCGATAACCCTGCGAGCCCTGGGTCAGCTTGTTCGGGTCTTCCTTGAGCGGCTTGATGTCGACCACCAGCTGGGTGTCGCTCTGGTACACGCTCTGCTCCCACAGGCCGCGCGCCTCGATGGTCAGGCGTGTGTTCTCGCCCTGCGGCACGGTGGTGATCTGCGCCACCGGGGTGCCGAAGTCGCCGACGTCGAGCCGGCGGCGCAGCTTGTCCGGCACGCCGGTCTTGAGGAAGTCGACCACCACTCCGGTCGGCGTCTGGCGCACATCGACCGCCACCTGGTCGAGGATCTTCAGGTGGCGCTGCAGGGCCGCGTATTCGAAGTCCTTGTAGAA
>NZ_SPVG01000203.1 GCF_004614165.1 Duganella callida | reverse complement strand
CAGCCGCTGCTTCGTCCGCCGCGCCGCCGTCGTCGGCCGCGGTGCTGGCGGCGCCGTCGTCCTGCACGGCCAGCACGTCGCGGCCGCGCTTGAGCATGCGCGTCAGGCCGTCCAGATTCAGGGCATTGCCGTGACCGACCTGGCGCACCAGCAGCGCTTCGATATTCACCGCGCTGTCGTAGGCGCGCGACAGCGCATCGTGGGCGGCGGCCAGCACGTCGGGGGCGACGTCCTGCACCGCGCGTTCGATGGTGTCCATGGCCAGCTTGTCGCCATCCTCGGCCGGCGGCGCTTCGCCGGCCGCGATTTCCAGCGTGCGCAGCGTCAGCGGGCCGAGGCCGGGCATCACCACCAGCGTGGCGTCCCGCAGTTCCTTGAGAACGGTGGCGCTGTCGTTCAGGGCGGCCAGCGAATTGATGCGCAGCGTCGGGTCCATGTTGTCGTCGGCGTCGAGCTCGGGATGGACGCTGTCCCAGCGTTCATCGAGCAGCCGTTCGATCAGACCCAGGGCGCCGGTCATGCCGGCCGCGCCCTGCAGCGCCAGGTTGGCGCGCAACAGGTACACCACCAGGCGCAAGTCCAGGCTGCGCTCCAGCAGCTGGCTGGCGCTGCGCTTGATGGCCTTCCATTCCGGCGGCACGGCCGCGCTGATGGTGTCGCCATATTGCACTTCCGGCTTGCCGAGGACGTCGGTTTCCAACGCGACGAAATCGGGGTCGTACTCGAGGTTGGGACCGCATGGCGCGTCGTCCGCAATCTCGCGTAAAAATTCATCCAGCTCAGCCATTCTCTTACCTAGTTTTGAAATGCAATCTTGCTTGCTTTAATTTTTTCGACGCTCAATATACTCTAAAAAATGGCACAAAAAGCTAGTTTAAGTTTTAACAAATGGAAATTATTTTTCTTGCAAATCCACGTCTGATGTGCATGGCCTTATGCCGCAGGCGTATATGAATTTCCATAACACAATTATCGATTCTTTATCACAACAGTGACGCCCGTCGGTGGCGTAAAAGTTGATCTCACCCGCATATTCCCGGCGTGTTTCTGCTTTACACTTGTCACTTCGTAAGGCATTCATCATTCCATGGACGATTTAAAACAACTTGGGCGATATCAACTGGTGCGCGTGTTGGGACGTGGCGCGATGGGCCTGGTCTATGAAGGCGTGGACCCCAAGCTCAACCGCCGGGTGGCGGTCAAGGTGATCTCCACTTCGCGCATCGACGCCGAGCAGCGGGCCGACTATTCCGCCCGCTTCATCCGCGAGGCGCAATCGGTGGCGCGGCTGAATCATCCCAATATCGTCACGGTCTACGATTTCGGCGAAGAGAACGGCATCGCCTATCTGGTCATGGAATTGATCTCGGGCGAGGAGCTGGGCGACTACTTCGACGAGAACCAGGCGTTTTCGCTGGAATTCACGCTGGACGATTCGGTGCGCATGACCTGCGAACTGCTCGACGCCGTGTCCTACGCCCATCAGCAGGGGGTGATCCACCGCGACATCAAGCCGGCCAACGTGATGCTGAGCGCGCAGCTGCGGGTCAAGCTGACCGACTTCGGCGTGGCCTGCATGGCCAGCGCCGCCAGCGAGGAAGCGGCCATGCTGGTCGGTACGCCCAGTTATATGTCGCCCGAGCAAATCGCCGGCCAGGGCGCCGGACCGAGCTCGGACATCTTCGCGGTGGGCATCATCCTGTACCAGTTCCTGACCTCGCAAAAACCGTTTCGCGGCCAGGGCCTGTTCGCACTGCAGCAGAAGATCCTGTATGAACAACCGGTGCTGCCCAGCCTGCTCAGCCCGGCGCTGGACCCGGTGTTCGACCGCATCGTGCTGCGCGCGCTGGCCAAGCGGCCGGAGGAGCGCTATCCCGACGCCATCAGCTTCCGCGACGAGCTGCAGCGCGCGCTCAAGGGCGAACGCATCGCCGCTGACAACACCATGCCGCCCGGCGTGCACAGCGTGAATCCCTTCCTGCCGCCACTGCCCGCGTGGCGCGGCCCGGACGATGCCGATCCCGATGCGACCCAGGTGATACCGGCGGTGTTCGCCGACGCCGATGCGGACGCGACCCTGATCGTGCCGCCGCGCCAGGGCGCGTTGCGATGAACGGCGCCGACGAGGCGCGGCGCGGCGCCTTCTTCCAGCAGCTGCGGCGCGTAGGCGCCAGTATCGAGGCCACGCACGACATCGACGACATCATGCTCAATCTGTCGGCCGGCATCTGCGAACTGTTCGGCGCGGACCGGCTCAGCATCTACACGCTGAGCGACGACAAGGGCAGCCTGGTGTCCAAGGTCAAGACCGGGCTGACCTCGTTCAAGCAATTGAAATTGCCGGTGTCGGCCGACAGCATCGCCGGCTACGTCGCACTGTCGGGCACGCTGCTGAATCTGCTGGACGTCTACGACGAGGAGGAACTGCGGCGTCACTCGGCCATGCTGCGCTTCCAGCAGGGTGTGGACCGGCGCACCGGCTACCGCACGCGCGAGATGCTGGTGGCGCCCATCGTCTATCCGACCGACGGCAGTCTGGCCGGTGTGATCCAGCTGATCAACAACCGCGCCGGCGGACCGTTCCCGCCCATGGTCGAGGAAGGTGTGCGCCAGCTGTCGCAGATGCTGGGTGCCGCGTTTGCGCGCGCCAGCGAGGCGCCGCGTCACGACCGCGGCCGCTTCGCCGCGCTGATGCCGGAAACGGTGCTGCCGCGCAGCCGGCTGGAACAGGCGCTGCACACCGCCGCCAGCAGCCAGCGCGATATCGAGGACGTGCTGATCGACGATTGCGGCATCAAGACGGTGCTGGTCGGGCGGGCGCTGGCGGACTTCTTTTCGGTGCCCTACTTTACCTTCGACAGCGAGCACCGGCGGCCGGTGCGCTTGCTCGATCAGTTCCGCCAGGACGATGTGCTGCGCCAGCAATGGATGCCGGTGGTCGACGACGGCAACAGCCTGTTCGTGCTGGCGGTGGACCCGCATCAGGCCCGCATCGATGGCACGGTGGCGCAGGCATTCCCCGGCGTGCGGCCGGTATGGTGCGTGACCACGCGGCGCGAGTTTCGGCTGATGGTGGCGCAGTTCTTCAGCGCGCGGGATGGCAAGCCTGGGGACGCTCAGGCATCGCCGGCGTTGGCGGAGCCGGCAGTGGCGTCGGCGATGTCGACCCGGGCGGCGGCAGCGGCGATGCAGGCACCGCTGCAAGGCGGCGCGCTCGGGATCGGAGCCGGCCCGGCGGCGCGGGCCCGGAGCGACAGTCTCCCCGGGCAGGAGACGACTTCGCCGCACGGCGACTTGGCCGGCATCGTCGCCGGGCTGGCGGCGCAGGCGCATGGCCACGGCATCCGCGAGCTGCACATTTCCACGAGTCCCGGCGATGCACCCGGCGAAATCCGCTTTCAGGTCAGCGGCATCCTGCTGCGCGACTGACGGCTTAAGGCGCGCGATAAAACTCCACCTCGACGATAGCTGCGCCGGCGAAGGGCCTCGGTCCAGATGCAGCGGCTAGCCCTCTGATGACAGCTGTCGCGCCAGCCCGGCCCGCCTGGTCGTGCCCAGCAGCACGCGATTGACACCGCCTTCCACCGGCAGTACACCGCCGCCTGGCGCGCGCCTTCGAAGCCGAGGAACACCTTCGTCCGCGCGCCGGGGCGGGCAAGGTGAAATGCTTGCGGTACCAGGCGATACCGGCGGAATGATCGGCGATGTCCTTACTGACGGCATCGTCCTCTTTCCAGGCGCGCGGCGGCGTCTTTGGCATCAATAACTTGATTATCTCTGCATGGCCCGATAGCCGCCGGCAAGACTTCGATTGTAAAAAGCTATCATTAATGTAGCGACCGCGATGATAAAATTGACAACTACAAATTTGGGGCGGCTATGTCTCATACCGTGCAAGAAACCTACCGAGGCTGGGAGATCACGATACGCTGCAGCCATATCGCGAGCAAGGTCGGCCATCCATCCCGATACGCCGCCATGGCGGAGGCTGAGTTGCAGCCAGGCGAAAATCCGGGCGACTGGGTCGATCCAAGAATACAACTGCTGACCACGGGCGGCCGCAGCTTCCTGACCGGCGACGAATGCATAGGCGTCCTGCTGGCGGAGGCAAAGCAGCTCATCGACGCGCTGCGCAAATAACAGGAATTACACGAAACGAAAAAAGCCGACCTGTTGAGGATCGGCTTTTTAAGCAAGTCATTGAAATGACTAAGAATTCTTGGTGCGAAGTGCAAGTTTCGAACTTGCGACCCCTGCAGTGTGAATGCAGTGCTCTACCCCTGAGCTAACCTCGCGTTGAGTGCAAGCATTATAGTGCCCGCCCCCGATTATTGCAAGTCCTTATGCGGCCGCCTGCTGCGGCTCCGGCGGCGCCATCAGCGCGGACCATATGCACTGGCCTTTGACCGCCTTGTCCAGATCCGCCAGCGTGGCCTGATGTGCCGCCAGTTCGTCCGCCGATGCCGGCACGAAGATGATCTCCGCCAGCGCCACCGCCTCCATGCTCTCACTGATGCTGACCACTTCCTCTTCCACATCCATGCCCAGGCTGTTCTGGCCCCGGGTCATGGCCAGGTAGACGTCGGCCAGCAACTCCGAGTCGAGCAGCGCGCCGTGCAGCTTGCGGTGGGCGTTGGAGATGCCGTAGCGGTCGCACAGCGCGTCCAGCGAGTTGCGCTTGCCCGGATGCAGTTCCTTGGCCTGCACCAGGGTGTCGATCACGCCGCTGATGTGCGTCGTGAACTCCGGCAGGTTCAGCAGCTTGAATTCATGGTTCAGGAAACCCAGGTCGAACGGCGCATTGTGGATGATCAGCTCGGCGCCCTGGATATACGCGCGCAGTTGATCGACCACTTCGTGAAAGCGCGGCTTGTCGCTGAGGAATTCGGTGGTCAGGCCGTGCACCGCCAGCGCGCCCTCTTCCGACTCGCGGTCCGGATTCAGGTAAATGTGCAGGTTGTTGCCGGTCAGCTTGCGGTCGATCAGTTCGACGCAGCCGATCTCGATGATGCGGTTGCCCAGCTTGGGGTTGATACCGGTGGTCTCGGTATCGAGGACGATTTGACGCATAGTGTTCTGTCAGAAGTTCAAGCGTTCAAGTATAACAGGCGGCCCGGCTCAACGGCCGCGCGCCACTTCCACGCCCTTGTTGGCCAGCATGTCGGCGCGTTCATTGCCGGGATGGCCGTTGTGGCCGCGCACCCAGCGCCATTCGATGGTGTGCATGGCTTGCGCCGCATCCAGCGCCTTCCACAAGTCGTCGTTCTTGACCGGTTCCTTGGTCGAGGTCTTCCAGCCGCGCGCCTTCCAGCCATGGATCCACTCGCTGATCCCCTTCTGTACGTACTGGCTGTCGGTGTGCAGCACCACGGTGCACGGCCGCTTGAGCGCGGTCAGCGCCTCGATTACCGCCTGCAGCTCCATGCGGTTGTTGGTGGTGTCGCGCGTGCCGCCGAAGATTTCCTTCTCGGCCGCGCCGGCCACCAGCAATGCGCCCCAGCCGCCCAGGCCAGGGTTGCCCTTGCATGCGCCGTCGGTAAAAATTTCAACCTTATCCATCCTGCGTTTCCCGCCTCTTGTTCGTGGCCGGCACCACTGCGGGGGCCGGCGCTTTTTTCCTTGCCCATGCCGGGCCGATCAAATGCATGCCTTTCACGCGCTTGATCGCTTGTATCACGTAGACGCCGCCGAAATACGGCCACCAGCGCGAGCCGGCATTATCCATGAAGTTATAGCGCTTGAGCCAGGTATCGGTGCGGCAAGCCGGCGCGTAGCAGCCGAAGTGCGTCTGGCTGGCGCCCATATTCAACAATTTTAACCAGTCTTTCATGCGCGGCATAGAGATCAGCTCCTCGGTCCGCGGCAAGAACGAGGTGCCGCCGACGCGCCGCAGCACATGGCGCGCGCCCCACAGGCTGGCCGGATTGAAGCCGCAAATGATGAGCTGACCTTCCGGGATCAGCACCCGTTCGACCTCGCGCAGTACCTGGTGCGGATCGGTCGAGAACTCCAGCACGTGCGGCAGCACCACCAGGTCGATGCTCTGCGAGGCGAACGGCAGTTCGGTGTAATCGAGCGTGAGCGCCACCGGCCGCGCCAGCTCCTGTCCGGCACGGGTGCGACGGTCGGCCAGGAGTTTGTACGGCATGCGGCTGGCCGCCAGCGCATCGATTTCCGGCATGCCGATCTGCACCGCATTGTAGCCGAAGATATCCGCTGTCAAATTATCGAGACATCTTTGTTCCCACGCACGCATGTACACTCCTGCGGGCGTTTGCAGCCAGCCTTCCAGCGCTATAATGGATTTCTCCGATCCCGCCTTATCCATGCTTAGCCTTTAGCGATCCAATGACCATCTCTTCTACTCAAGCTCTCAACGTTCTTACCGTACCCGCGTTCCAGGATAACTACTTGTGGTTGATACATGATGGCGTCCACGCCGCGGTGGTCGACCCCGGCGATGCCAAACCGATCCTGGCCGCGCTGAAAGCGCATGGCCTGAAACTCACTGCCATTTTACTCACCCATCATCACGCTGACCATATCGGCGGCGTGCCTGAATTATTACAGCATTACCAGGTTCCCGTGTTTGGTCCGCGCAATGAAGACATCGCGGCCGTGACGCTGCCGGTCGGCGAAGGCAAGGTGGTCGATGTGCCGGGACTGGCGCTGAAGCTGTCGGTGCTGGATGTGCCGGGTCACACCATGGGCCATATCGCCTATCTGCGCGAGGCGGCCGATGGCGAACCGGCCTGGCTGTTCTGCGGCGACACCCTGTTCGCCGGCGGCTGCGGCCGGCTGTTCGAAGGCACGCCGGCGCAGATGATCAGCTCGCTCGGCAAGCTGGCGGCGTTGGCGGACGATACCAGGGTGTATTGCGCCCACGAATATACGCTGTCCAACCTGCGCTTCGCGCGCGTGGTGGAGCCGGACAATGTGGCGCTGCAGGAACGGGTGAAGGTGGAAACCGACAAGCGCGAGCACAATGTGCCCACCGTGCCGTCCACCATCGGGCTGGAAAAAGCCACCAACCCCTTCCTGCGCTACCGCGAGCCGGCGATCGCGGCGCAGCTGCTGAAGGCCGGGCGCCTCGATCGCATCGATACGCCACTGGCCACCTTCACCGCGCTGCGCCTGTGGAAGAACGATTTTTAAGCGCGCCTAGATTTCTTCGTACAGCGGCAGCGTCAGGAACTCTTCGAACGCTTCCGCCGTCGCCATCTGCTCGAAGATCTGCGCCGCGCGCGGGTAAGTCGGACCGCTGCCGTCCGGCGCGGCGGCCTGCACCTTGGCGAGCTCTTCCGGAATCATCGCGCGCACCATCGCGGCGGTGACCTTGCGGCCATCTTCCAGCACGCCCTTGTCCGAACGAATCCACTGCCACACCTGCGAGCGGCTGATCTCGGCGGTGGCGGCGTCTTCCATCAGATTATGGATGGGGACGCAGCCATTGCCGGCCAGCCAGCTGCCCAGGTAGTGGATGCCGACGTTGATGTTGTAGCGCAGACCGGCCTCGGTGATCGGCGTTTCCGGCTTGAAGTCCAGCAGCTGCTCGGCGTTGACATCGACATCGAGGCGTTGCTTGTCGATCTGGTTGGGCTTGTCGCCGAGGACTTTCTTGAATTCGGCCATCGCCAGGTCCACCAGGCCCGGATGCGCGACCCAGCCGCCGTCGTAGCCGTCGGTGGCGTCACGCGCCTTGTCGTTGCGCACGCCACCCATGGCGATTTCGTTTTTCTCCGGATCGTTCTTGATCGGGATCAGCGCCGCCATGCCGCCGATCGCCGGCGCATTGCGTTTGTGGCAGGTCTTCAGCAGCAGCAAGGCATAGGCACGCATGAACGGCGAAGTCATGGTCACCTTGGCGCGGTCGGCCAGGCAGAATTCCTTGTCCAGCTTGAACTTCTTGATGCACGAGAAGATGTAATCCCAGCGGCCGGCGTTCAGGCCGGCACTGTGCTCGCGCAGTTCGTACAGGATCTCGTCCATCTCGAACGCGGCCAGGATGGTTTCGATCAGCACCGTGGCCTTGATCGTGCCTTGCGGTAGCCCCAGTTCGTTCTGGGTCATGACGAAGATATCGTTCCACAGGCGCGCTTCCAGGTGCGATTCCATCTTCGGCAGGTAAAAGTACGGCCCGGCGCCGCGCGCCAGTTGCTCCTTGGCGTTGTGCACCATGAACAGCGCGAAATCGAAGATGCCGCCGGACACGCGCTTGCCATCGACCAGCACATGCTTTTCATCGAGATGCCAGCCGCGCGGACGCACCACCAGCGTGGCGACCTTGTCGTTCAGCTTGTAGGACTTGCCGTTCTGCTCCAGCGCGATCGTGCCACGCACCGCGTCCTTCATGTTGATCTGGCCGCTGACCTGGTTGTCCCAGTTGGGCGAGTTGGAATCCTCGAAGTCGGTCATGTAGCTGTCGGCGCCCGAGTTCAGCGCGTTGATGACCATCTTGCGCTCGACCGGACCGGTGATTTCCACCCGGCGGCATTCGAGCGCCTTGGGAATCGGCGCGATCTTCCAGTCGCCGTTGCGGATGTGCGCGGTCTCGGCCAGGAAGTCGGGACGCTCGCCGGCATCCAGCCGCTTGGCGCGCTCGACGCGGGCGGCCAGCAGCTGCTGGCGGCGCGGCTCGAATTCACGGCTCAGCTTGGCCACCAGCGCCAGCGCCTCGGGCGTCAGAATTGCCTCGTAACCGGGCTTGATCTGGCCCGTGATTTCCATGCCTGCCGGCAGAGTGATGGTGGACTGCGTCATGAGTGGGGTCTCCGTAAAAAGTGAACGAATCGGCTTCATTATAGGCTTGTTGCACTGCGGCGCTTTTAGTGTGCGGGCTCAGTTACAACATGATTTGTTTTACAGTATATTCACTCGTTAGTTATGCAAACAAGACTAAAAATCACTTCATCTATGCGTTTTTGTAAAAAGTGAGGGAGACACGCAGCCATGGGGCAGTTCCGACAGATTTCTACTTTTGTTGAGGTGGTCGCCCGGGGCAGCCTGTCGGCCGCCGCGCGCGCCGAAGGCATCGCGCCGGCCATGATCGGCCGCCGTCTCGATGCGCTGGAGGCGCGGCTGGGGGTCAAGCTGCTGCAGCGCACCACGCGCAAGCTGGCCCTGACCGACGAAGGCGCCGCCTTCCTCGAAGACTGCCAGCGCATCCTGGCCGAACTGGAACAGGCCGAATCGGCGGTGGCCGAGCGCAGCGCGCACGCCACCGGCCACCTGATGATTTCCGCGCCGGCCGGCTTCGGCCGTCAGCACGTGGCGCCGCTGTTGCCGTCCTTCCTGGCCGAGCACCGCGACGTCACGGTCACGCTGAACATGAGCGACCGCGTGGTCGACATCGTCGGCGAAGGCATCGACGTGGCGATCCGCATTGCCAGCCTGTCGGATTCCAGCCTGGTCAGCGTCAAGCTGGCCGACAACGAGCGGGTGGTGGTGGGCGCGCCAGCCTACCTCAAGCGCCATGGCGAACCGATGACGCTGGCCGACCTGAGCAAGCACAACTGCCTGGCGATCAGCAGCGAGGGCAGCCAGCGCGGCTGGACCTTCCGCGAAGGCGACAAAAACGTCGTGCTGAAAGTCAGCGGCAACATGGCCTGCAACGACGGTCAGGTGCTGCACGAATGGGCGCTGGCCGGCAAGGGGCTGGCGTGGCGCTCGATGTGGGAAGTCGGCAGCGCCATCGCTGCCGGCAAGCTGCAGACCGTGCTGGATGGCTATTCGGCGCCCGGCAACGACATCTACGCCGTGTTCGCGCAGCGGCGCCATCTGCCGCTGCGCATCCGCGCCTTCGTCGACTTCCTGCGCCACACCTACGCCCAGCCGGACTACTGGCGCAAGGCGGGCAAATAAATCCGGGGTCAGGTCTGACTTTCGGACACGGGCTCTGCCGTAGCGACCACTACGGCAGAGCCCGTGTCCGAAAGTCAGACCTGACCCCGGATTAAGGGCAAAAAAAATCCTCGGATACCGAGGATTTCTTGATCGTTTGACTCAGCGTATTACAGCGGCTGAATGTTCGAAGCTTGCTTGCCTTTAGGGCCGGCGGTTACTTCGAAAGAAACGCGTTGGTTCTCTTGCAGCGACTTGAAGCCTGCGCTCTGAATCGCCGAGAAGTGAGCGAACAGATCTTCGCCGCCTTCATCAGGAGTGATGAAGCCGAAGCCCTTCGCGTCGTTGAACCATTTTACGATACCAGTTGCCATTACAATTCCTATTTCAGTTAATTTGGGCTTGCGCCCGTCATACCGTTTTTGAGGCAAGAAAGATCAGTTGACTGCACTACTCTTGAATCTAAACGATCCCCTATTATACCCATTTACGAGAGAAAAGCACGTTTTCAAGAAAATAAATGCAATCCGTCGCATTTTTTGGTAGAAAACCCTCTCGCTCGAGAGTATATGTTAGTTTATATAACTTAATCGTATCGCTTTTGAGGTACATCAAGCGCACGATTCATTCGAAGGCGCCAGCCTTGGCGTCGCGCGCCGCCCAGGCCAGCAGTTTTTCCACTTCCGGCACGATGGCCGGCCACTCGCCGTGGCCCGCCATGGTCGCGCGCACCATCTGCTCGATGCGGCGCGACTCCTGTCCCAGCACCGGGAAACCGAAGGTCGCGGCCGAGCCGGCCACGCCATGCAGCAATTCATGCAGTTGATGCACGGCGTCCTGCGGCGGTTGCGCGCCGCCGGCCACGCAGGCGTCGAGCGCAGCGCGGATCTTGGCCATGGTGACCGGCACGGTGGCGGCAAACTTGTCGTTCAGCGCCGCCAGGCGGGCGCGGAAATCGGGGTCGACAGGCGTGGCCATGGCTTACTTGGTGCCGAAGATGCGGTCGCCGGCGTCGCCCAGACCGGGCACGATGTAGGCATGGTCGTTCAGGTGCGAATCCAGCGAGGCGCAATAAATCTTCACGCCCGGATGCGCTTTCTGGAACACTTCGATGCCTTCCGGCGCCGCCACCAGCGCCAGGAAGATGATCTGGTCGTCGCTGACGCCGCGCTTTTTCAGCACGTCCACCGCGTGCACCGCCGAATTGCCGGTCGCCACCATCGGGTCGCACAGGATGAAGGTGCGCTCGGCCAGGTCGGGCAGGCGCACCAGGTACTCCACCGGCTGGTGGGTCGCGGGATCGCGGAACACGCCGATGTGGCCGACGCGCGCCGACGGCACCAGGTCCAGCAGGCCGTCGCTCATGCCGACGCCGGCGCGCAGGATAGGCACGATGGCCAGCTTGCGGCCGGCGATCACCGGCGCTTCGATGGTGGTCAGCGGGGTTTCCACCGTGCGGGTGGTCAGCGGCAGGTCGCGGGTGATCTCGTAACCCATCAGCAGCGTGATTTCCTTGAGCAGGTCGCGGAAGGTACGGGTCGACGTGTCCTTGGCGCGCATGTGGCTCAGCTTGTGCTGGATCAGCGGGTGGTCGGTGATGAACAGGTTGGGAAAACGCGGGTCTTGTTTCATTCGATGAGCTCTTGGCAGGGATATGGCCGCATTATACTAGGGCTGGGAGCCCAGAAACATGGTGACCGCCTCTTCGGCGATCTGGTCCAGATCCGCACCGCGGCCCGGTTGGTACCACAGCACGGTGTAGTTGACGGCGCCCAGCAACAGCAGCCGCGCCACCGCGCTGTCGCTTCTCAGCAGGCCGGCGGCCGACAGCTCGCTGACCACGTCCTGCCACAGCTGATCGTAGCGGTCGCGCAGCACCTGCACGCGCGCGCGCAACGCGGGCGTCAGGCGGCGCCAGTCGTACAGCAGCACCGGGATGAAGTCCTGCCCCTCGCCCAGCACGGTCTCCAGGTGGGCGCGCACCAGCGCGCGGAACTTGTCGCGCGGCGGCAGCCCGCCGGCGACGATGGCCTCGGCCGCCGGCAGGCCGGCCACCAGCCCCTGCTCCATCACCGCGGCCAGCAATTCCTGCTTGCTGCGGAAATGGTAGAACGGACTGCCCGAGCGCATGCCGACCGCGTCGGCGATGTCGCGCGTGGAGGTGCCGTCGAAGCCGCGCTCGCGGAACAGCCGCGCCGCCACGCGCACCAGGTCGGCGCGCCGGTTGTCGGCGATGACGGCGCTCATTCGACCAGCGCGCGCGCCAGGATGGCGGCGCAGTCGACGCCGTTCGGCAGGCGGCCGAACGCCCCGCCAGGTTCGCGCTTGAGGCGCGACGCCATGAACGCCGACGACACGAACGGCGGCGCGTGGCGCAGCAGCAGCCCGGCCTGCACCGCCAGGACCACGCGCTCGGCCAGCAGGCGCGCGCCGAATTCGTCCGGCTGCTGTTGCGCCAGGTCTGCCATCAGGGTGCTGCGGTAGGCGACGAAGAAGGTATCGCCGTTGCCGGCCTCCGCCAGTTCGGCCGCCAGCGCGTCGCGCGCCTCGGGCGACTTGCCCAGCGCGCGCAGCAGGTCCAGGCACATCACGTTGCCCGAGCCTTCCCAGATCGAATTGACCGGCAGCTCGCGGTACAGCCGCGCCAGCGGGCTGTCCTCGACATAGCCGCTGCCGCCGATGACTTCCATCGCCTCGGCGCCGAACGCCGGGCCGCGTTTGCAGATCCAGTATTTGCCGGCCGGCGTCAGCACGCGCGCCAGCATGGCCTGCACCGGATCGGCGGCCTGGTCGAAGCAGCGCGCCAGGCGCATGGCAAACGCGGTGGCCGCTTCCGACTCCAGCGCCAGGTCGGCCAGCACGTTCTGCATCAGCGGCTGTTCGGCCAGCGGCCGGCCGAAGGCGACACGGCGGCGCGCGTGGTGCAGCGCGTGCGTCAGCGCCGCGCGCATGGCGCCGGCGCTGCCCAGCACGCAGTCGAGCCGGGTGTGGCTGCCCATCTCCAGGATGGTCGGGATGCCGCGCCCCGGCTTGCCGATCAGCCAGCCGTAGGCGCCGGTGAATTCCACTTCCGCCGAGGCGTTCGAGCGGTTGCCGACCTTGTCCTTCAGGCGCTGCACGCGGATCGCGTTGCGCTCGCCGTTGGGCAGGTAGCGCGGCAGGAAGAAACAGGACAGGCCGGCGCCGTCCTCGCCGTCGGTCTGCGCCAGGATCAGGTGGGCATCGCTCTGCGGCGCCGAGAAGAACCATTTGTGGCCGACGATGCGGAACACCTGTTCGCCGTCCTCGCCGAACAGCGCGCGCGCTTCCGACGGCGGCAGCGGCGCGGCGCGCGTGGTGTTGGCGCGGACGTCGGAGCCGCCCTGCTTCTCGGTCATGCCCATGCCGATGATGGCGCCGTTTTTCTGTTCCACCGGCAGCGAGCGCGGATCGTATTCATTGGACAGGATCTTGGGCAGCCATTTGAGCGCCAGCTTGGGCGCCTGCTTCAGCGCCGGCACCGCGGCGTACGTCATGGTGACCGGGCATTGCGCGCCGTTTTCCACCTGGCCGAACAGCAGATAGCGTGCCGCGCGCGCCACCTGCGCGCCGGCGCCGCCCTGCCACGGCGAGGAATGCGCGCCGTGGCCGATCAGCAGCGCCATCAGCCGGTGCCAGCCCGGATGGAATTCCACCTCGTCGATACGGTGTCCCTGGCTATCGTAGTTGTGCAACGTGGGCGCGTACAGATTGGCCAGGCGCCCCAGCGCCAGCGTGTCCGCCCTGCCCAGCTCGGCGCCCAGCGCGTGCAGCGCGTCGGCCGCATCGGCCGCGCCCTCGCGCACCAGCGCCTCCTGCAGCGCCAGATCGGCCGCGTACAGGTTGACGTTTTCAAACGGCGCAACAGTATTGCGCACTTCGTGGGTATCGAAAGGCTGCATTTTGTCTCCGTTCAAAACTAAGTTGTTGGTTTTCTTGAACAATGTCCAGACTAGCCCAAACCCCTGCACGAAGCAAGCAGTTGCTCTGTGGACTCATCGAAGGGACACCGCCATGACCGACGCCTACATTTATGACGCCATCCGCACGCCTTGCGGCAGGGACAGCCTGCACAGCGTCAAACCCATCAGCCTGGTGACGGGGCTGCTGACCGAGCTGCGCCAGCGCCACCAGCTCGACACCGCCGTGATCGATGACGTCGTGCTCGGATGCATGACACCGGTGGGCGACCAGGGCGCGGACATCGGCCGCACCGCCGCGCTGGCGGCGGGCTGGGACGCGCGCGCGGCCGGCCTGCAGATCAACCGCTTCGGCGCCTCCGGGCTGGAGGCGGTCAACCTGGCGGCGCAGAAGATCCGCTCCGGCTGGGAAGAGCTGGTGGTGGCCGGCGGGGTCGAATCGGTGTCGCGCGTGCCGCCCGGCGAGGATGGCGGCCCGTGGTCGCAAGACCCGGAAACCAGCCTGCGCACCGGCTACATGCCGCCCGGGATAGGCGCCGACCTGCTGGCGACGCTGGACGGCTGCAGCCGCAGCCAGCTGGACGAGTACGCGCTGGACTCGCAGCACAAGGCGGCGGCCGCCGGCTTTGCCTCGCTCGTTCCGGTGCGCGACCTGAACGGCGTGCTGATCCTGGCGCACGACGAATGCATCAAGCCGACCACCGCGGAGATGCTGGCCATGCTCAAGCCGGCCTACGCCGAGGCCGGCGCCGCCGGCTACGACAGCGTGGCGCTGCGCCGCCATCCGCAGTTGCAGTCCATTGCCCACCTGCACACCAGCGGCACCACCGCCTGCGCGGCCGACGGCGCGGCGCTAGCCCTGATCGGCAGCCGGGCCGGCGGCGCCCGACTTGGTCTGCGGCCGCGCGCGCGCGTCGTCTCGCTGGCCGTCAGCGGCGACGGCACCGCCGCGCACAAGGCGTTGAAAAAGGCCGGGCTGTCGATCAACGACATCGACCTGTTCGAGGTCGGCGAAGCCTTCGCCGCCGACGCCCTGCATTTCATGCTGCACAGCGGCGTGGCGGCGGAAAAGGTCAACGTCAATGGTGGCGCCATCGCCCTCGGCCTGGCGCCGGGCGCCGCCGGCTGCATGCAGCTGTGCAGCCTGCTCGACGAGCTGGAGCGACGCCAGTTGCGGCGCGGTCTGGCGACGCTGTCCGCCGCCGGCGGCATGGCCGCCGCCACCATCATCGAACGCGTGACGGAACGGCCATGATCTCGATCCGCCATGATGGCAAGGTCCTCAACGCCCAGCTGGACGCGCGCGCCATCAATCCGCTCAGCCGGCTGTTTCAGCGCGAGCTGGCCGGACTGGTGGCCCGGCTGGAAAGCCGGCGCGGCGAACTGGTCGCCGCCGTCATCGGCTTCGGCACGGACGGTGGCGATTCACGCCACGAACACGCGCATCTGCTGGCGCTGACGCCGGCGCAGATCAGCGACTGCATGCAGATGCTCAGCGCCTACAACGCGCTGCTGCGCCGCCTGGAGGCGCCGGGCATGCCGGTGATCGCCAATCTCGGCGGCGCCGTCAGCGGCCATGCGCTGGGGCTGGCGCTGGCCTGCCATTGCCGCATCGCGCTGGATGACGTTCATCTCAGCCTGCCGCAAGTGCAGCGCGGCCTGGCGCCGGTGGCCGGCGAGGTGGCGCGCACCGTGCGCCTGGCAGGCCTGCGTGGCGCCGCGCCGATCTTGCTGGAAGGCGCGACCCTGGACGCCGCGCAGGCGCGTCAGGCGGGCCTGCTGCACCACGTGGCCGCCAGCCGTACCGAACTGGCCAGGCTGACCTATGCGGCGCGCGCGCAGCGGCAGGCGATCCAGCCCTGGGACGCGCGCAACAGCAGTCTGCCCGGCGGCGGCCCGCGCAGCGCCGCCATGCGCGACTGGCTGCAACTGGCGCCGGCCCGCGCCGGCCTGGAGCAACCAGCAGTTGCCGCGACTTTGTGCGCAATGGTCGAAGGCGCGCAAGTCGGCTTCGATTGCGCATTATTGCTCGAGAGTCGCTACTTTTGTCATACTGTCATGAATTCAGCGCGCAATAATTACGCTTTTTCATTCTAGGGCGCAGTTTTTCGATCCAACGCAAAAGAATTCCGAAAAAGTCGCTAGGATGTTGTCTTTTTTCATGTAATTTCACTGTCATCAGTGATACATTGCGTTCTGGTTTTGCAAGATTCGAGCCAGCCGTATTGACAATGCATACTTCGATGCAGAAATTGAAAGAGTAGTCTTCGCGATGCCAACCAGTGCTCCCCCCCAACAGCGCCCCGAATTGGATGTCCTCCTGGAGGAGGCCGGCGATGTTGTCTTCCGTTTGAACCAGTCCGGCCAGCTGCTGTACGCCAGCCAACGCGCGATTGCCCGCCTCGCCAGCCCCTGGCCGCTGCTGGGCCGCGGCCTGGTCAAGCTGGTGGCGGACGCCGACCAGGCGGCGTTGAACGCGGCGCTGGCGGACGCGCTCGAGTCGCGCACACCGCGCCTGGTCGAGGTGCGCGTGAAGACCGCGGACATCGAAGTCTGGCATGAGTTGCGCGTCACCGCCTACGGCGCCGGCGACGGCCCCGCCGAGCTGCTGGTGGTCGGCCGCGACATGACGGTGCAGCACGCCACCGAGGAACGGCTGCGCCACATGGCCACCCACGATGCGCTGACCGAACTGCCCAACCGCCTGCTGCTGTCCGACCGCATGCGCATGGTGATCGCCAACGCGCGCCGCTCGGGCCAGGGTTTTGCCGTGGCCAATGTCGGCCTGGACGGCTTCAAGAAAGTCAACGACGGTCTCGGCCATCCGATCGGCGACGCCCTGCTGCGCACCGCCGCCCAGCGCCTGCGCAAGACCCTGCGCGACAGCGACACCCTGGCCCGCGTCGGCGGCGACGAGTTCGTCGCCATCCTGCCCGGCACCGCCGGCGAGGCGCAGATCAAGCTGGTCACCGGCCGCCTGCTGGCCGCGCTGCAGGCGCCGTTCGAGATCGATGGCCATACCATCTACATGGGCGCCTCGGTCGGCGTCTCGGTCTATCCGCAGCACGCCGAGGACGAGATCCGCCTGCTGGCGATGGCCGATGCCGCCATGTCGCGCGCCAAGGAGACCGGCAAGGCGCGCTGCGTGGTCTACAGCCCGGCCCACGCCGGCCCGCCGCAGCACGACATCTCGCTGGAAGCGGCCATGTTCCAGGCGGTGCGCGAGGGCGAATTCCTGCTGTACTACCAGCCCATCGTCGACGCCCGCACGCGCGAAATCCAGGGTTTCGAGACGCTGATGCGCTGGAAACACCCGACGCTGGGCATGGTGCCGCCGGTGCGCTTCATCCCGATCGCCGAGACCAATGGCCTGATCAACCTGCTCGGAGCCTGGGCGCTGAAGGCGGCCTGCGTGCAACTCAAGCAGTTCGAAGAGGTGGCCAAGCGCAGCCTGTACATCTCTGTTAATATCAGCCCGCGTCAATTCCGTAACGATAAATTTTTGGATGTGCTGGACGATGCGATCGCGTTTTCCGGCCTGGCAGGTGAGCAATTGGTTTTGGAAATCACAGAAGGCACACTGATGATCGACCCGGTCCACGCCGAGTCCATCCTCTCCAAGATGGCCGAGCGCAAGGCGCGCATCGCGATCGACGACTTCGGCACCGGTTATTCGTCGCTGGCCTACCTCAAGCGCTTCCCGATTTCCGTGCTCAAGATCGACCGCACCTTCATCCGCGACCTGCCCGGCTCGCAGAAGGACGGCGCCATCTGCAACGCCGTGCTGGATCTGGCCAAGCACCTCGATCTGTCGGTGGTGGCGGAAGGCGTGGAAACCGAGGAGCAGCTGCGCTACCTGGAAGAACGCGGCTGCCAGTACATCCAGGGTTACCTGACCGGCAAGCCGATGGCTGCCAACGTGGCGCTGGCCGCGCTCAAGGAAAGCATCCACGCCAAGGTGCTGCCGGCCGAACTGCGACAGGTGGCACAATGAACAACGCCTACAAGGCCGCGACCACGCTCGGCAACAAGACCCTGTCCGAGCTGGCCGACTGCACCCGCCGCCGCGGCGACATGCCCGGCTTCGCCAAAGCGATCACCGCCATCCTCGGCGCCATGCGCGGCGAGGACGAGCAGGAATTCAACATGACGCGCACGGTGCTGTCCGATCCGGTGCTGACGCAGAAGGTGCTGCGGCTGGCCAACAGCGGCATGTATTCGGCCTTCGGCCAGCACGTCAACACCGTCAGCAAGGCGGTGCTGGTGCTGGGCACGGAAGCCATCGGCCACCTGGCGCTGGGTCTGAAGCTGATCGAGGAGCTGGCCGCCACCTCCAGCGACACCACGGTGGCCCACATCGAGATGGAAAAGGCGGTGCTGGCCGGGATCGTGGCCCAGCACATCGCCTACACGGCCGAAAGCCGGCACGGCGAGGAAGCCGTGGTGTGCTCCATGCTGCACACGCTGGGACGCATGATGATGACCTTCTACATGCCGGAACGCTGGAATGAGTTGGTGCGCGTGGCCGACCAATCCGGCGTCACCCCGGAACAGGCGGCGCCCGAGGTGCTGGGTTTGAGTCTGGAGGAAGTCGGCCACGCCGCGGCCCTGTACTGGGGTCTGCCGGCGTCGCTGGTGCAAGGCATGCGCACCCAGGACCCGCTGGAAGAAGGCGCGGAAATGTCTTCGTCGGACTGGATCGCCGGCCTGTCCACCATGGCCGCGCGCTGTGCCGAATCGCTGTGGCACGACGACGCCGCCGGCGCCGAGAAAGTGCAGCAGCTGGCCGAAAGCTACGCCGGCATGCTGGGCGTGCCGGCCGCCGGGCTGCTGCGGGCGATCGAAGAGGCCAAGGTGGTGGCGGCCAACGACCTGAATATCGCGCCGCTGTCGCGCCCCGCCGAACGGCGCGCCAAGGCGCTGGCCAAGACGCGCCAGCGCGCCGCCGGCAACAAGATCCTGCTCAGCGGCCTGGCCGACATGCGCGACATGCTGGACAGCGCCAGTCCGGGCCAGATGGTGCAGATCGCGCTGGAGACCATCTACAAGGGGCTGGACCTGTCGCGCGCCGTGGCCTTCGTGCGCAACCGCAAGGAGCGCAGCTACACCGCCCGCATCAGTTTCGGCGACGGCGTGCGCGACCTGCTGCCGGCCATGACCTTCGAGGACAACTACGAACCGAACGTGTTCCACGCCGCCCTGAACAGCGACCGCGTGATCTTCATCGACAACGCGCACGACACCAAGCTGGCCGCCAAGCTGCCGGCGTGGTGGAAGAATTCGCTGTCCGAGGCGCGCAGCTTCGTGGTGCTGCCGCTGACCGCCAACGGCCAGCCGGCCGGCTTCCTGTATGGCGACTGGGACGACTCCTTCCCGCCGATCCAGCTGAGCCAGACGGAGTTCTCGCTGCTGAACGACATGCGTTCCATGGTGATGCGCGCGGTCGACCGCCGTCACGGCGTCAGCGCCGAAGCGGTCACGCGCTAATACAGGTCGCGCCGCTGCCAGCGGAACGACAGCATGGCGGCCAGCGCGGACAGCGACACCATCGCCGCCGCCACGTAATACACCGATTCCGGTCCCGCGCGTTGCCACCACTGGGCCAGGAACAGACCGCCCAGCGAACCGCCGACGCCGTACGAAATGCTCATGTACAGCGCCTGGCCGCGCGCCTGCAGCGGGCCGGAGAACCAGCGCTGCAGCGACATCACCGCCGACGAGTGATGCAGCGCGAAGGTGGCGGCGTGCATCAGCTGCGCCAGCACCAGCAGCCACACCATGTGCGAGCCGAAGCCGATCATCACGAAGCGCACCACCGCGATGCCCAGCGCCAGAAACATCAAGCGGCGCGCGCCCCAGCGCCTGAACAGGTGCGACTGAAAATAGAACAGCGTCACCTCGGCCAGCACGCCCAGCGACCACATGGCGCCGATCAGCGTCTTGCTGTAGCCGTTACGCTCCAGGTACAGCGAATAGAAGGTGTACAGCGAGGTATGCGCCGACACCATCAGCGCGGTCGAGGCGAAGAAGGCGATCACCTCGCGCCGGCGCAGCAGCGACAGCAGCGGTGGCGGCGGCTGCTGGTGGATGCGGCGCGGCACGTCGTGCAGGAGGAAGGCGGCCAGGATGGTAGCCACCAGCAGCGCCGCGGCGATCCACGGCAGCGTGACGATGCCGCGCCGTTCGAGCGCCATCGAGGCCAGCGTCACCGAGACGATGAAGCCGATCGAGCCCCACATGCGGATGCGGCCATAGTAAGTGAGATCGCCCTTCATCTCGGACAGCATCAGCGCTTCGCAGATGGGCGCCTGGCCGCTGGTGAACAGGTTGAGGATCACCATCGCCAGCATGAAGTGGGCAAAGCTGCCGCCGAAGAAGAAGCCCGAGAACCCCGCCAGCGCCGCGAAGCCGGCGGCGCGCAGCACCAGCACGCGGCGGTCGTAATGGTCGGCGACGTAGCCCCAGACGTTGGGGCCGACGATGCGCAACACCTGGATCATCGACATCAGCACGCCGATCTGCGCCACCGTCATGCCCTTGTCGGCGAAGAACAGCGTGGCGTAGGTGCTCCAGGTGCCCGCGTGGGCGTAGTAGCAGAACAGGAAGAAGGCGAAGCTTGACGCCTGCGCCGGCACCTTACAGCTCGATGTTCGGGGTCGTGACCTTGACGTCGCCGCACTGGGCGCGGTGCATCAGCGCGTGGTCGATCAGCACCAGCGCCAGCATGGCTTCGGCGATCGGCGTGGCGCGAATGCCGACGCAGGGATCGTGGCGGCCGAAGGTTTCCACCATCACCGGATTGCCGTCCTTGTCGATCGACGGACGCGGCGTGCGGATCGACGAGGTCGGCTTGATGGCGATCGACACCGTGATATCCTGGCCGGTCGCAATCCCGCCCAGCACGCCGCCGGCGTTGTTGCCGACGAAACCCTGCGGCGTCAGCGGATCGCCATGCTCGCTGCCCTTCTGCGCCACCGACCGGAAGCCGGCGCCGATTTCCACGCCCTTGACGGCATTGATGCCCATCATGGCGTAAGCGATATCGGCGTCGAGCTTGTCGTAGATCGGCTGGCCCAGGCCGACCGGCACGTTCTGCGCCACCACGTCGATGCGCGCGCCGATCGAGTCGCCGGCCTTGCGTAAGTCATCCATGTAGGCTTCCATGCGCGCGATCACGGCGGCGTCGCCGGTGGCGGCAAAGAAGGGATTGTCGGGCACGTGCCTGAAGTCCTCGAACGGCACGGCGATCTCGCCAAGCTGGCTCATACAGCCCTTGAACACCGTGCCGTATTGCTGTTGCAGCCACTTCTTGGCCACCGCGGCCGCGCCGACGATGGGCGCGGTCAGGCGCGCCGACGAGCGTCCGCCGCCGCGCGGATCGCGGACGCCATATTTGTGCCAATAGGTGTAGTCTGCATGTCCAGGACGGAATGTATCGGCGATGTTGCCGTAATCCTTGCTGCGCTGATCCTCATTGCGGATCAACAACGCGATCGGCGTGCCGGTGGTGACCCCCTGGTACACGCCCGACAAAATCTCCACCGTATCCGATTCCTGGCGCTGGGTCACATGACGCGACGTGCCCGGCTTGCGGCGGTCCAGCTCTGGCTGAATGTCGGCTTCCGACAACGGCAAACCCGGCGGGCAACCATCGATCACACAACCGATTGCGGGGCCATGGGATTCACCAAAAGTAGTGACGGAAAACAATTTACCAAAAGTATTGCCAGACATAGGGAAAGAATCTTCGGAAAATAGTGGAAAGTTCCTCATTCTACCAGTCAGGGGCGCCTGCCGTCCCGAGAAAGAAATAATTTCCACATGGCAAGTTTCGCTTGGTAAAATATCATTCTTTTGATACAAGTATGGTGCAACTCGCATATCGCTGCACGAGCTATGGTTATTCGCGCTGGAAGTCTGGATTCTTTTTGACAATCCGCTATATACTTGAACGAAGAACACCGAGAATCCTGGAGAAGCTACACATGCCCCCACCGGTAACACCTCTTGAGCAATCCAAGGATGATCAAGACGATTTGGTTTTCTTAGATGAACACCCGGCGCCGACCTCCACGGCCGGCGCCCGCAATGTCTGGCGGGTCATGATTATCGACGACGACGAGGACGTCCACTCGACCACCACTTTTGCCCTCGGTAATCTCGACATGCAGCACCGCCCGCTGGAATTCGTGCACGCTTATTCGGCCAGCCAGGCGCGCGAGCTGCTCCAGCACGAGCCTGAAATCGCCGTCATCCTGTTGGACGTGGTGATGGAACAGGACGACGCCGGCCTGCACCTGGTACGCTATATCCGCGAAACGCTGAAGCTGCACGACGTGCGCATCATCCTGCGCACCGGCCAGCCCGGCTACGCGCCGGAAATCGACGCCATCCGCGATTTCGACATCAACGATTACAAGACCAAGTCCGAGCTGACCCGCATCAAGCTGTTCACCACGGTGACGGCCGCGATCCGTTCCTATGAGCAGATCCGCAAGATCAACGACAGCCGGCGCGGCCTCAACCAGATCGTCCACGCCAGCACCCAGCTGATGACGCTGCACGGCGTGCAGAACTTCGCGGCCGGCGTGCTGACCCAGATCGCCGACCTGCTGGGCCAAGACGCCAACGGCGTGCTGTGCGTGCAGGAGTGCCCGGACGAGGGCTGCAAGGAATTGATGGTCATGGCCACGGCCGGCAGTTTCCGCCACCTGGACAACATCACCCTGACCGTGCGCGAGGACCAGCGCATCCACGATGCGCTGGAACTGGCGCTGGCGCAGCGGCGCAATTTGTACGGCCCCGATTGCATTGCCCTGTACTTCGCCGGCAAGGCCAGCCGCGACTTCGTCGCCTTCATGGAAGTGGCGCGCGCGCCCACCGAAATCGACGAGCGCTTGCTGGAGGTGTTCTGCAGCAACGTCGCCGTCGGCCTCGATAACGTCGAGCTGGTGACGCATCTGCACAATGCGGCGTTTTACGATCAGCTGTCCAAGCTGCCCAACCGCACCCGGCTGGTGGAAATTCTCGACGCCACCTTGGCCGGCCCGGGCCGCGACGACGCCACGTTGTCGCTGGTCGATCTGGACCACTTTGCCGAAACCAACGACGCGCTCGGCCACCAGTTTGGCGACATGCTGCTGATCGCCGTCTCCAACCGCCTGCAGACCGAGCTCGGCGAGCAGGTCACCGTGGCGCGCATCGGCGGCGACATCTTCTGCGTGCTGGGCAATTCCGAGCAGGTCAATCCGGCCAACATCCTGGCGCTGTTCCAGCGCGCCTTCAGCATCGACGGCCAGGATGTGCAGCTGTCGGCGACGCTGGGCCTGGTGCGCCTGGGCGAACACGAAGGCAGTGGCGCCGATGCGCTGAAGGATGCCGACATCGCGCTGAAACGCGCCAAGTCGCAGCAGCGTGCCGGCCACTTCTATTTTTCGCGCTCGATGGGCGTGGAAATCCGCGAGCGCGTGCGCATGATGCATGCGCTGCGCACGGCCTTCGGGCAGAATCAGCTGTTCGTGGTGTACCAGCCGCAGATCGATCTGGAGACGCGCCGCCCGGTCGGCGCCGAGGCGCTGCTGCGCTGGCAGACGCCGGACGGCAAATTCATCTCGCCCGACCGCTTCATTCCGATCGCCGAATATTCGGGCCTGATCATCGATCTGGGCGAATGGGTGATGCGCACCGCCTGCCGCGAACTGGTGGATTTGCGCAAGGCCGGCCACCATGATTTCATGATGTCCATTAACGTGTCGCAGGTGCAGTTCCGCCATCCATTGTTCCTGGACATGCTGAAGCGCGCGCTGGACGATACCGGCGCGCCGCCCGAGCACATCGAACTGGAAATCACCGAATCGATGGCGATGGAGGAGCCGGATCTGCTGATCAAGATGCTGGCGCAGATCAAGCAGACCGGGGTCAGCATCGCGATCGACGATTTCGGTACCGGCTTTTCGTCATTGTCCTACCTGCAGCGGCTGCAAATCGACCGCCTGAAGATAGACCGCGCCTTCGTCACCGAAATCACCGGTTCGGCGCGCGGCAGCAGCATTGCGGAAATGGTGATCCAGCTGGGCCGCAACCTGGGTCTGGCCGTGATCGCGGAAGGCGTGGAGGATGAGCGCCAGGCGCAGATTCTGCATACGCTGGGTTGTCCGCTGGCGCAGGGTTTCCTGTTCGCGCGACCGATGACGGCCACCGCGCTGAACGGCTGGCTCAGCAACGACGCCCTGGAAGTGTCGGCCTGAACAGATGTTGTCATTCCCGCGGAAACGGGAATGACCGGCGAGTCAGTCGGCGGCCTGCTCGGCTTCCGCCGGCCAGTCGCGGATATATGCCTTGAGCATACGATTTTCAAAACTCTGCGCTTCCAGCACGGCGCGCGCCACGTCGTAGAACGAGATCACGCCGAGGATGGTCTTGGCGTTCATCACCGGCAGGTAGCGCGCGTGCTTTTCCAGCATGATGCGGCGCACCTCGTTGACTTCGGTGTCGGGCGTGACCGTGATCGGCGCGTCGTCCATGTGCTTGCGCACCGTGCCGCCGCCGACGCTACCCTGGTTGTCGTGCAGTGCGCGCAGCACTTCACGGAAGGTCAGCATGCCGACCAGATCGCCGAATTCCATCACCACCAGCGAACCGATGTCCTTCTCGGCCATGGTGTCGGCGGCTTCCGCCAGCGGTTGATCGGGGGAGATGGTGTAAAGGATACTGCCTTTAACCTGGAGAATTTCGGAGACTTTCATATTGGCCGTCCTGTCCGCTGATATACGCTCTGTGAATGGGAGTTCTTATGTTGTAGCCTTTTTACCGAATGTAGCCTATGCCCGGTAAAAAAGCCAGTATCGGCGATAAGCAAAACTCAACATTTTTGCTGTGCTGTTGCCTTGCCGCGATTCGGGGTAGCATTCTCGCAGAAAGGAGAGTTTCATGCAGCCTCACGTCGTATTCATCCACGGTGCGCTCAACGACCATACCGTCTGGCGCGCGCAAAGCCGCCATTTCGCGCAGCACGGCTATCGCGTGCTGACGCCCGATCTGCCCGCCCACGGCGCCGCGCCCGGTCCGGCGCTGGGCAGCGTGGCCGCCATGGCCGACTGGCTGCTGGCGCAACTGGACGCGGCACAGATCGGCCAGGCCGCGCTGGTCGGTCACAGCCTGGGCGCGCTGATCGCGCTGGAGGCGGCGGCCAGGGCGCCGCAGCGCATCGGGCACCTGGCGCTGCTGGGCGTCGCCTATCCCATGAAGGTGGCCGAGACGCTGTTGGCAACCGCGCGCAGCGACGAGCCGCGCGCTATCGACATGGTCGCCAAATGGTCGCACACACCTGGCCATGAACGCGCCGACGAGCTGCGGCAATTGATGCTGCGCCTGTCCCGGCAGCAGTCGGGCCGGCATCTTCTGCACACCGACCTGGCCGCCTGCAACGCCTACGACCGCGGCGAAGCCGCCGCCGGCGGGGTGCACTGCCCCACCCTGTTCATCTTCGGCGCCAGCGACGTGATGACGCCGCCCAAGGCCGCGCGTACGCTGACGGCGGCACTGCCGCACGCCAGATCGGTCACCGTGCAAGCGGGCCACGCCATGATGGTCGAACAGCCCGATGCCATCAACGACGCTTTGCTGAAGTTCTGTTTGCCGGAGCATTGAAGACCTGCTGCAGCGATTGCGCTTCCGGCAGCCGTTCGCACCACGCTTCCGGTCGCGTCAGGCTGGCTTGGGTCAGTCTGCTCCTCACGGTTTCCGGCAGCGGTCCGAAGCGCCGCGCATGTTCGGTGAAAATGCGATAGTTATAGTCGAGTACGCGCAGTGCCAGCGCAGCGTTGAGATACTGCAATCATCGGCAATCGAGCGGCCCGAAATGCTCGGTCAGTGTCTTGCCCAGCCCCGTTTCGACCGCGGTTTCCACCTCGCGCGCCAGCAGCGCGGCTTCGCGTGCGGCCTGCTGGTCGCGCTCATCGTCGCTGTCGGCGATGACGCCGGCGTTGACCGGCATGCCGGCAAACACGAACAGGCGGTAGACTTCGGCCAGGGTCAGTTTGTCGACATTGGCCAGGATGACCCAGTGATCGGAGCCATCGCTGACGCGCTTGCCCCACTGTACCCGCGACGGCACCGGTACCGGCACCCGCCCGACCCAGCCGGCGGCCATCATGCGTTCCAACAGATTGTCCATCTCGTCAAAGCCCAGACGCGTGCGCTCGCGGATCTGGCCCGCGCTGACCAGCGCCGTGTCGCCACACTTGCAGGCCACGTGCAGCACTTTCAGGATCGCCATTGCGTCGACGAATTCACCGCCCGGCTGGGCTTCATGCCACCAGCGCTCGTATTTCACCACCGGCAGCGCGGCCACCAGCAGCGCGCCAAACAGCGTAATCAGCCAGGACAGATACACCCACAGCAGGAACAACGGCACCGCCGCCAGCGCCCCGTAGATTTTGGAATACGTCGGGAACTGCGTGATGAACACGCCGAAGCCGCGTTTGGCCAGCTCGAAGGCCAGGCCGGCCAGCAGCCCGCCCCAGGCCGCGTCGTGCCACTCGACGTCGCGGTTCGGCACCACGATATACAGCAGCGTAAAGGCGGCGGTGGTCAGTGCCAGCGACAGAACGGTATAAATGAGCGCGCCCAGGAACGGCACGTGCCTGCCCACCAGGTCGCTGGTGACCATGAACACCTGCGACGACAAGGTCAGCGACACGCCGATCAGCAACGGCCCCAGCGTCAGCAGGGCCCAATAGACCAGGATGCGTTTGGTCCAGCTGCGCTGGCCGCGCACGCGCCAGATGCGGTTGAACACGCGCTCGATCAGGTTCATCATCGCGATCGAGGTGAAGATCAGCGCCACCGCGCCCACCGCCGACAGCCGCGTGGCCTTGGAAGCGAACATGGTCATGTAGTTGAGGATGGTGCTGGAAATCGTCTTCGGCATCACGCTCTGGACGAAGTACGCCTCCAGCGAGCTGCGGAAGGTGTTAAACAGCGGGAACGTGGTGAAAATCGCCAGCGCGATGGTGAGCAGGGGCACCAGCGCAAAGGTGGTGGTGAACGTCAACGAGCCGGCCACCTGCGGCAGACTTTCCTCGCGCAGGCGGCGCTGCGCAAACAGGAACAGGTCGCGGACTTCGGGCCAGGACAGCGAGCGCACGGTCTTGATGCCGCTGCGGCAGGTGCGGAACAGGTACAGGAACAGCGGGCGGAGATATTTTTCGTACATGGGGCTAATGGTATTACAACAGTGGCAATGATGCCATCCGCCAAAGCGCCCTATAATACCGCTGATGAACACTCCGACCCTGACTATTCTCGTTTTGTACTACTCGCGCCATGGCGCCACGCGCAAACTGGCCGAGCTGATCGCCCAGGGCATCGAGGGCGTGCCGGGCTGCGATGCGCGCCTGCGCACCGTCCCCGCCGTGTCCACCGTGGCCGAGGCCACCGAGTCCGACGTGCCGGCCAACGGCGCTCCCTACGTCGAGCTGGACGACCTGGCCGACTGCGCCGGCCTGGCGCTGGGTTCGCCCACCCGCTTCGGCAACATGGCCTCGGCCATGAAGTACTTCCTGGACGGCACCTCGGCGCAGTGGCTGTCCGGCACGCTGGCGGGCAAGCCGGCCTGCGTGTTCACCTCCACCGGCAGTCTGCATGGCGGCCAGGAGTCGACCCTGCTGTCGATGATGATCCCGCTGTTCCATCACGGCATGATGGTGCTCGGCCTGCCCTACACCGAGCCGGAGCTGATGACCACCGCCAGTGGCGGCACGCCCTACGGCGCCAGCCACTGGTCCGGCCTGGACGGCAAGAAGACCATCACCGACGATGAAAAGCGCCTGGCCATCGCGCTGGGCAGGCGCCTGGCCGAAACCGCCGTCAAACTGCGTACCAACCTGAGCTGATCCGAGGACGCATCATGGAAACCGCAATGCAACGATATTTTCACTGGGGTGCCATCGGCAGCCTGGTGATCCTGATAGTCTGGTGTGTGTTGTGGGAGATGGCACTGGCGCCACTGAAGCCCGGCGGTTCCTGGCTGGTGCTCAAGGCTGCGCCGCTGTTGCTGCCGCTGTACGGCGTGTTCAAGCGCGATATCTACACGCTGCAGTGGACCTCGATGATGATACTGCTGTACTTCGCCGAGGGCGTGGTGCGCGGCTGGAGCGATACCGGCAATGTGTCCGCGTGGCTGGGCTGGGGCGAGGCGGCGCTGGTGTGCGTGTACTTCGTCTGCGCCGTGCTGTACCTGCGGCCGTACAAGAAGGCGGCAAGGAAAATGGCCAAGGAACTGCTGGACAAGGTCAAGATCACGACGATCAAATGATGGATTTTATTTCGCAATGCCGCGCCGCGCTGGGCGCCGCCCACGTGCTGCAGGCGCCGGCCGACATGGCGCCCTTTCTCACCGACCAGCGCGGACGCTTTACCGGCCAGGCCTTGGCCGTGCTGCGTCCCGGCTCGGCGGAAGAAGTGGCGGCGCTGGTGCGCGCCTGCGCCGAATATCGCGTGACGCTGGTGCCGCAAGGCGGCAACACCGGCCTGGTGCTTGGCAGCGTGCCGGACCTCAGCGGCCGGCAGGTGCTGTTGTCGCTGGCGCGGCTCAACCGCATCCGCGAGGTCGATGCCGTCAACCGCACCATGACGGTGGATGCCGGCTGCATTTTGCAGCACGTGCAGCAGGCTGCCGCCGCCGAAGGCTGCCTGTTCCCGCTGTCGCTGGCGGCGGAAGGCAGCTGCACTATCGGCGGCAACCTGTCCACCAATGCCGGCGGCACCGCGGTTCTGCGTTACGGCAATATGCGCGAATTATGCCTCGGACTGGAGGTCGTCACGCCGCAGGGCGAGATCTGGAACGGTCTGCGCGGCCTGCGCAAGGATAATACCGGCTACGATCTGCGCGACCTGTTCATCGGCGCCGAAGGCACACTGGGAGTCATCACCGGCGCTGTGCTCAAGCTGTACCCGCAGCCCAAGGCCAGCCTCACCGCGCTGGCGGCCCTGCGCTCGCCGGCGGCCGCGCTGCAACTGCTGGTGCTGATGCAGGACCATTGCGGCGCCAGCCTGACCGGCTTCGAACTCATGTCGCAATATTGTCTGCAGCTGGTGGCGCAACAGTTCCCGCAGCTGCGCCAGCCGTTTGCCGCGCCACATGCGCAATACGTGCTGCTGGAGCTGTCGAACAGCGAACCGGAACAGCACGCGGTCGGTCTGCTGGAGCGTGCCATCGGCGCCGCGCTGGAACGCGGCGTGATCGACGATGCCGTGGTGGCGTCGTCGGTCGCGCAATCGGCGGCGCTGTGGCAGCTGCGCGAGCATATCCCGCTGGCGCAGGCCAGGGCCGGCAAAAACATCAAGCATGACATTTCGCTGCCGGTGTCGCGTATCGCCGACTTCATCACGGCCACCGGACCGCGGCTCGACGCCGCCTTTCCCGGCTGCCAGCTGGTGTGCTTTGGCCACGTCGGCGACGGCAACCTGCACTACAACGTGGCGCCGCCGGACGGCATCGCGCATGAGGATTTCCTGCTCAACCAGGACCAAGTCAACCGCCTGGTCTACGACAGCGTGGCGGCGTTCGGCGGCTCGATCTCGGCGGAACACGGCATCGGCGCCCTCAAACGCGACGAACTGGCGCGCTACAAGTCGCCGGTGGAGCTCAACATGATGCGGGCCATCAAATCGGCGCTGGACCCGCTCGGTATCATGAATCCCGGTAAAATCCTGTGAGCGAGGCCGAGATGAAATCCATGATTGCCGTACTGCTGTGGGGCGCCACGCTGGCCGCCTACGCGCAAACCGTGTACAAATGCAAGCAGGCGGAGAAGATCACGTACAGCGACGCGCCCTGCCCGGCCGGCGCCGACGCCAGCACGCTGGCCACGCCCGCCGCGCCGGCCGCCGATCCC
>NZ_SPVG01000152.1 GCF_004614165.1 Duganella callida | reverse complement strand
CTCCCGCCGCCGCCGCACCGGCCGCGCCAGCGGATGCGGCCGCCGCTCCCGCCGCGCCAACCCCGCAAAAGGGCGACACCGCCTGGATGATGACCTCGACCCTGCTGGTGATCCTGATGACCATCCCCGGCCTGGCCCTGTTCTACGGCGGCCTGGTGCGTTCCAAGAACATGCTGTCGATCCTGATGCAGGTGTTCATGATCTTCGCGCTGATCGTGGTGCTGTGGTGCATCTACGGCTACTCGCTGGCCTTCACCGAGGGCAACGCCTTCTTCGGCAACCTGCATGACCGCACCTTCCTGAACGGCATCTGGGATCCGGCCAAGGGCGCCTTCGCCTATGCCGCCACCTTCAGCAAGGGCGTGGTGATTCCTGAGTTCGCCTTCGTCGCGTTCCAGGCCACGTTTGCCGCCATCACCTGCGGCCTGATCATCGGCGCCTTCGCCGAGCGCGCCAAGTTCGTGGCGGTGCTGGCCTTCGTGGTGATCTGGTTCACCTTCGCTTACCTGCCGATCGCCCACATGGTCTGGTTCTGGACCGGTCCGGACGCGATCAAGGACGCCGCCACCCTGGCCACCGAAACCGCCAAGGCCGGCTTCCTGTTCCAGAAAGGCGCGCTCGACACCGCCGGCGGTACCGTGGTGCACATCAACGCCGCCGTCGCTGGTCTGGTCGGCGCCTACATGATCGGCAAACGTGTCGGCCTGGGCCGTGAATCGATGGCCCCGCACTCGGTCACCATGACCATGATCGGCGCCTCGCTGCTGTGGGTGGGCTGGTTCGGTTTCAACGCCGGTTCGGCGCTGGAAGCGGGCGACATCGCCGCCCTGGCCTTCATCAACACCCTGCTGGCGACTGCTGCCGCCACCGTGTCGTGGGTGTTCGCCGAATGGATCTTCAAAGGCAAGCCGTCGATGCTGGGTGGCGCTTCGGGCGCGGTGGCCGGTCTGGTGGCCATCACCCCGGCCTGCGGCTTCGTCGGTCCGATGGGCGCGCTGATCATGGGCCTGCTGGCCGGCGTGATCTGCCTGTGGGGCGTGAACGGCCTGAAAAAACTGCTGGGCGCGGACGATTCGCTGGACGTGTTCGGCGTGCACGGCGTCGGCGGTATCCTGGGCGCGATCCTGACCGGCGTGTTTGCCGCACCGTCGCTGGGCGGCCAGGGCGTGTTCGACTATGTTGCCAACAAGGCATCGGCTGACTACTCGATCGGCTCGCAAGTGATCGTGCAGGCCACCGGCGTCGGCGTGACCATCCTGTGGTCGGGCATCGTCGCGCTGATCGCCTTCAAACTGGTGGACGTGGTGATCGGTCTGCGCGTGCCGGAAGAGGAAGAACGCGAAGGTCTGGACATCACCACCCACGGCGAGTCCGCATACCATGATTAATTAACAACAGCTCACGCTGTTTGGCTGAAAAGCGCCCCCAAAAGGGGCGCTTTTTTTTATATCACGCCTTTAAAATAGGGTTATTGTCCCAATTTGGGGTATCTGCACGTTATTATCTGGCGTTCTATGTGCCTGGAGGGGCGTCCTCCCGCATCAATTCAAGGAAGTCAACATGGTTCCCCACCTCGTCACGGCCCTGAGTGGACCGCTGCTCGATCTCGAAGAAAAAATCCTGGCCGCCACGCCGGCCATTGAGCGCTGGTTCCGCCTCGAATGGCAGGAACACACTCCGCCGTTCTACTGCTCGGTGGATATGAGGAATGCCGGATACAAACTCGCGCCGGTGGACACCAATCTGTTCCCGGGCGGCTTCAACATGCTGGCCACCGAGATGCTGCCGCTGTCGGTGCAGGCGGCCATGGCGGCGATCGACAAATATTGCCCCGATGCGCGCAACCTGCTGCTGATCCCGGAAATCACCCAGCGCCACCCGACCTACTGGGCCAACGTGGCGCGGCTGATGCAGATTTTCCGCCAGACCGGCCTGCACGTGCGGCTGGGTTCGCTGTCGCCGGAAATCACCGAACCGACCCCGCTGCCTCTGCCGGACGGCAATATGCTGGTGGTGGAACCGCTGGTGCGCTCGCCCAACGGCCGCCGCGTCGGTCTGAAGGATTTCGATCCGTGCACTATCCTGCTGAACAACGACCTGTCGGCCGGCCTGCCGGAGATCCTGCAGAATATCCACGAACAGAGCCTGCTGCCGCCGCTGCACGCCGGCTGGGCGCTGCGCCGCAAGAGCAACCACATGAACGCCTATGATGAGGTGGTCAAGAAGTTCGGCAAGCTGATCGGTGTCGATCCGTGGATGCTGAACCCGTTCCACGCCAAGTGCGACGCGGTCAACTTCCGCACCGGCGAGGGCTACGACTGCCTGGCCGCCAACGTCGACGCGCTGCTGGCCAAGATCAAGAAGAAATACAAGGAATACGGCATCAAGGACCAGAAGCCGTTCGTGATCGTCAAGCCGGACGCCGGCACTTACGGCACCAGCATCCTGACCATCAAGGATTCCAGCGAGATCAAGGACCTGACCCAGGCCCAGCGCGACAAGATGACCGTCATCAAGGATGGCAAGGAAGTCACCGACTTCATCATCCAGGAAGGCGTGCCGACCTTCGAGAGCATCAAGGACGCGGTGGCCGAGCCGGTGGTGTACATGATCGACCGCTACGTGGTCGGCGGCTTCTACCGTATCCACGCCGAGAAGGGCATCGACCAGAACCTGAACGCTCCCGGTTCGCAGTATGTGCCGCTGGCCTTCGCCCAGCAGCACGCGGTGCCGGACCTCAAGGCCAAGCCGGGTACGGCCGCGCCGAACCGCTTCTACGTGTACGGCGTGGTGGCGCGTCTGGCGCTGCTGGCGGCGTCGCTGGAAATGGAACGCACCGATCCGAATCCCGAGGTCTATTGACGGCGACCGATGCCGGTTGCCGATCTCGGCTAAAATCAGGCATTACCTCTCACGGATGCGCCATGAAGATAGCTTTCCTCGCCGACCCTTTGTCGACTTTTAAGACCTACAAGGATTCCACTTATGCCATGATGGTCGAGGCCGCCAAGCGCGGCCATACCGTCTACGCTTTTCAGCAGAAGCACATGGCGGTGGAGCAGGGCGTGGTCACGGCCCGGGTGCAGCAGATCAGCATGACCGGCGACAGCACCGACTGGTATCGCGCCGCCGAGCCGGTGGAAACCAACCTGGGCGAGTTCGACGCCATCCTGCAGCGCAAGGACCCGCCGTTCGACATGGAATACGTGTACGGCACCTATCTGCTGGAACTGGCCGAGAAGCAGGGCGCCAGGGTGTTCAACAAGCCGTCCGCCATCCGCGACCACAATGAGAAAGTGGCGATCACGCAGTTCAGCCAGTTCACCTCGCCGACGCTGGTGACGTCCGACGAGGCGCGCATCCGCGCGTTCCAGAAGCAGCATGGCGACGTCATCCTCAAGCCGCTGGACGGCATGGGTGGCGCCGGCATCTTCCGCGTCACGGCCGACGGCATGAATCTGGGCTCCATCATCGAGACCCTGACCGGCAACGGCCGCCACACCATCATGGCCCAGCGCTACATCCCGGACATCGTCAAGGGCGACAAGCGCATCCTGGTGATCGGCGGCAAGCCGGTGCCGTACTCGCTGGCGCGCATCCCGCAGAACGGCGAAGTGCGCGGCAACCTGGCGGCCGGCGGCATCGGCGTGGCCCAGCCGCTGACCGAGCGCGACTTCGAAATCGCCAACAGCCTGGGGCCGATTCTGGCCGCCCGCGGCCTGTTGCTGGTAGGATTAGATGTTATCGGCGATTACCTGACGGAAGTGAACGTCACCAGCCCGACCTGTTTCCAGGAGATTACGCAGCAAACCGGCTTCCCGGTGGCGGCGACCTTCATCGACGCGGTCGAGGCGGCGGTGCAGTCATCCCGGTAACAAGAAAAGTCCAATACTTACTGGCGATTTAAGAATATGGTAGGCATACTACTTATGACGCACGCACCACTGGGCCAGGCCTTTCTTGCCGCCTGCGCACATGTGTTCCGTGGTCCGACCGAACATCTGGAAGCGATCGATGTGATTGCCGACCAGGACCTGGGCGAAGTCCAGAACCTGGCCGCGGCGGCCATCAAGCGCCTGGACGATGGCGACGGCGTGCTGGTGATCACCGACGTCAAGGGCGGCACGCCCGCCAACTGCTGCAACCGGCTGGCCGACGCGGGCCGGGTGGAGGTCATCGCGGGCATCAGCTTGCCGATGCTGCTGCGCGCCATCACCTACCGCCGCGACACGCTGGACGTGGTGGTCGAGATGGCCCTGGCCGGCGCGCAAAGTGGAGCGGTGCGCGTCGACAACCGGATACGCGTCGGGGAAGCCTGACTTTTTATGCAATGCGCACTGATTGAGACAAAAGAAAAATGATTCAGCAAGAACTCGAAATTATCAACAAGCTTGGTTTGCATGCGCGTGCCTCCGCCAAATTCACCCAACTGGCAGCAAAATACAAAAGCGACGTCTGGCTGACGCGCAATGCGCGCCGCATCAACGCCAAGTCCATCATGGGCGTGATGATGCTGGCCGCCGGCAAGGGCGCCAAGGTCCTGCTGGAAGCCGACGGCGACGATGAGGGCGATTGCATCGCCGCCCTGACCGCGCTGGTCAACGACAAGTTCGGCGAAGGCGAGTAATGGCGGCGGAGCGCAGCCGTCCCCGCTTCCCCGCAGGCCCGCCGATGGCCTCGTTCACGCTGCATGGCATTCCGGTCTCGCGCGGCATCGCGATCGGCCGCGCCCATCTGCTGGCGCCGGCCGCGCTGGACGTCAAGCATTATCTGGTGGCCGAGGAGCAGGTCGAGGCGGAAGTCACGCGTCTGCAGCAGGCGCTGGCCGCCGTCCACAAGGAATTGCAGACGCTGTGGAACGAACTGCCCAAGGACGCCCCCACCGAGCTGGGCGCGTTCATCGACGTGCATGCGCTGATCCTGTCCGACCCGATGATTTCCGAAGCGCCGCTGGACATCATCCGCACCCGCCACTACAACGCCGAATGGGCGCTGCTGACCCAGATCGATGAGCTGTCGGCGCAGTTCGACGAAATCGAAGACCCGTATCTGCGCGAGCGCAAGGCCGACATCCAGCAGGTGGCCGAGCGCGTGCTCAAGGTGCTGATGGGCAGCGAGCGCATGCTGCCGCCAGCGGCGCCGGCCGGCGAGGACGAGTTCCAGCCGCAGATGATCATCGTCGCCCACGACATCTCGCCGGCCGACATGCTGCAGTTCCGCGACCGCTCCTTCATCGGCTTCGTTACCGACGTCGGCGGCCAGAACTCGCATACGGCGATCGTCGCGCGCAGCCTGGATATTCCGGCCGCCGTCGGCATGTCGGAAGCCTCGACCCTGATTGAGCAGGACGACTGGCTGATCATCGACGGCGACGCCGGCGTGGTGATCGCCAATCCGAGCGCGCTGGTGCTGGAACAGTACCGCGAACGCCAGCAGGCCGCCGCGCGCGCGAAGAAAAAGCTGCTCAAGCTGAAGAAGACGCCGGCCATCACCAAGGACGGCACCGAAATCACGCTGCTGGCCAACATCGAGCTGCCGGACGATTGCCCGGCCGCGCTGGAAGCGGGCGCCAACGGCGTCGGTCTGTTCCGCTCCGAATTCCTGTTCATGGGGCGCAACAACCGGATTCCGTCGGAAGACGAGCAGTTCGAGCAGTACAAAAAAGCCGTGGTGGCGATGAAAGGCCGGCCGGTCACCATCCGCACCCTGGACATCGGCGCCGACAAGCCGCTGGACCAGAGCGAGCAGACGGCGCTGAATCCGGCGCTGGGCCTGCGTGCGATCCGCTACTGCCTGGCCGAGCCGCAGATCTTCCTGACCCAGCTGCGCGCGATCCTGCGCGCGTCCGCGTTCGGCAAGGTGCGCATCCTGATCCCGATGCTGGCGCACGCCTTCGAGATCGATCAGTCGCTGGCGATGGTGGCGCAGGCCAAGGCCGAACTGCGCGAGCAGCACGTCAAGTTCGACGAGGAGATCGACGTCGGTGCCATGATCGAGATTCCGGCCGCCGCGCTGGCGCTGCCGATGTTCGTCAAGCGCATGGACTTCCTGTCGATCGGCACCAATGACCTGATCCAGTACACGCTGGCCATCGACCGGGTTGATTATGAGGTCGCGCACCTTTACAATCCGCTGCATCCGGCTGTGCTGCAATTGATCTCGATGACGATTGCGGCCGGGCATAAAGCCGGGATCGACGTCGCTGTTTGCGGCGAAATGGCGGGCGATGTCAAACTGACACGTCTGCTGCTGGGCATGGGGCTGCGCGAATTCTCGATGCACCCGGCGCAGCTGCTGTCGGTCAAACAAGAAATCCTGAACAGCGACCTTGCGCGCATCATGCCGCAAACCCGCAAGATCATGCGCTCGATGGAACCCAACGTGATTGCAGACGCGGTCGAACAATTACAGTTGATGTAGTACGTGGCGGAACCCACCCTCGCGGTTCCGCCTTGATAGATGGCCCGCGGGGCCGCCCCCAAAAACTAAACCAACATGTCATCGTCATCCCTGGGATACGTTAAGCCGCAAACCATGCATTTTGCAGAGCCGCTGGTGCTGCAAAGCGGCGCGTCGCTGCGCGACTATATGCTGATGTATGAAACCTATGGCACCCTCAACGCGGACAGATCCAACGCGGTGCTGGTCTGCCATGCCCTGAACGCCTCGCACCATGTCGCCGGCGAATACGAAGGCCAGCCGAAAAGCCTGGGCTGGTGGGACAATATGGTCGGTCCCGGCAAGCCGCTGGATACCGACAAGTTCTTCGTCATCGGCATCAACAACCTCGGTTCCTGCTTCGGCTCCACCGGCCCGATGCACATCAATCCGGCCACCGGCAAGCCGTACGGCGCCGCCTTCCCGGTGGTGACGGTGGAGGACTGGGTGGCCGCGCAGGCGCGCCTGGCCGATCAACTGGGCATCCGCCAGTTCGCCGCCGTGATGGGCGGCTCGCTGGGCGGCATGCAGGCGCTGGCCTGGTCCATCATGTACCCGGAGCGCCTGCGTCACTGCGTGGTGATCGCCTCGACCGCCAAGCTGTCGGCGCAGAACATCGCCTTCAACGACGTGGCGCGTCAGGCCATCCTGTCCGACCCGCATTATCACGGCGGAGATTTCTACGAATTCGGCGTGGTGCCCAAGAACGGCTTGCGCGTGGCGCGCATGGTCGGCCACATCACTTATCTGTCGGACGACGACATGGCCGAAAAATTCGGTCGCAAGCTGCGCGACGTTGCCGAGACGGGCGACTACAAGTTCGACTTCGGCATCGATTTCGAGATCGAATCCTACCTGCGCTACCAGGGCGACAAGTTCAGCGAATATTTCGACGCCAATACCTATCTGCTGATCACCAAGGCACTGGATTACTTCGACCCGGCGCGCAAGCACGGCGGCGATCTGGCCAAGACGCTGAGCGGCACCAAGGCGCGCTTCTTCCTGGCTTCCTTCACCACCGACTGGCGCTTCTCGCCGGAGCGCAGCCGCGAGATCGTGCAGGCGCTGATCGGCAACCGCCGCCAGGTGACCTACGCCGAAATCGACGCACCGCACGGCCACGATGCCTTCCTGCTGGAGGACTCGCGCTACATGAACATGGTGCGCGCGTATTACGACCAGGTGTGGAACGAGATCGGGAGCAAGGCATGAACTTCGATGAACTGAGCATCGCGCGGCCGGACCTGGCCTTCATCGCCCACTGGGTGGACCAGAGCGCGCACGTGCTGGACGTCGGCTGCGGCGACGGCGTGATGATGGACTATCTGCAGAGCGAAAAGCAGTGCAGCGGCTACGGCATCGAGATCGCCGACGACAAGGTGCTGGCATCGACCCAACGCGGCGTGCAGGTGATCCAGCAGGACATGGAAAACGGCCTCGGTCTGTTCGGCGACAACAGCTTCGACACGGTGCTGTGCCTGTCCTCCCTGCAGATGATGAAGCACGTGGAAGACCTGCTGCGCGACATCGTCCGCGTCGGCAAGGAAGCCATCGTCTCCTTCCCCAACTTCGCCTACTGGCCGCACCGCATGGCGCTGCTGAAGGGACGCATGCCGGTGTCAGAATCGCTGCCGTACGAATGGTACGACACGCCCAACGTGCGCTGCGCCACCATTTACGATTTCCGCGACCTGGCCGAGGAGTGCGGGCTGGAAGTGATCGAATGTGTGGCCCTGGCCGAGGGCAAGCGTGTATCCTTCCTGCCTAATCTGCGCGGCGACCTCGCCGTGTTCCGTCTTCGTAAAAAGGCCGCCCATTGACCACCGCCAAGCCCTGGTACAGCTACCTTAACGGCCGTACTGTTTCGATACTGTTCCTGGGCTTCAGCTCCGGACTGCCGCTGTACACGCTGATCTACCTGATGCAGGCGTGGCTGGCCAAGGCCGGGCTGGACGTAAAGGCGCTGGGGCTGTTCGGCCTGGCGATGTTCCCCTACACCTTCAAGTTTTTGTGGGCGCCGTTCATGGACCGCTACACCGTGCTGCCGCTGGGCCGGCGGCGCGGCTGGATGGCGCTGACGCAGCTGGCGCTGTTCCTGTTCATCGGCGGGCTGGGCATGCTGGACCCGAAACTGGAACTGTCGCTGATCGCCATCGTGGTATTCCTGATCGCCTTCCTGTCGGCGAGCCAGGACGTGGTGATCGACGCCTACCGGCGCGAGATCCTGGCCGAGGAAGAGCAGGGCCTGGGCGCCGCCATCATCGTCAATGCCTACAAGGCGGCCAGCCTGATTCCGAGCGCGCTGGGCCTGGTGCTGGCGGACAGCCAGCCGTGGCAGCTGGTGTTCTGGGTGGTGGCGGCCTTCATGCTGCCGGGCTTTGTATGTACCCTGCTGGCCAAAGAGCCGACGCTGTACGGCGCGCCACCCAAGAATCTGGAGGAAGCGGTGGTGCTGCCGTTCCGCGAATTCGTCCTGCGCGATGGCTGGCGTCAGGCGCTGTTCATCATCGCCTTCGTCCTGCTGTACAAGATCGGCGACACCATGTCCACCGCGCTGTCGACCAAGTTCTTCCTCGATATCGGCTTCACCACCAAGCAGATCGGCCTGGCGGCCAACGCCACCGGCTGGTGGGCCAGCCTGGCCGGCGGCGCGGTGGGCGGCATCTGGATGATCAAGCTGGGCATCAATCGCGCGCTGTGGGTGTTCGGGGCGCTGCAGGCGCTGGCGATTCTGGGCTTCGCCTGGCTGGCCAGAGTGGGCCCCGATCCGGTGCTGCTCAGCGCCGTCTTCGGCTTCGAGGCGTTCGCCAGCCTGGGACTGGGATCGGCGGCGCTGGTGGCCTTCATGTCGCGCGCCACCGATCCGCGTTACACGGCCACGCAGTACGCGCTGTTTTCCAGTCTGGCTGCGGTGCCGCGCACATTCATCAATTCCTCGGTAGGGTATATTGTCACTGAAACGGGATGGTTCTGGTTCTTTATCGTGTGTTTTATCCTTGCGTTTCCTGCAATGATGATGCTGCCGAAAATCGCCCCTTGGAATGATGGACATGAAAAACCTTAAATTGAAGCACGCCATGCTGGCGCTGGTGCTCTGCACCAGCGCGCTGTCGCTGCACGCCCAGAATGACGGTATCCCGGTGACCAAGCTGTCGCCGCTGCGCAATCTGTCCGGCGGCGACTCGCAACAGTTCAACGAGCAGGCCCGCCTGCAATACAACCAGATGCTGAGCCAGGCGCACCAGAAGGACGCCGTCGCCACCGACACCAATCCGCAACTGATCCGCCTGCGCGCGATCGCCAAGCGCCTGATTCCGTTCACCGCGCGCTGGAATCCGGAGGCGGCCAAGTGGGACTGGCAGGTCAACCTGCTCAAGTCGGATACCGTCAATGCGTTCTGCATGCCGGGCGGCCGCATCGCCTTCTACAACGGCATCCTGACCAAGCTGAATCTGACCGACGACGAAGTGGCGATGGTGATGGGCCACGAGATTGCCCATGCGCTGCGCGAGCACGCGCGCGAGCAGGCCGGCAAGAACAATGCCACCTCGCTGGTGGCGCGGCTGGCCGGCGCCGCCGGCGCCGCCTACTTCGGCTTCGACCCGCGCCTGGGCGACGCCGTGGGCAGCGGCGCGGCGCGCTTCGCGGCGCTGAAGTTCTCGCGCGGCGACGAAAGCGAGGCCGATCTGGTCGGCATGGACCTGGCCGCGCGCGCCGGCTTCGATCCGCGCGCCGGCATCGCCCTGTGGCAGAAGATGGGAGCGGTGAACAAGAATCAGCCGCTGCAATTCCTGTCGACCCACCCCAGCGGCAGCCAGCGCATCGAGGACATGAACAAAAACATGTACCTGGTGCTGCCGGTGTACGCGCGCGCGAAGGGGCTGGACCCGGACAAGCTGCCCGCGTACCATTCCATCGCTTTGCCGCGTTCCTGACATGTCGCGAGCTCCGCTGCCCATGCGCGACGGTGTCGCGCCCAGCTATCTGTATCTGCCGGACGGTGATTGGCTGCACATGATCGGCTTCCTGGTCGAGCGCTTCCCCGATGTGTCGGAAGCCTCGTGGCGCGACCGCATGGCACGCGGCGACGTGGTCGATGGCGACGGCAACCCGCTGCAGCCCGGCAGCCGCTTCAAGCGCGGCATGCGCATCTGGTATTACCGCGAACTGGAAAAGCCGGAGACGCCGATTCCGTTCAGGGAAGAGATCCTGCACATGGACGAGCACCTGGTGGTGGTGGACAAGCCGCACTTCCTGCCGATGATACCGACCGGCCGCTTCCTGCACGAGACGCTGCTGGTGCGCCTGAAAAAAACGCTGGGCGAGGCCGACCTGGTGCCGATTCACCGTCTGGACCGCGAGACGGCCGGCGTGGTGATCTTCTCGCGCAATCCCGCCAGCCGCGGCACCTATCAGTCGATGTTCCAGAAGCGCGTGGTCGACAAGGAGTACGAGGCGCTGGCGCCACGACTGGATGGCGTGGCGTTCCCGTACATCTACCGCAGCCGCATGGTGGAGGGCGACAAGTTCTTCGTCATGAAAGAGGAGCCGGGCGAGCCGAATTCGGCCACCACCATCGAAGTGATCGCACATCATGCCGACTACACGCACTACCGGCTGTTCCCGCACACGGGCCGCCAGCACCAGCTGCGGCTGCACCTGTCGTCGCTGGGCGTGCCGATCCTGAACGACGCGTTTTATCCGGTGGCGCTGCCGTGCAAGCAGGATGACGTGTCGCAGCCGTTGCAACTGCTGGCGCGCGCCATCAGCTTCATCGATCCGATCAGCGGCGACTGGCGCGAATTCCGCAGCCGCCGCAGCCTGCGGCTTTAGGCCGAACCGATATTGTTGTCCACGGTGATGTTCTGACCGATCAGCAGCACCTCGCTGCTGTTGCTGGCGTGATAGTGCTGATAGTCGCCCTGGATGCCGTCGGCAATCCATTGCGCGGCATTCAGGTGCATGTGCGATCCTGCGAATGTGGAGGTAAATGTCAGCGTGCCGGTGCCGCTGGTCGCGCGGACGCTGGCGGCGGTGTTAATGGTCAGATCGTTGCCGCCGCTGTAGCCGAAATTGAAGGTCTCGACGCCGCTGATGTCCAGGCTCTCCAGACGCAAACCATTGACGCCGCTGTTCGACTGCAGCCAGTCGTTGCCGCCGCCGGCGCTGATATGGGCGCCATCCACGGTGCTGACATAAATCCGGTCATTGCCGCTGCCGGTGACGATGTTGGCGCCGAAGCCGGTACTGACCAGGTTGTTACCGTTGCCGGTGGTGACGTGACTGTCGTTGCCGACCGAAACGACGGCGTCGTCGCCGGTGACGACGATATCGCCGTAACCGCCGCCGCCATCGACATAGGCCCGCGCGCCGACGGTAATGTAGTCGATCCCGCCAGCCGCGTGCAGCACGATGTCGTTGTACTCCGGATGGTTGTAGCTGGCTTCGCGCGCGGTCAGGTAGTACGCGGTGCCGGTGACGTTGCCGGCTTTGTCGGCGATGCGCACGCCGTATTCGATGGCGTTGGTCAGATCGAGTCCGCCCAGCGTCCAGTCGGCGTGCGTGGCATCGGTCGGCGTCAGCGTCGCGGCCTTCCAGGTGACGCCGTGGTCGAGGGTGATTTCGATGATCTGGTCCGACAACGTCTGCGCGCTGACCAGCGAACCGGTAACGCTGGTATTGGTTTCGATGAAGTGGTTGCCGCTCAGCGTATCGTCGGTAAATGCATGGGTATCGATGATGGTCTCGCCGAGCACGGCCACCGGGCTGTCCACGCCGTGAGAGCTTTGTTTGACCTGGATCTCTCCGGCCGCGTAGTGGCCATCGGCCAGCGTGAAGCTGGCGCCGCTGCCCTCGTGCCAGCTGTCGCTGTCGCCGATACGGTAATACCAGGTGGACTTGCCGTCGTCGGTGACGTGAACCGTGTTGTAGCGGGTGATGCCATCGCTGTGCGTTGGCGCATCGGCCGCCGACGATGCCGGTGCGGTGTCGCCCGTCAGCGCGACGCTGGGCGCGGCCGGCGCGGGATAACTGCCGGTGGTGGTGAATTGCAGCAGGATTGCATCGCCGGTCACTCCCGCATTGCCGGCCAGGTCGGAAATCGCAACGCCCAGCACCTTGTAATGCGTGCCGCTGGTCAGCGGCGCGGTGAGCGTCACGGTCAGCGTGTTGCCGTTGATGTTGCTGCCGTGCAGAGTGACTTCCTGGTAGCTGCTTGCGTCATCCGCATCGACGATGGTGATGACGGCGCCATCCTCGATGTAAATGTCCTCGCTGAAGCTGAACACCAGCTGGCTGATGGAAGGGCTGACCGTGCCGCTGCTGTCGGCCGGCGTGCTGCCGGTCAGCTGCGGCGCCACGTTATCGATGAGCAGATCCAGCGCGCCGCTGGTGACGCTGCTGACATTGCCCGCCTGGTCGAGAACCTGTGCCACCAGCGTATGCTCGCCATCGCTCAGCGCCGACAGCGACAGATTCTTGCTGGTGAGCTGCGCGGGATTGTAATAGCTTTGAGAGAAGTAATCGTCGCCGTAATACAGATCGCCGGATTCGATCACGTAGCTGCCGACCACCGCGCCGCCGTGGTTGGTGTCGATGATCTGGATCGTGTCGCCGGCGTGGAAGCCATGCAGGCCGGCCACGTTCAGGTCCACCGCGCCCGGTGCGCGCGTGACGCCGTCGCTGTGCGAGACACCCTTATCCTCTTCTTCCGGCAGCGTCAACGCGTGACCGGCCAGCGACACGGTGCTGGTCTGCAGCGTGTAGTTCACGTACTGGATGCAGCTGCCGGTGCCGAAATCATCCACCACCCGTACCTGCAGTTCATGCTCGCCCTGCTGCAGGGTGATATTGTTCGCGCTCCATTGGCCATCGCCGGCGCCGGCGTCGATCCAGCTGCTGCCATTGTCGAGCGAAATCTGCACCTTGTCGCCGGCGCCCAGCGTGCCGCTGTAAGTGCCGCTGACGGTTTGCTGTGCGACATTGGTCAGGTGATCGGCATCGCTGCTGCCGCTGTCGGCGGAAAAGCTCACGTTTTCATTGACGCTGGCGGCGGGCTGCGCGGTGTGCAGCGTGTAGCCGTGGCTGGCCGTGCCGCTGTTCTGCGATGCCGTGTTGCCGACACGCGCCAACAGCGCGCTGGTGTAATTACCGTCGCTGGACGCCAGGTGGCCGGTATCGATCTGTCCGCTGTAGCTCCAGCTATTGCCGCTGATGGTGGCCTGATGCCAGCTGGCGCCGTTATCCAGCGAAACCTGCACCGAATCGTGCGCGCCGAGTGTGCCGGAGAAGGTGCCGGTCACGGTCTGCTCCCGCACGCTGGTCACGTAGTCGCTGGTGTCGTTGCCATTGTCGATGAAATGGATAGCGGCGCCGATCACGGCCGAAGGCGGCGCCACCACCGCCGGCGTACCGCTGGCGACGAACTGGAACAGCTTGGTGGAACTGATGGCGCTGTTGGTGTTGTCATTGCCATCGATGACCGCGCCGTTGCCCATGGTGACGCTGTAGTGCCCGCCGCTCTGCAGCGCGCTGGACAGGTGAATGGTCACATCGGTGCCGCTGATGCTGATCTGCGGATCCATGCCGGAAACGGTGCGACTATCGGTAGCGCCGACGATGCGGGTAGCCAGCCCGTTCGCTGTCAGATAAGTCTGGCTAAAGCCATTGCTGATGACAATCGCGTTATCGCCGGCATGCACCACGCGGTCGAAATGCAGGGTGATCGTCTGGTTATCGGACGACGTGACGGACAGCAGGGCAGGCGAGCTCATAACGGTTTCTGGGTTATCTTGGGCGAAGCCCTAATGATAACAATGAAACACCGTCATTTCCAAAAAGTTACATTAAAGTGTGTGATTCAGCAACGCAATTTTCATTGTGGAAACTTCAATCCGGGGTCAGTTCTGCCAATCGCACACGGGCTCTACCGTAGCGTTCGCTACAGTAGAGCCCGTGTGCGATTGGCAGAACTGACCCCGGATTTTTACAGCGCGCCGTAGTCGATGGTCAGCGGGGCGTGGTCGGAGAAGCGTTCTTCCTTGTAGATCGCGACCGTGGTGGCCTTGGCGGCGATGCCCGGCGTGGCGACGTGGTAGTCGATGCGCCACCCGACGTTCTTGGCCCAGGCCTGGCCGCGGTTGCTCCACCAGGTGTACTGCTCTTCGCGCGGATCGAGGCCCCGGTGCACGTCGACGAAGCCGACTTCGTCGAAGATGCGCGTCATCCATTCGCGCTCTTCCGGCAGGAAGCCGGAATTTTTCTTGTTGCCTTTCCAGTTCTTCAGGTCGATTTCCTTGTGGGCGATGTTCCAGTCGCCGCAGATCACCACCTCGCGCCCTTCGGCATGCAGTTGCTGCAGATGCGGCAGGAACAGGTCCATGAAACGGAATTTGGCTTCCTGGCGCTCCGGACCCGACGAGCCGGACGGGCAATACACCGAGATGACGGTCAGGTTGCCGTAGTCGCAGCGCACGTAGCGGCCTTCGGCGTCGAATTCCGGCGCGCCGAAGCCGATCACCACGCGGTCCGGCTCGATCTTGCTGTAGACGCCGGTGCCGGAATAGCCTTTTTTCTCGGCATAGTGGAAGTGGCCGTGGTAGCCGCCCGGGTTGAGGAATTCCGGTGTCATGTCCGGCGCTTGCGCTTTCAGTTCCTGGACGCAGATGAAGTCGGCATCCTGCTTGGCCATCCACTCGAAGAAGCCTTTTTTGGCGGCGGAGCGGATGCCGTTCAGGTTGGCGGAGATAATTTTAGGCATAGGTGAATCGCTGCGGAAATGTCTGAAGGCGCTAGTGTAGCGGTAAAATACCGGCACTTTACAGAAATGAGGCACCATGAACAATTTACGTCAGGAATTTATCGCGTTTTCGGTCCAGTCGGGCGTGCTGCGCTTCGGCGAGTTCACCACCAAGGCCGGACGCCAGTCCCCTTACTTCTTCAACGCCGGCCTGTTCCATGACGGCGCGACCCTGGCCCGGGTGGCGCAGTTCTACGCGCAGACGCTGCTGGACTCCGGCGTCGAGTTCGACATGCTGTTCGGGCCGGCCTACAAGGGCATCACGCTGGCCTCGGCCACGGCGGTGGCGCTGGCCGGCAAGGGCCGCAACACCTCGTTCGCCTTCAACCGCAAGGAAGCCAAGGACCACGGCGAAGGCGGCACCATCGTCGGCGCCAAGCTGCAGGGCAAGGTGGTGATCATCGACGACGTGATCTCGGCCGGCACCTCGGTGCGCGAGTCGGTGGACATGATACGCGCCGCCGGCGCCGAACCGTGCGCGGTGCTGATCGCGCTGGACCGCATGGAGCGCGGCGGCAAGGATGGCCAGATTTCCGCTCTGTCGGCGGTGCAGGAAGTGACGCAGAAGTACGGCATTCCGGTGATTTCGATCGGCAACCTCGACGATCTGTTCGGCTACCTGAACGGCGCCGCCGCCGATCCGCAGCTGGCGCAGTACAAGGATGCCGTGGCCGCCTACCGCGGAAAATATGGCATTGTTTAATTGGCTATGTTGGTAGACTTTGAAATTTCTATGGTGTAACCTTATTTTTGGTAGGAGACCAATAAAAAGGCAGATCCATGAACATCGCAACACTCAAAGTACACGGCGACGATGAAGGTCTGGCAGACATCCGCGACGGCCTGCCGACCGAGCCGCATGGCGACTGGCAAAAGGGCGACGTCAAGCCGGATGGCCGGGTGCGCATCGATTCCGGCTTTTACGTGGCGATTGGCACCGAGCAGGATCCGGACGCGCTGCTCAAGCAGATCCGCTTCTACCTGACCGAATGCCAGGCGCGCGGCATCCACTTCGAGCGCGCCGACGTGGCCGCCGAACTGCGGGTGAGCTTCCCCGCCGAGGAGGGCGCGTCGACGCCGGCGCTGGACTTCGCGCTGGCCGACCTGGCCATGCTGGTCGAAATGGGCATCAATCTCAGCATCACTCCGTGACCCGCTTTGCCGAGGACCGGCTGACCGCCTTCGCCGCCGCGCGGGGCGTGCCGCGCCGGGTCCACGTGTGGCAGCCGGCCGCGCCCCACGCGGTGATCCTGGCCATCCACGGCGGCATGGCGCATGGCGGCGATTACGTCACCCCGGCGCTGTATTTCAGACAGCATGGCATCGCCACCGTGGCTTACGATTTGTGCGGCCACCAGGACGCGCGCCGCGTCGACATTCCCGGCTTTGAGGTCTTCCTCGAAGACAGCGTCCTGTTCCTGCAGTGGGTCAAACAACAGTATCCCGGCTTGCCGGTGTATGTGATGGGCCATTCCATGGGCGCGCTGATCGCTACCCATTTGGGATTGCGGCAGTTCGCCGGGGAGGCGGCCATCGCCGGCTTTATCCTGTCGTCGCCGTATTACGTCAATGCGATCAAGGTCTCGCCCGTGCTGGTGGCGCTGTCCGGCGTGCTGGGCGCGCTGGCGCCGCGCATGAAGGTGCCGCTGGCATCGCTGACCGACCAGCTGACCCACGACAGCGCCATCACCGCCCGCCACCACGCCGACGAGCGTGAGGGCATCCGCGCCAGCGAAATCACGGTCCGCTTCGGCAACGCGCTGACCGGCGCGCAGCAGGGACTGGCGGCGCGCATGCCGGCCTGGCGGCACAAGCTGTTCGCGGTGGTGGCCGGCGACGACAGGCTGGCCGACGCCGATGCGGCCGGAGCGATGCTCAAGTCGGTGCCGGCGGGGCTGCTGACTTATCAGCGTCACCCACAGAACTATCACGAGAACTTTAACGAACTGAATCGCGAACAGATCTTCGCCGACATCCTGGCCTGGATGACGCGCTGATCACGCAGGCCGATACATTACGAAACAAAAATGATATCGTTTATTAGCTCCACGTCATGATTCGGTCATAAACAAATTACATCATTTCGGCTCCCACAACCCTAGGTAGCCAGAAATGAAAAAAATTATCAGCGCAGCCATCCTGGTTGCGGCATGCGTGTCCGCGCATGCTGAAACCTTCAACTTTTCCTACACCTTTGCAGACGGCCAGGCGATCAGCGGTTCCCTGTCCGGCCACTTGAACGGCGATCTGGTGGAGAGCGTCTCCGACGTTCACATCAACTTCGGCGGGGTCGATTTCAGCGGCGCCCTGTTTGGCGCCTCGTGGAGCGACGCCGCGGTCAACTGGAACAGTGCCGCCGGCCCGGTGGTCTCGACCAACGCCGCGAAGAACAACTTCATCTTCGCCGACGCCAATCCGCAGACCGACTACGCTAACGTCAACAACTACTTCTATTTCGTCAACGGCAGTAGCGTGCTGGGTAGCGAAGCGTTTGCGCTGAACTGCCACGGCAACTGCGATCAGCTGGCGCTGGACAACCCGACCGGCAATGCCACCTGGTCGCTGGTCGCCGCGCCGGTGCCGGAACCGACCAGCATCGCCATGCTGATGGCCGGTCTGGGCGTGGTCGGTGCTGTCAGCCGTCGCCGCCGCCAGGCCTGATCCCGCCCACCCACAGACGAAACGGATAAATCATGTTGAACAATACCCTGATCTCGGGCGCCGTCGCCGGCGCCGTGCTGGCGCTATCGGCGCCGGCGTTTGCCGCCAATGCCCCGGTCACCATCCGCGGCGTGGTCTCGGGCACCTACTTCACCGCCCCGGTCATTTCCAACACTCCGAGCGGCAGCGCGCCGGCCAACACCGTCGCCTCACTGTTCCAGTCGGCCAAGGTCTGCATCGATGCCAACGACAACGGCGCCTGCGACGCCGGCGAAACCAGCGCGCTGACCAAGGCGGATGGCAGCTACCTGCTGGCCACCCGCACGCCGGGAACGCTGATCGCCGAAATCTCCACCACCTCGCTGAACAACGGTAAAGCCGTGGCCCAGCGCATGGTGCTGCGTGCGCCGGCCGATCAGGTCAGCGCCGCTCTGATCAATCCTCTGGTGCCGGCCAAGGTCGCGATCTCGCCGCTGACCACCGAAATCGCCCGCATCATGGAAGATGATGGCGTCAGCTTTGAAACGGCCAAAAACAGCCTGGCCACGCGCCTGAGCGTGAACGCGGACGTGGTGCTGAGCGATACCACCGGCGCCAATGCCGACGTGCTGAAGGAATCCGTCCTGCTGAGCAACCGCTTTGCCTTCGCCGCCAAGATGGTGGACCGTCACGATGTCTCGCCAGCCGCGCTGGCCGCCGATGCCAACGCCACCGGCCCGGCCATCAGCATGAAGGAAGCCTATCAGGCCGCGATGAATCTGGAAGGCATTCCGCGCTACGATCACGTGTTCCTGATCGTCCTGGAAAACAAGGCCACCTCGTCGATCAAGGATTCCAAGTATGCGCCGCGCATCAACGCCTATCTGAACGCCGGCAACCACTTCACCAGCTACTACTCGACCGGCAATCCGTCCGAGCCTAACCGCCTGGCCATCGCCTCGGCCGACGACTTCGGCGTGACCGACGACAGCGCCTTCAACTGCTACCCGACCGGCGCCAATGCCAATGCCATCGAAGACCTGCCGCTGCCGCCGGGCGTCAGCGCCTGCAACAACGGCACCAACCACAATCACAAGAGCAAGCAGAATCTGTTCAGCGCCTTGAGCAGCAAAGGCATGAATTGGCGCGTCTACAGCGAGTCGAAGAATCCGGGCTCCGACTGGCGTAAGGACGGCACTGCCGACAACAGCATCGTCGCCCAGGATTACATCTACACCGCCGACGAACCGGTGGGCGCCATCGGCACGCCTGGCCTGCAGGTCCGTCTGGCCGGCGCGCTGTACGCCGCCAAGCACAATGGCAGCGTGTTTTTCCAGAACGTGCGCAGCTCGCCGGAGTTCCTGGCGAATAACCGCACCATGGGCGGCGGCCAGTGGGACCAGGCGCTGAAAGCCATCGCGCCCAGCGGCTGGAACATCGACCAGTTCAGCGACGACCTGGCCAGCGGCGACATCGCCCAGTTGAACATCCTGGAACCTGACCAGTGCGACGACATGCACGGTGTGACCCTGGTGGGCACCATGCCGGGCAGCACGACCACCAAGGCGGCCAGCGACTGCTCTGGCAATGCGCTGATCTACCGCGGCGACAAGTACACCGACTTCCTGATCAAGAAGATCCAGGCGTCGCCGCTGTGGAACAACCCGCAGAAGCGCGTAGCCATCGTCATGATGTTCGACGAAGGCACCGCCACCAGCGGCTTCAACTCCTGCTGCGGCTGGAACACCAGCGGCTCGCCGCTGGCGCTCGGCCCTCTGGTCAAGAACGCCGACGGCACCGTGTCGAATGAAGTCATCACCAACTACAAGCAGGGCAACAAGGGCCACGGCACCTCGACCTTCGGTGTGCTGAACAACCAGCCGGCCGCGCCAAAAGGCGTGGTGGATAGCGACGCTTACAGCCACATCTCGCTGGTGCGCACGCTGCAGGACATGTTCCAGCTGGCCGATCCGGCCGACGACTGGTCGTACATGAATCGCTCCAAGTACAGCCAGAAGTTCATCGCCGCGAACATCCTGAACCTGCCGGAATACGCCGGCAGCGCCGATGCCCACTTCGACGCCGTGCGTCCGATGAATCACGGCTATGTGATCCCGGCTGGCTACGTGCAGAAAAATGGCTACCCAACCATCAAGCAGGTCGGTCCCGATGCTGACCAGCGTAACGGATGGGCGCTGAAGTAAGATGAAATCGGCACTGATACTAGTGCTGATGGCGGCGACGGCGCATGCCGTCGCCGTACCGGTGGCGACGCCCCTGAGCGCCGCCGCCGACATCGGCAAGCAGATGTTTTTCGATCAAAGCCTTTCCGGATCGGGCAAGCTGTCGTGCGCCAGCTGCCATGATCCGGCCCACGCTCATGCGCCGGCCAACAGCCTGTCGGTGCAGATCGGCGGCGACAAACTGAAGACACCCGGCGTGCGCGCCGTGCCTTCGCTGCGCTACCAGGAATACACGCCCCCATACGAGGACATGCTCGATAATCCGGACGGCATCAGCACGCCGGGACCGGGCGGCGGCCATACTCAGGACGGCCGCGCGGCCACGCTGGCGGAGCAGGCGAAAATTCCACTGCTGGCCAAACACGAGATGGCCAACAAGAGCGCCGACGACGTGGTCCGCAAGATCAAGGTTTCGGCGTACGCGGAGCAATTCCGCCAGATCTTTGGCGCCGACATCTTCAAGGACAACAAGCAGGCATTCCTGCGCGCGCTCGATGCGCTGCAGGCTTATCAGCTTGAAGACAACAGCTTTCACCCTTACAGCAGCAAGTACGATCGCTATTCGAGCAACAAGATCGGCGGCGACCTGACGGCGGCCGAGATGCGCGGCTTCGCCGTGTACAGTGATCCCAACAAGGGCAACTGCTTCGCGTGCCATTACAACGGCGCGGGCCTGAACGGCAGCGTCAAACTGTTCACCGACTTTACCTATGCGGCGATCGGTGTGCCGCGCAACAAGGATATTCCGGCCAATCGCGACGCCAGATATTACGACATGGGTATCTGCGACCGTCCCGACCATCCGCGTCCGGCCAGCGCGCAGTACTGCGGCATGTTCAAGACGCCGACCTTGCGCAATGTCGCCACGCGCTCGGCGTTCTTCCACAACGGCGTGTTCAAGACGCTGAAGGACGTGATCCGCTTCTACAACACGCGCGACACGGAGCCGGAACGCTGGTACCCGACCGTGAAAGGTGTGGTCCAGAAGTACAACGACCTGCCCAAGCGCTATCGCGAGAACCTGGACAAGCAGGCGCCGCTCGACGGCCGCGCGCGCGGCAGCAAGCCTGCCATGACGGAACAGGAAATGGAAGACCTGGAAGCCTTTCTCAACACATTAACCGATGCGGATCTGGTGAAGAAATGAAGCATGTAATGATCGCGGCCCTGATGCTGGCCGCTGGCGCCGTGCACGGCGCATCACTGCCGGACAAGGCGATGGCCAAAGGGTTGGCGCAATATCTTGCGCAGTATGGCGACGTCTGCGTCGGCAAATTCGACTGGCCGATCGACGTGGCGCCGGGCGATGCGGAGGCGGGCAGCCGCGATGCCATCCAGCTGCCGGTGCTGGCGCAACTGGGGCTGGCGCAGGCGGAAAGCGGCATGACCACGCGCGACGGCAAGGAAGTGCCGGTAGAGCGCTATTCGCTGACCGAGGCCGGCAGGAAGTTTTACCTCAAGCGCGACACCACGACAACGTCGCCGACCGGTGAAAAAATCGTCCGCGCCGGTGACTTCTGCGTCGGCAAGCTGCATCTGGCAAAGCTGACGGCGTGGGATGCGGACAGCGGCACCGCCAGCTACACCTACAAATTCGCCGCCGCGCCATGGATGAAAGAAGCCCGGGCGCAGCAAGTGTTCCCCATGATCGCCTACATCATGAAAGGCGAAGGCCAACTGCAAATGAAACAGCGCCTGCGCCTTGATCATGGCCGCTGGGTTGGCGTACGCGACTAGGGTTTATTCGAGTACCCAGACGTACTGCAACTGCACCCAGCTTTCCACCGGCTGGCCGGCTTGGGTGGCCGGCTTGAAAGTGCATTTTTCGATGCCGGTGCGGGCCGCTTGGTCGAGATCGGGATGACCGCTGCCTTCCTTCACCTCGGACGCCTTGACCTGACCGTTGGTGGCGACCAGGAAGGCCAGGTGCACGGTGCCGGTGTGTTTGGCCGCGATGGCGCCGTCCGGCCATACCGGCTTGGCGCAGCTCTTGAAGTCGACCACGGCCTGTTTGTAAGAGTCACTGCTGGTCTGCTTGCTGGCCTGCTGATCGGCCGCCGTGGCCTGGGCGTAGACCGACACGCAGGCTGTGGCCACGCCCAGCATGGCGATGGCGGCTTTCCAGTTCAGTGTTTGTGGGGCAGGGCGTAACAGCTGCTGTATGCGCATCATCAAATTTCCTCCATTGGCCGCGAGGGCCAGTTGGTGAGTGGAGAACTGGAGTTTTTCCAGCTCGGACAATGCAAGGGCCAGCCGCCGCGGTTCGACTAGCGTTCTTGCGGCAAGAGCGTCTGCAATCAGTTCGCGCTCCACACGGATGCGGTTCGACAGCCACCAAACGGCCGGGTGGTAGAACAGCAGCGTTTCAATCACGTTCTGCAGCAGGTTAATCAGATAATCGTGGCGCTTGATGTGCGCCAGCTCGTGCGCCAGCAGTGCTTCCAGCAGCTCGGGCGGCATACGGCCGATCAGCGCCGCCGGCACCAGCACCACCGGACGCCACCAGCCGGCGGTGACCGGGCTGGCCAGCGTGGTGATGATGCGCAAGCGCACCGCGCGCGTCAGGCCGATGTGCCGGGCCAGTCGCGCCAGTGCGGCATCCCAATGCTGTTGCTCGTCCCGTGAACAGTCGCTGTGCTGGCGCGTTTTACGGTCTATCCACAGCAGGCCGAGAAGCATGCGCAGCGACAGGGCGGCGGCGCACAGCGCCCACAGGCCGACCACGGCGCGCAGTGAGTCGCCCAATCTGAACCAGCCTGCGTCGGCCGGCATGTCGCGCATTGCGAAAGATGGCGGGTGCATGCCCGCGCCGTTGTACGCCACGTGTGCGGCCATGCGCTGCCACAGGTCGAAAGCCGGCCAGCCCAGACAGGCCAGCAGCGCGGCGCAGGCGACGATGTAGCGGTATTCGGCGCGCCTGTTGCGCAGCAGTGCCAGTGCGATCGCGGCGGCGCAGCCCAGCAGCAGTCCTTGCCAGAGGAAGTGCATCAGCGTCAAGCCGAGGGCAAAAGTGAAAGTGTTCATTTGTCTTCCTCTTTGAGCAGCTTTTCGATTTCGGCACGTTCTTTTTTGGATATGCCGGAGCGCAGCGCCGCCTGCACCAGCGCCTTGGCGGAGCCGGCAAAAGCGCGCTGCATCAAGTCCTTGATCAGATTCGTCTGCAGCGCATCCTGTGCCTGCGCCGGCGCGTAGACATGGGAACGCTGGCTCTCGTCACGCGTCAGGATGCCTTTGCCGTGCATGATCTGCATCAGCCGCAGCACGGTGCCGTAGGCCAGATCCGGCTTATCGGCCAGCATGGCCTCGTGTACCTGCTTGGCGGTGGACGGCCCGAGCGGCCACAGTGCTTGCAGCAGTTCCAGCTCCGCCGCCGTTGGTTTAGGTATGCTCACAGCGCCTCCTGTCGATGAGATGTAGATTAGTCGTTCTAGACAAGCTTGTATACTTTAATCCGATCGCATTGGATCCTTGTTGCGGAAAAGTAGACAAAAATGTATAGGTCATCGCCGCCCACTGGCCGCTGCCGGATACCACAGCGCGTGCAGCGAAAAGATCATCATCAGGCTTTGAGGGTGCAGCACCTGGTCGGTGAACAATAGCAGCCCGGCGGGCCGCAGCGCGGCCGGCAGGCCGATGATGGCGGTGGCGCGCGCCCGCTTCGCCTTCCATGCCGTGCAGGACCAGATCAATATCGCCGCGCAGTGCGCCAGTATGCCCGCCTTGCTGAATATCTGGATGGCGACGCCGATGGCGCGCAGCAGGATGAGCCCTGTCTCCGGCGCATCCGCAGCGAACCGCCCGGCCAGTTGCGGCACGATGAAACCATCGAACGGCACGATAGCGGACAAACCCGCCGACCTGGTGCAGTCGCCGGTGGCCGAAGATCTCCTCCGGCGCGTGCTGGAACATTTCAAACAAGATCAACAGATCGCACCCGTGCTGCTCGGCTGTGAGACCCGGCCGGTGCTGGCGTCCGCCCTGTCGCAGCTGACCGCGGAACGCCTGCATGGCAGATCCGCGTTGTTGTCGCCGCAACTGGCCGCACGCCGGATCGCGGCGGCGCAGCTGGTATTGCTGGATGCCTGGACTGCCGGACGTCCGGCCATGACCATCGATACCGCGATGGCCGGACTCGCGGCCACAACGTGGGCGCTTGTCGCGGCCTGACGACTTTTAGCCGGCCAGTTTGGCTTTCAGCAGTTCGGTCAGCTGGGCCGGATTGGCTTTGCCGCGCGAGGCTTTCATCGCCTGGCCGATCAGGGCGTTGATCGCCGCTTCCTTGCCGGCGCGGTACTGCTCGACCGACTTGGCGTTGTTGGCGATGACTTCGTTGACGATGGCTTCCAGCGCGCCGGTGTCAGAGATCTGTTTCAGACCTTTCGATTCGATCAGCGTGTCGACCAGGTTGTCGTCGTCCGATTTGGCGGCCCACATGTCGCCGAACAGCTCTTTTGCGGTCTTGTTGTTGATGGTGCCGTCGGCGATACGCTTCAGCATCAGCGCCAGCTGCGCGGGCTTGACCGGCGCGTCCGCGATGTCCACGCCTTCGCGGTTCAGGGTCGACGAGACGTCGCCCATCAGCCAGTTGGCGGCGGCCTTGGCGTTTTCCTTGCCGGCGGCATCCACCACCGCCACGAAGTAGGTGGCCATGGCTTTCGATGCGGTCAGCACCAGCGAATCGTATTCCGGCAGCGCGTATTCGCTGACGAAGCGTTCGCGCATGGCGGCCGGCAGTTCCGGCATCGCCGCCTTCACCTGGTCGATCCAGGCGTTGGAGATCACCAGCGGCGGCAGGTCCGGGTCGGGGAAGTAGCGGTAATCCTGCGCGTCTTCCTTGCTGCGCATTTCGCGGGTTTCCTTCTTGTCCGGATCGTACAGGCGGGTGGCTTGCACCACCTTGCCGCCGTCTTCGATCAGTTCGATCTGGCGGCGCACTTCCACGTGCACGGCTTCCTCGATGAAGCGGAACGAGTTCAGGTTCTTGATTTCGCAGCGGGTGCCGAATTCCTTCTGGCCTTTCGGACGCACGGAGACGTTGATATCGCAGCGGAACGAGCCTTCCTGCATGTTGCCGTCGCAGACGCCCAGCCACATCACCAGCGAGTGCAGCGCCTTGCAGTAGGCCACCGCTTCGGCCGCGCTGCGGATTTCCGGTTCGGAGACGATTTCCAGCAGCGGCGTGCCGGCACGATTCAGGTCGATGCCGGACATGCCGGCATAGTCCTCGTGCAGCGATTTGCCGGCGTCTTCTTCCAGGTGGGCGCGGGTCAGGTTGACGGTTTTGGTGACGAATTCGCCATCCTTCTCGTAGCCGAAGGTCATCGAACCGCCTTGCACCACCGGGTCTTCAAATTGGCTGATCTGATAACCCTTGGGCAGGTCGGGGTAGAAGTAGTTTTTGCGGGCGAAGATGGACGCCGGCGCGATTTTCGCGCCCACGGCCAGGCCGAAGCGGATCGCGCGATCCACCGCCTGCTTGTTCATCACCGGCAGCACGCCGGGCAGCGCCAGGTCCACCGGGCTGGCCTGGGTGTTGGGTTCGGCGCCGAAGGTGGTCGGCGAGCCGCTGAAGATTTTAGATGCGGTAGTGAGCTGTACGTGGTTCTCAATACCGATGACGACTTCCCATTCCATATGATTCTCGCTGTATTCGTTGTTCTTAGATGCCGGCCGGAGCGCGGGTGTGCCAGTCGGTCGCCAGCTGATACTGGTGGGCGACGTTCAGCAGCCTGGCTTCGCCGAAGTGCTTGCCGATGATCTGCAGGCCCACCGGACGGTCCTTGGCGCCGAAGCCGACCGGGATCGACATGCCGGGCAGGCCGGCCAGGCTGGTGGACAGGGTGTAGATGTCGGCCAGGTAGGCGGCCACCGGATCGTCCGATTTGTCGCCCAGGTCCCAGGCCACGGTTGGCGCCACCGGTCCCATGATCACATCGCAGACGGCGTCCGGGCCGTTCAGCACTTTTTCGAAGTCCTGCGCGATCAGGCGACGGATCTTTTGCGCCTTCAGGTAGTAGGCGTCGTAATAGCCGTGGCACAGCACATAGGTGCCGACCATGATACGGCGTTTGACCTCATTGCCGAAGCCCTGGTCGCGGGTCTTGCGGTACATGTCCTGCAGGTCCTTGTAGCCCTCGGCGCGGAAGCCGTAGCGCACGCCGTCGAAGCGCGACAGGTTGGACGAGGCTTCGGCCGGCGCGATCATGTAGTAGGCCGGAATCGACAGTTTGGTGTTCGGCAGCGAGATGTCGACCAGGGTCGCGCCCAGTTCGACGTACTTGGCCAGCGCGGCGCGCACGGCGTCTTCCACATCCTTGGCCAGACCTTCGCCGAAGTATTCCTTCGGCACGCCGATGCGCAGGCCGGTCAGCGGCTGGTTCAGTTCACGGGTGAAGTCTTCGTCGACGCCACCCAGTTCCGGCGCCAGCGAGGTCGAATCGCGCTCGTCGAAGCCGGCCATGGCGTTCAGCAGCAGGGCGCAGTCTTCGGCGGTCTGCGCCATCGGGCCGCCCTGGTCCAGCGACGAGGCGAAGGCGATCATGCCGAAGCGTGAGACGCGGCCGTAGGTCGGCTTGATGCCGGTGATGCCGCAGAACGCGGCCGGCTGGCGGATCGAGCCGCCGGTGTCGGTGCCGGTCACGCCGGGCGCCAGGCGCGCGGCGACGGCGGCGGCCGAACCGCCCGAGGAACCGCCCGGCACGGCGTTCTTGTCCCAGGGGTTCTTGACCGGGCCGAAGGCCGAGTTTTCATTGGCCGAGCCCATGGCGAATTCGTCGCAATTCAGCTTGCCCAGGTTGACCATGCCGGCCGCGCGGAATTTTTCCACCACGGTGGCGTCAAACGGGCTGACATAGTTGGCCAGCATTTTCGAGCCGGCGGTCGAGCGCCAGTCCTTGGTGACGAAGATATCCTTGTGGGCGATCGGCACGCCGGTCAGCGCGGTGGCGGTGCCGGCGGCGATGCGGGCGTCGGCTTCGGCGGCCTGGGCCAGCGTCAGCGCGCGGTCCACGTGCAGGAAGGCGTTCAGGTCGCTGCGTTCGATACGGTCGAGGAAGTGCGTGGCCAGCTCGGTGGCGGAAATCGCTTTGCTTTGCAGGAGGGCGGACAGCTCTTTGATGGTTTTGTTGTGCATGGCGGTTCTATTCAAATTCGTGATCGGTGCGGATGACGGCGATTGCGCGCTTAATTGCACGCTTAATCGATCACTTTCGGCACCAGATACAGGCCGTCCTGGGTCTTGGGCGCGACAGCCTGGTAGTCGTCGCGGCGGTTCGGTTCGGTCGCCACGTCTTCGCGCAGGCGCAGCGCGATGTTGTTCATGTGCGCGGCCAGCGGGTGGCTCAGCGGAGCGACGCCTTCGGTGTCGACCGCCTGCATCTGCTCGGCCAGCGCGAAGATGCCGTTCAGCTGTTCCAGCGCCGTGGCGCTCTGCTGCTCGCTCATCTCAAGTTGGGCCAGTTTGGCGATGCGGGTTACGTCGGATAAGGTCAGGGACATGGCGTAAGGCGCGGCGGGCCGCGCGTTTGATTGTGATATTGATAAAAAAACTTGAATTTCTGCCTATTCGTCGGCAAACCCGACGAATGCCGCTTAAAAGCTGGCCTCAGGCATGACACTTTTGGGTGGATTTTGGATAAATCGCAGTCAAATTATAAGGTAGAATGGCGGGTTGATGCGTTGCCGGCGCTGAATGATTGCTGCCGCCGCATCCGGGACACGGATTTCTCACTCAACGGATTACGCGCACGCTAGTCGATACTAGGTAGCGCCACAGGACACTTTAATGTTTGGTTTTTTACGTCGTTATATTTCCTCCGACCTGGCCATCGACTTGGGTACGGCCAACACTCTGATCTACGTTCGCGGCCAGGGCATCGTTCTGGATGAACCCTCGGTCGTCGCGATCCGCCAGGAAGGCGGTCCAAATGGCAAGAAGACCATCCAGGCCGTCGGTAAAGAAGCAAAGCAGATGCTGGGCAAGGTGCCTGGCAATATCGAAGCGATTCGTCCGATGAAGGACGGCGTGATCGCCGACTTCACCGTCACCGAGCAGATGCTGAAGCAATTCATCCGCATGGTGCACGACTCCAAGTTCTTCCGTCCGTCGCCGCGCATCATCATCTGCGTGCCGTGCGGCTCGACCCAGGTGGAACGCCGCGCGATCCGTGAATCCGCGCTGGGCGCCGGCGCTTCGCAGGTGTACCTGATCGAAGAACCGATGGCGGCGGCAATCGGCGCCGGCCTGCCGGTGTCGGACGCCACCGGCTCGATGGTGGTCGATATCGGCGGCGGCACCACCGAGGTGGGCATCATCTCGCTGGGCGGCATGGTATACAAGGGTTCGGTGCGCGTGGGCGGCGACAAGTTCGATGAAGCCATCGTCAACTACATCCGCCGCAACTACGGCATGCTGATCGGCGAGCAGACCGCGGAAGCGATCAAGAAAGCCATCGGCTCCGCCTTCCCTGGCTCGGAAGTCAAGGAAATGGAAGTCAAGGGCCGCAACCTGTCGGAGGGTATCCCGCGCTCGTTCACCATTTCGTCGAATGAGATCCTGGAAGCGCTGACCGACCCGCTGAACAACATTGTCTCGGCCGTGAAGAATGCGCTGGAACAGACCCCGCCGGAACTTGGCGCCGACATCGCCGAGAAGGGCATGATGCTGACCGGCGGCGGCGCGCTGCTGCGCGATCTGGATCGCCTGCTGATGGAAGAAACCGGCCTGCCGGTGCTGGTGGCCGAAGATCCGCTGACCTGCGTGGTGCGCGGTTCGGGGATGGCGCTGGAGCGTATGGACCAATTGGGCTCGATCTTCTCCTACGAGTGATGATCTCCCCGGGGCCGCAGCAAGCGGCCCCGGTGCTTTAGGATGTGTGTCGATGGCGCGCGAGCGCCGGATTATTGGAAGTCATGGAATACAGTCCTCCGCCACTTTTCAAGCAAGGCGCTTCGGCCCGGGTCAAGATGACGGTGTTCGCGTGCATATCGATTGCACTGCTGTTGATCGACTCGCATGCGCGCTTGCTGGAAAAGGCGCGCTTTGTCGCCGGTGCGGTGCTGACGCCCCTGCAGCAGGCGGCGCTGGTGCCGCGCAACGCCATCTTCGGCGTCGGCGATTATTTTTCCACCTTGTCGTCGCTGGAAAAGCAGGTGCGCGAGTTGAAGCGTCAGCAGATACTCAGTTCGCAGGCTTTGCAGGCGGCACAGCTGCATGCGGCGGAAAACGCCCAACTGCGCAAGCTGATGGATGCGCGCGAGCAGGTGCCGGTCAAGTCGATGCTGGCCGAGGTGCTGTACGACGCGCGGGATGTCAACAGCCGCAAGATCATTCTGAACCGCGGCACCCGTCATGACGTGGCGCTCGGCCTGCCGGTGATCGACAATCAGGGCGTGGTCGGGCAGGTAACGCGCGTGTTCCCTTTTACCTCGGAAGTGACGCTGCTGACCGATAAGGATCAGGCGATTCCGGTGCAACTGCTGCGCAATGGCCTGCGCAGCGTGGCCTATGGCCGCGGCAAGGCGGGCAACCTGGAGCTGCGCTTCACGGCGCCGAATGCCGATATCCAGGTCGGCG
>NZ_SPVG01000251.1 GCF_004614165.1 Duganella callida | reverse complement strand
CGATTTCGGCGGCCAGCGCCGTGGCGGCCGCGCCGGAGGCCTGGTAACCAATGGCGACGATGGCGCCCTCGCGGGCCAGACGGCGCGCGGCGGCGGCGCCGATGCCGCGTGAACCGCCGGTGATGAAGGCGACTTTGCCTTTCAGTGGAGTGGTGCTCATGATGCTTTCCTTTCGGGGTTGAGAATCGGTAAGGCAAAGTATGGACAGCGGCGGTCGTCCCCGGTAGCCGCTGGCGGGGAAGGAAAGATTCAACCGCCGGTATAAAATGCCGCTGTTACCTCGTCAATCCGGCCGCCATGCAAGCTGAATTCGTGATCTACCTCGAGGCTTTCGTCGCCGCCGCCGACGAGGGCAGTTTCTCGGCCGCGGCGCGTCGCCTCGGCCTGACGCCGGCCGCCGTCAGCAAGAACGTTGCGCGGCTGGAGGCCGGGCTGGGCGTGCGCCTGTTTCAGCGCAGCACGCGCAGCATCAGCCTCACCGCCGAAGGCGAAAGCCTGCACCTGCAGGTGCGCATGCCGTGGACCGACATCGCCGACGCGCTGTCGGCGCTGCGACAGGGCGCCGGCAAGCCGGCCGGCACGCTGAGGGTGGCGATGGCGCCGACCGTCGGCCGCCTGTACATCGTGCCGCTGCTGGAGAAGTTTTTGCAGCGCTATCCCGACATCACGCTCGACCTGTCGTTCGACAACCGCCAGGTCGACCTGATCGCGCAGGGCTACGACGTGGCCATCGGCGGTGGCATCGAACTGACCGACGGCCTGATCGCGCGCGAGCTGGCGCCGATGCTGAGCGTGATGGTGGCGGCGCCGGCCTACCTGGCACGCCATCCGCCGCTGCGGCAGCCGTCCCAGTTGGCCGCGCACGGCGGTCTGCTGCGCCGCTCGATGAGTTCGGGGCGCGTGGTGCCGTGGCTGCTCAAGAATGGCGTCGGCGAGGCGGTGGTGGGCAGCGTGCGCGCGCTGGCCGTGATCGACGATCCGGAAGCCATCGCGCGCGCCGCCGCCTGCGGCCTGGGCCTGGCGATGTTGCCGTTGCCGCACGTGCTGCCGCTGCTCGATAGCGGCGAACTGCTGCGGGTGCTGCCGGAATGGCATGGCGAGACGCGGCCGCTATCGATCTATTACGCCAGCCGCAAACTGGCGCCGGCCAAGGTGCGCGCCTTCGTCGAACACGTGGTCGACGAAGTCCGCGTGGGCGGCCTGCGCGAACGCTTCGGCGCGGTCTGACTGGAACGACGCGCTACCCGACGCGCAGTCGTTGAAACAGGTGTTTGAGATCTGGTCGGGGCGAGAGGATTCGAACCTCCGGTCTCTACGTCCCGAACGTAGCGCTTTACCGGACTAAGCTACGCCCCGACTTGTGTGGTGATAATTAAATCAGAACTTGGCGTAAAATTCAACTATCGGCGTGCGCAACAAAATAGTTGATGTGTTCTCCTGAAATCGTGGGGTAATATTTTCCATTATTCTATTTTTGGAGATATCGATGCGCGCTCATCCGGGTCTGACTGTCGTTGCCGCCGCTTGCCTGGCCGTTTGCGCCAGTGCCGCCGCCGCGCCGCTGGTTGCCGTTCAATGCGGGCAACTGCTCGACACGCAATCGGGCAAGCTGCTGGGTGAGACCACGGTGCTGATCGACGGCAAACGCATCACCCAGCTCAGCGCCGGCAAGCAGGCGCCGGCAGGCGCCACCGTGATCGACCTGGCCGGCCAGACCTGCCTGCCGGGGCTGATCGACAGCCACACACACCTGACCGGCCAGACCAGCCCCACCGCGTATTCCGACCAGTTCCGCTGGAATATCGCCGACTTTGCGATCCGCTCCACCAATTACGCGCGCGTGACGCTGCTGGCCGGCTTCACCACCGTGCGTAACCTGGGCGACAATGCCAACACCTCGATCTCGCTGCGCAACGCCATCAATGCCGGCGTAGTGCCGGGCCCGCGCATCTTCACCGCCGGCAAGGCGGTTGGTTCGACCGGCGGCCACGCCGACGATTCGGACGGCTATCGCGCCGACCTGATGGCCGATTACGGTCCCAAGGACGGCATCATCAACGGTGCCGCCGACGCATGGAAGGCGGTGCGCCAGCATTACAAGGATGGTGCGGACCTGATCAAGATCATGCCGTCCGGCGGCGTGCTGGATGAGAGCAAGAGCGCCGACAACGCGCAGATGACGATCGAGGAGATCAAGGCGGTGGTGGCCGCCGCCCACGATTACGACATGACGGTGGCCGCGCACGCCCACGGCGCCGAGGCGATCCGCCGTGCCGTGATCGGCGGCGTCGATTCGATCGAACACGGCACCTACATGAGCGATGAGGACATGAAGCTGATGAAGGAGCACGGCACCTACTACGTGCCGACCATCATCGCCGGCAAATACGTCGAGGGCAAAGCCAAGGTGCCGGGCTACTTCCCGCCGCAAGTGGCGGTGAAGGCCGCGGCGGTCGGTCCGCTGATCCAGGCCACCGCCGGCCGCGCCTACAAGGCCGGCGTCAAGATCGCCTTTGGCACCGATGCCGCGGTCTATCCGCACGGCGAAAACGCCAAGGAGTTCGGCTACATGGTGGAGGCGGGCATGCCGCCGCTGGCGGCGATCCAGGCCGCCACCACGCACGCCGCCGCGCTGCTCAAGCAGGACAAGGATCTGGGCAGCATCAGCGCCGGCAAGTTCGCCGACCTGGTGGCGGTGCCCGGCAATCCGCTCAGCGACATCGGCCTGATGACCAAGGTCAGCTTCGTGATGAAGGAGGGCGTGGTGTATAAGCAGGACAGCAAGCCGACGCCGTTCGTCGCCAGCCTGAACGAGGGCGTGGCGCCGAGGGACGTCGATTACGGTCTCTGACCCGGCGCGATCAGCGACGCGCGGAAGTCGGTGACGTTGATGAGTGTCGGACCGGTGGTGGCGACGCTGGTGTCCAGCGTGGCCGGCTGGTTGACCATGCGCGCGGTGGCGCCGTCCACCACCTTCCTGTTCCACTTCACGTCCGGGAACTCGCGCCAGACTTGCGGTGCGACTTCGTCCCCCATCGCCATCGCGTGGCGCTGGGCGTTGGACTTTTGCAAAGCGGACGGCTCAGGTGCTGCCGAATCACCGCACGTCCCACGCCGACATCCGCACCTTCCTCGATTTCCTGTCCGTGGCCTTGAGACGCCTCAAATAAAAGCGGTTTGTGACTGTATTCCAACGTCTTGGCAAAGTTCTTGCTTTGTTAAAAGATCAATATGGTTAATATAAACAGTTAGCCCGGAATGCATCAATTTGGGGCGTCACGGAGAAGATCACATGGATATTCGGCGCAAACTTGTCGCAACCGCAGTGATGGCAGCATTCGGCGCCCCGGCGTGGGCGCAGCAGCAGTCGGACGAAATCGAAGTCGTGAAGGTGACAGCGCAGAAGCGCAAGGAAGATCCGGCCAAGGTGGCGATGAGTATCAGCGCCGTCACCGGTTCGCAGCTGCAGGCGGAGCACGTGCGCGACATCACGGATCTGACGCGGGTGGTGCCGAATATCTCTTTCACGGCGGCCAGCGGCAATGGCGGGGCCGGGCCGGGCACCTCCAACGTCGAGATACGCGGCATCTCGTCGACCGCCGGCGCGGCGACCGTGGGGATTTATCTGGGCGATACGCCGGTCACGGTCGGTAACGTCTACACCATGGGGAATATCGAGCCGCGCTTCTTCGATATCGACCGCGTGGAGGTGCTGCGCGGGCCGCAGGCAACCCTGTACGGCGCCGGTTCCATGGGCGGCACCATCAAGTTCGTGCCGAACGAGCCGGATCTGAAGGAGCGCGAGGTCACCACTTACACCGAAGTGTCGAACACGAAGGGCGGCAGCGCGAATTATGCGGTCAACGTGGTGGGGAATTTTCCGCTGATCCCGGACGAACTGGCGCTGCGCCTGGGCGTGCAGGCGCAGCACACCGGGGGCTTCATCAACCAGGTGGATGGCGATGGCGCGGTCCTGGCCAACAACATCAACAAGATCAGCGACCAGGAGTTCCGCGGCTCGCTGAAGTGGAAGCCGGTGCGTTCGGTGACCATCACGCCCTCGGTCTATTATCAGCGCATCGATGCCAAGGACATCGCGGCGTTCAATCTGGATCTGCCCTTGTACTCGGCGCAGAAGCAGGTGCGCGAGCCGTCCATCGACAAGCTGCTGGCGCCTAGCGTGACGGTCAACTGGGACATGGGCGAGGTCGATCTGACTTCGGCCACCAGCTACTTCGAGCGCAAGTTCGATCGCACGCAGAACGGTTCGGCTTACAACAGCTATTCGCTGTCGACGTTTTTGACCTCGACCGCGGATGGCGGCAAGGCGCCGCCGGAGCTGATCGATGCGATCGCGGGGCTGCCGTCGGCCGTGTACCTGAACAACCAGGTGCGGCAGGTGTCGCAGGAATTCCGCCTGGCGTCGCGGCCGTATGACGAGAAGGTGTCGCCGTGGACCTGGCTGGCGGGCGCCTACCTCTCGGTCCAGCATACCAACATCATCGAGAACGATCCTATCTTCGGCGTGACCGACATTTTCAGGCAGTTCGGCTTCGACATCGCCGATCCCGAGCTGCTGCCGGATGCGCGTCCCGGCCAGTTCCCGAACGATAACTCGTTTGCCGGCGCCTTCCACTATCGCGAGAAGCAGAAGTCGGTGTTCGGCGAACTGAATTACTACTTCACGCCGGCGCTGCACGCGACCGTGGGCGCGCGTTATCTGCGGGCCGATACCACGCTGGAGCAGCGCAACGGCAATTATCTGGCCGGCGCGGGCAACAACAGTGGTGCGGCGACGTCCTCTCACGCGTTCACGCCCAAGTATGCGCTGACCTGGGAAGTCAATCCGACCAATACCGTGTATACCAGCGTGGCCAAAGGCTTCCGCCTGGGCGGTGCGAACATCTATGTGCCGCCGACCACCTGCGGCCAGGACCTGGAAGCGAACGGCATCACGGCCGGTCCGCCGTCGTATGCGCCGGATAGTCTGTGGAGCTACGAGTTGGGCAGCAAATCGCGCTTCCTGAACAACCGCGTGTCGGTGAACGCGGACGTGTTCTACGTGAAGTGGAAGAACATCCAGCAGGGCGTGTATCTGCCCACCTGCGCCTATACCTACAACGCCAACGCCGGCGACGCCACCACCAAGGGCTTCGAGTTCGACATCAAAGCCAAGCCGCTGCCCGGACTGACGCTGAGCGCCTCGGGCGGCTACGTGAAGGCCGAGCTGTCGAACGACGTCGGCATCGAGAACGGCGTGGTGGGCGCGGTGGCGGGCGCGCAGATCCAGGGTGTGCCGAAATATAATGCGGCGGTCAATGCGACCTACAACTTCTCCGCCTGGGAGCGACCGGCGTTCGTGATGGCGGGGATGCAATGGGTGGGCTCCAGCAAAGGCTCGCTGGACCCGGAACAGACCGACTACAACCGTCCGGCGTATCACACCACCGACTTCAGCGCCGGCATGACATTCGATCGCTACGCCTTCACCGTGTTCGTGAAAAACGCGTTCGATACGGACACCATTATTCAGCATCCGCAGGTTGCGTCCATCGTGCAGGGTTACCGGCTCACGCCACGCAGCATCGGCGTCAGTCTGGCGACCAGGTTTTAAGTCATAATGCTGCCTTGGTTATTCCGTACAAAGGCAGCATCATGAGCATCACCATCTACCACAACACCGCCTGCGGCACCTCGCGCAAAACGCTGGAAGCCATCCGCGCGTCCGGTGTCGAACCGCGGATCATCGACTACGTGAAGAACCCGCCATCGCGCGCGGAACTGCAAGAGATGATCGCCAAGGCAGGCATCGGCGTGCGGCAGGCCATGCGCAACAAGGGCGACCTTTACGTGGAACTGGGATTGGCCGACGTCTCCCTGTCGGACCAGGCGCTGCTGGACACGATGATGGCACATCCCATCCTGATCGAGCGCCCGTTCGTGGTGACCGGCAAGGGCGTGCGCCTGTGCCGTCCGTCCGAGCTGGTGCAGGAAATCCTGTAAGCATGTTCAATCCGCGCCCGGTGATACAGGCGGCGGCCCTGGACGAGGGGCGCTACTGCCTGGTGGTGGACGAATTCCTGCTGGAGCCGCACAAGATGGTGGACCACGCCGTGGCGCAGCGTGAAGCGTTCCGTGCGGCTCCGGTCAACCTCTATCCCGGCATCGAGCAGCCTATGCCAGCGGCGTTTGACCAGACCATGATGGCGTTCTTCGATGCCCATCTGGCGCCGGCGTTCGGCGCAGTGCGTGCGCTCGGCGTGAACACGCGCATGTCCATCGTCACCCTTAAGCCGGAAGAGCTGATGCCGCAGCAGCGCATCTGTCACCGCGACGCGCGTGAATCTCCGCCGGGCGAGGGCGCGATGGCATCGGTACTGTATCTGTTCGACGACCCGCGGCTGGGCGGCACCAGCTTCTACCGGCCGCGCCGGCATCCGCTGGAAATCGACCACCTGCTGCTGCAGGCGCGCCACCTCGACAACGATGCCTTCAGCCGCCTGCTGGGCGCGCCGCCGCAGTACTACAACGGCGATCCGCAATACTTCGACAAGCTGGGCACCCTACCGGCCCGATGGAACCGCGCCATCTTCTACGATGCCACCATTTTCCACAGCGGCCAGATCGACCTGCCGGAACTGCTGTCGCCGGACCCCGGCCAAGGTCGCCTCACCATCAACGCCTTCCTTCGCTACCGCAAATAACTGCGGGGACAGACCACGTTTTTGCAATTTTTTAGCGGAGCTAAAAAATTGCAAAAACGTGGTCTGTCCCCGGTGGTTAGAACGCCGGCAGGACGTGGTGGGCGATTTCCTCCATGGTCTCGGCGATGGGGCGCTGGTTGCGGCGGAAGTGCAGGCCGATGTGGTGTACGCCGGCCGCCTTCATCGCTGTCAGTTCGGCGATCAGACCATCGCGGCCCGTCGCCGCGCCAAAGCGGTGGCGGCGCAGCGGGGCGTCGGGATCGGCCAGCAGGTCGAGGTGGATGAAGCTGATGTAAGGTTTGTCCGCACCGGCCACCTCGCGCCACAAGGCCGAGCGGCGCGCGTGGTCTTCCGGCGTGCCGGGATAGGCCAGCCAGCCGTCCATGTGGGCGCCCGCCCACGACGGTGTCTGCTGGGCCAGGCCAGCCACCAGCAGCGGAATCGGCTGCGCAGGGCGGGGCAGCAGTTGCACGCCGGGCGGCCAGGCCGGATCGTGGCCGGCGCGCAGTTGCCCGATCTGGTTGCGGAACGCGGCGCCGCGCTGGTCGAAATCGCGGCCGAAGATCGGGTATTCGATGGGACGGTCGCCGCTGGCGGTGCCCAGCAGCAGTCGGCCATGGCTCAGCTGCTGCACGGTGGCGGCCGATTTCATGGTCAGCACCGGCTCGCGCAACGGCAGCACCACGGCGGCGGTGCCGAGCAGGATGTGTTTGGTGATGCCGGCCAGGTAGCCGAGATAGCTGAACACTTCGAACACCTGGGCCGCATCGCCGAACGCGGGATCGTACAGCGGCACGTCGCGCACCCACAGCGCGCGGAAGCCCAGGGTGTCGGCCAGGGTGGCCAGTTCGGCGTGCCGTTGCAGGTCCGGCTCGCCCGGCAGGCGGCCGGCGGCGCGGCGGGCGGCATCGCCGGCGGGTGTCCAGTCATGGTCGAGCGGCAGTTCGATGCCGACGGAGAAGCCGCCGCGCGTCAGTTGTTGCAGTGCTTGCATGATGTTTCCTTATTCCGTTGAAGCCCCCAGTCTAGGCTGGGGCGGCATAAAGAAAAATCCGTGCAGAAACAAATCACCGTTGCGACGGCAGCAGCAATCCGGGGTCAGTTCTGCCAATCGCACACGGGCTCAAGCATTGCATGCTTGAGCCCGTGTGCGATTGGCAGAACTGACCCCGGATTTTAGTGGTTGCGGTGGACCGAGAAGTGCGCCAGCTGCAGCAGCGATTCCTTGTAGACGCTGTGCGGCAGGTCGGCGATCGCGTCGGCCGCGCGCTGGGCGGCGATCACGGCCTGTTCGCGCGTGTAGTCCAGCGCGCCGCTGCTGGTGATCGCGGCCAGGATGGTGTCGAAGTGCTGCTCGTCGCCCTGCTCGATGCAGGAGCGTACCAGCTGGCGCTGCTCGTCGGTGCCGTTTTCCATCAGGTAGATCAGCGGCAGCGTTGGCTTGCCTTCGCGCAGGTCGTCGCCGACGTTCTTGCCGATCTCGCTGGCGTCGCCGGCGTAGTCGAGCACGTCGTCGATCAGCTGGAAGGCGGTGCCCAGCGAGCGGCCGTATTCGCCGGCGGCGGCGATCTGCGCGTCCGTGGCGCCGGACACCAGCGCGCCCAGTTCGGCCGCCGCTTCGAACAGCTTGGCGGTCTTGGAGCGGATCACCTGCAGGTAGCGCTCGCGGGTGACGTCCGGGTCGTGCATGTTCAGCAGCTGCAGCACTTCGCCTTCGGCGATGACGTTGGTAGCGTCCGACAGGATCTGCATCACGCGCATGTTGTTCAGGCCGACCATCATCTGGAACGAGCGCGAATACAGGAAGTCGCCCACCAGCACCGAGGCGGCGTTGCCGAACAGCGCGTTGGCGGTGGCGCGGCCGCGGCGCAACGACGATTCGTCGACCACGTCGTCGTGCAGCAGGGTGGCGGTGTGGATGAATTCCACCACCGCCGCCAGTTCGTGGTGCGCGGTGCCGCGGTAGGCGTAGGCGTTGGCCACCAGCAGTACCAGCACCGGACGGATGCGCTTGCCGCCAGCGCTGATGATGTATTCGGCGATCTGATTGACGAGGCTGACTTCGGAATGCAGTCTCTGGCGGATCACCAGGTTGACCGCGTCCATGTCGGCGGCAATCGTTTCGGTGATGGTGTTTTGGGTGGCGGTTTGGGTAGCGGCAGACAAGGCGAACCTGTAGCAGTTAGACTATGAGTGCCGAGATTATACGTCATGCCCCTGCTCAGAGGGGCATCCCCTGTCTTCCGGACAATCAGATTTGCCGGAATGTTAAGTGGCGCAGCGGCGCAAACTTGTCCGACATACCACGCCGGCCGCCGTTTGTGAATAGTTTTTGACGCAAAATCTGTTCCTGTGTATAATCTGCGGTTCCCCGGTTTTCCGAGGGATTTTCTTAACATTTGAAGAGGTTTCAAATCATGTACGCGGTCATAAAAACCGGCGGCAAACAATACAAAGTTGCTGCAGGCGAAAAACTCAAAGTAGAACAGATACCGGCAGACATTGGTTCCGAAATCACCATTGACCAAGTCCTCGCCGTTGGCGCGGGCGACAGCATCAAGTTCGGTGCTCCGCTGGTTGAAGGTGCCAAGGTTCTGGTAACTGTTGTTTCCCACGGTCGTCACGACAAGGTGAAGATCTTCAAGATGCGTCGTCGTAAGCACTACCAGAAGCATCAGGGTCACCGTCAGAACTACACCGAAATCCAAGTTGTTTCGATCAACGCCTAATCGCGCATCGACACTTTTTTTAGTATCCAAGGAGCTTTAGCATGGCACACAAAAAAGGCGGCGGCACTACGCGAAACGGCCGTGACTCGGAATCAAAACGCCTGGGCGTTAAGGTTTACGGCGGTCAGACCATCAATGCTGGCGGCATCATCATTCGTCAACGCGGCACCCCGGTGCGCGCCGGCGAAGGTGTCGGCACCGGCAAGGACCACACCCTGTTCGCACTGGTGGACGGCGTTGTCAAGTTCGTCGTCAAAGGCGAAGGCAAGCAGTACGTCTCGGTAGTCGCAGCAGCGTAAGTTACGCTCACGGCCCTGAGGCCGTCCTGTAAGGCGCAAGCCTTCCATCAAAAGGCTCTGCCCATGGTAGAGCCTTTTAGTTTTATGGCGGTACATCATGAAGTTTATCGACGAAGCAAAAATTGAAGTGATCGGTGGCGACGGCGGCAACGGCTGCTCCTCGTTTTGCCGTGAAAAATTCCGCCCGTTCGGCGGCCCTGACGGCGGCGACGGCGGCAAGGGTGGCTCGATCTGGGCCGTAGCGGACCGTAACATCAATACCTTGGTCGATTTCCGCTTCTCCAAGGTGCACCGCGCCGGCAACGGCGAAGCGGGCCGCGGTTCCGACTGCTATGGCCGCGGCGCCGACGACGTGCATCTGCGCATGCCGCTGGGCACGCTGATCATCGACGACGTCACCGGCGAAATTCTGGCCGACCTGAGCGAGCACGGCCAGATGGAATTGCTGGCCAAGGGCGGCGAGGGCGGCTGGGGCAATATCCATTTCAAGACCTCGACCAACCGCGCGCCGCGGCAGAAGACCAACGGCAAGGAAGGCGAACACCGCGAACTGCGACTGGAACTGAAGGTGCTGGCCGACGTGGGCCTGCTGGGCATGCCGAACGCCGGCAAGTCGACCTTCATCACCGCTGTCTCCAACGCGCGCCCGAAGATCGCCGATTATCCGTTCACCACCCTGCACCCGAACCTGGGCGTGGTGCGCGTGTCGCACGAGAAGAGCTTCGTGATCGCCGACATTCCGGGCCTGATCGAAGGCGCCGCCGAAGGCGCCGGCCTGGGGCACCAGTTCCTGCGCCACCTGTCGCGCACCGGCCTGCTGCTGCACATCGTCGACCTGGCGCCGTTCGAGGCCTCGGTCGATCCGGTCAAGGAAGCCAAGGCGCTGGTCAATGAGCTGAAGAAGTACGACGCGGCGCTGGTCGACAAGCCGCGCTGGCTGGTGCTGAACAAGCTGGACATGGTGCCGGAAGAGGAACGCGCCAAGAAGGTCAAGGACTTCGTCAAGAAGTTCGGCTTCAAGGGGCCGGTGTTCGAGATCTCCGCGCTGAGCCACGACGGCACGCAGGAACTGGTCAACGCCATCCAGAAGCATCTGGAAGAGACGCGTCAGGTCGAGCAGCGCGCGGAAGAAACCCAGATGGCGGAAGATGCGCGCGCCATTTCGTCGATCGACCCGGACGATCCGCGTTTCAAAATCCTCGACTAAACTCCTGCATCACCGGCATAATCAGTGATCAGCTGATTATGCCTTTCCCCCTCGGCGCCGTTCCCGCATCACGGGAGCGGCGACTGTGCGCGGCAAGCAGGGCGACCCGCCCGTCAAGACAGCATCCTCCCACGCTTTGTTTTGAGAACGTCGCCTCATGAATTCCGTTATACAGAAAGCTCACCGCATCATCATCAAGGTCGGCTCGTCGCTGGTCACCAATGATGGGCGCGGACTCGATCACGCCGCGATCGCGCGCTGGGCCGCGCAAATCGCCGCCCTGCGCGCGCTGGGCAAACAGGTGGTGCTGGTGTCGTCCGGCGCGATTGCCGAGGGCATGCTGCGCCTGGGCTTCGAGCAGCGCCCCACCGACATCCACGAACTGCAGGCCTGCGCCGCGGTGGGCCAGATGGGCCTGGCGCAGATCTACGAAACCAGCTTCCGCGCGCACGCGCTTGGCACCGCGCAAGTGCTGCTGACCCACGCCGACCTGGCCGACCGCGAACGCTATCTGAACGCCCGCTCCACCCTGACCACCCTGCTGCGTCTGGGCGTGGTCCCGATCATCAACGAGAACGACACGGTGGTCACCGACGAGATCAAGTTCGGCGACAACGACACCCTGGGCGCACTGGTGGCCAACCTGATCGAAGCCGACGCGCTGATCATCCTGACCGACCAGCAAGGGCTATACAGCGCCGATCCGCGCAAGGACCCGGCGGCGGTGCTGATTCAGCATGGCCGCGCGGGCGATCCTTCACTGGAAGCGATGGCGGGCGGCGCCGGCAGCAGCCTGGGACGCGGCGGCATGCTGACCAAGATCCTGGCCGCCAGGCGCGCCGCCAAGTCGGGCGCGCATACCGTGATCGCCTATGGCCGCGAAGCGCAGGTGCTGGAGCGGCTGGCCGGCGGCGAATGCATCGGCACCGAACTGTCGGCGCAGACCGGCCATCTGACCGCGCGCAAGCAGTGGATGGCCGACCATCTGCACACCGTGGGCCAGGTGGTGCTGGACGCCGGCGCGGTGCAGAAGCTGACCGGCGAGGGCAAATCCCTGCTGCCGATCGGCGTGATCGCGGTGAAGGGAGAATTCGGCCGGGGCGCGGTCATCACCTGCATCAACGAGCAGGGCGAAGCGCTGGCGCGCGGCATTTGCAACTACACCAGCGGCGAGACGCGCCGCATCATGCGCAAGCCCTCCAGCGAAATCGAAGCCATCCTCGGCTTCGTCGAAGGCAAAGAGCTGATCCACCGCGACAACCTGGTGCTGGTCTAGGACTTCAGGCGCTGGCGGGGGGCGGGGTTTTTGCCCGGTAGTCGCACAGGTCGAGCTGGATGCAGTTCCAGCATGCGGGCTTGCGCGCCTTGCAGGTGTAGCGGCCGTGCAGGATCAGCCAGTGGTGGGCGTCGTGCAGGAATTCCTTCGGCACGAATTTCAGCAGCTTCTGTTCGACGATGTCGACGTTCTTGCCCGGCGCCAGGCCGGTGCGGTTGGAGACGCGGAAGATGTGGGTGTCCACCGCCATCGTCGGCTGGCCGAAGGCGGTGTTCAGCACCACGTTGGCGGTCTTGCGGCCCACGCCCGGCAGTTCTTCCAGCGATTCGCGGTCCGGCGGCACTTCGCCACCGTGCTTGTCGACCAGGATGCGGCAGGTGGCCATGACGTTCTTGGCCTTGGTCTTGTACAGGCCGATGGTCTGGATGTAGCCCTTCAGTTCTTCTTCGCCCAGGTCGAGGATGGCCTGCGGCGTGTTGGCCACCGGGTACAGCCGGCGCGTGGCCTTGTTGACGCCGACGTCGGTGGCCTGGGCCGACAGCAGCACGGCGATCAGCAGTTCGAACGGGGTGGTGTACTCGAGTTCAGTTTCAGGCTTGGGATTGGCGGCGCGGAAGCGCACGAACATTTCGTAGCGTTTGGCGGGGTTCATTGAGACTCTTGTTCTTTCTTGAGGCGGGCGCGCTCCATGGCGGCGGCGATGATGGCGCGCTTGCGTTCCAGCGCGGCCGCCGATGCGGCGTCAGCCGGGTCGATGGCGTTGACGGCCGCCAGCTTGGCCTGGGCTTTCTCGGCCAGGCGCGCGTCGTTTTCCTGTTTGTCGCGCCGCAGGCGCAAGGCGCGGAAGTCGTGGCGTTCGCGCGCGGCGTCGGCGTCGGCCTGCGTCCAGGCTTGCCAGCCGGTGGCCTCGGTGACCGGGTACATGACGATGCAGTCGACCGGGCACGGGTTCACGCACAGGTCGCAGCCGGTGCACAGGTCCGGCACCACGGTGTGCATCAGTTTGCCGGCGCCGACGATGGCGTCCACCGGGCAGGCCTGGATGCACAGGGTGCAGCCGATGCACAGCGCTTCGTCGATGTAGGCGACGGCGCGCGGCCGTTCCAGGCCGTTGACGGGATTCAGCGGGATGACCTTGCGGCCGGTGACCGCCGACAGCCGCGCGATGCCTTCGGCGCCGCCGGGCGGGCACTGGTTGATCTCGGCCGCGCCGGCCGCTATCGCTTCGGCGTAGGGACGGCAGCCGTCATAGCCGCACTTGGTGCATTGCGTCTGCGGCAGGACATCTTCGATGCGGTCGGCAAGTGGTTTGGAGGTCGGCACGGTGTTGCGGTCAGTCGGGCGAAAACGACATTATCCGACATCTGCGCGCGCGCGGCCTAAAAACCTCACCTTGCGTACGGTCTGGCGCTCCAGCTCTTCCGCGTGCAGGCCGAGCGCGGTTTTCATCAGGTCGCTGTGGCTGACGATGCCGATCAGCCGCCGCGTTTCCATGTCCGTCACCACCGGCAGCCGGCCGATGCCGTGCACGGCCAGCCGCGTGGCCAGCGCGCGGCAGGTCTCATCGGCCAGCGCGACGATGGGGACGTTGACGCCAGACAGGTCGCTGACGCGCAGCGCGTCCGGCTTGCTGTTCAGGCCCTGGCGGTCCAGCATGCCGACCAGCGCGCCGTCGCGCAGCACCGGATACATGCGGTGGCGCGCTTGGGCGTGGAAGTGGGTGTGCATCACGTCGGCGATCAGGGCGTCGGCATCGATGCTGTCCACGCTGGTGGTCATCACCTCGGCCACGCTGTGGCGTTCCATCGGATCGATGCCGTATTCGCGGTAGACGTGGTGGCCGCGGCGCGCGATCTTTTCGGTCAGGATCGAGCGGTGCATGGTGATCACGGTGAAGCCGTAGGCCACGGTGGCGGTGGCCAGCACCGGCAGCAGGGCGTTGACGTCGTGCGTCAGTTCGAACGCGAACACCACCGCCATCACCGGCGCGCGCATCATGCCGCCCAGCGCCGGCCACCACATGCAGTGCAGCGGCAGTTTGTGGAAGCCGTCTTCAACGCGGTACAGCGCGGTGGACAGGCACCACGCCAGCGCGCCGCTCAGCACGCCGGCGATCAGGCAGGACAGCAGCGCCGAGGGCGGCAGCACAGCGGTATGCAGCGGGAACAGCGGGCCGCTTTCGATCAGCAGCGGGCGCAGGAAGCCGGCCACCGCGCACGCCACCGCCACCGGCGCCAGGCTGCGCGGACGCAGTTCGAACAACAGCAGTTCCACCGCCAGCAGCACCGCCGCGATGGGCGTGCCGAAAACGGCGGTCATGCCGGCGGTGGCGCCGGCCACCAGCAGCGCCTTGCGCTCGGCCGCGCTGAGGTGGAAATGCTGGGCGATCAGCGAGCCGACCGCGCCGCCTGTCATGATGATCGGGCCCTCGGCGCCGAACGGCCCGCCGCTGCCGATGGCGATGCCGGAGGCCAGCGGCTTGAGCACCGCCACCTTGGGCGACATGGTGCTCTTTTTGAACATGATGGCTTCGATCGCTTCCGGAATACCGTGGCCGCGTATCGCTTCCGAGCCGTAGCGCGCGATCAGGCCGACGATCAGCCCACCCAGCACCGGCACCGCGATCACCCACGCTCCCAGCGTGTGTGCGGCCGGCGAGGTAAAGGCGGTCGACAGCTTCTGGAAGAAGAACAGGTTGGTGAAGAAGCGGATCGCATGCAGCAGCAGGTCGGCCGTCAGGGTGCTGAGCGCGCCGACGCCGGCGGCGATGCTGGCCAACAGCACCAGCCGCGCCTGGCCATCGAAGTCGCGGCGGCTATCGTATTTTTTCATGGCAGTTTAGGGATCGTGAAGACGCCTTCCAGCGACAGCAGTTGCTGACGGTGTTGGTCGGCCAGTTGCGCGAGGATGGTTTCGCCTTTGTGCAGCAAGTGCACTTCGACGCGGCGGCGGTCGATGGCGCTGTTGCGCCGTTCGACCAGCCCCATGGCTTCGCAGCGTGTGACCAGCGCCACCACGCCGTGATGGCGCGCCTGCAGACGCTCGGCCAGTTCGCCGACGGTAGCCCATTCGCGCTCGGGATAGCCCTTGATGTGCAGGAGCAGCAGGTACTGCAGTGGCGTGATGCCTTGTTCCTGGACCACGTCCTCGGAAAAGCGCTCGAACTTGCGCATCTGGTAGCGGAATTCGGACAGCGCGGCGAAATCGGTTTTGCTGAGTTTTTTTGCGGTCATGCCGGAATATATCACAACGTGATGTATTTCAGCCGAAAAAAAGCCCCGCCGCGGCGGGGCTTACAGTCCGTATCAGCCGTGCTGTCTGATGAAGGCGGTGATCTGCGGACAGACCACTTCGCGCCAGCGGCGGCCGGAGAAGATGCCGTAGTGGCCGGCGCCTTGCACCACCAGGTCCTGCTGCTTGTCGGCCGGGATGCCGCTGCACAGGTCGTGCGCGGCCTGGGTCTGGCCGGCGCCGGAAATGTCATCGAGTTCGCCCTCGACGGTGAACAGGGCCACGCTGGTGATGTCCTGCGGGCGCACCAGCTTGCCGCCGACCAGCCATTCGCCCTTCGGCAACGCGTGGTCCTGGAACACGGTCTTGATGGTGTCCAGGTAGTATTCGGCCGGCATGTCCAGCACGGCGTTGTATTCGTCGTAGAACTTGCGGTGCGCTTCGGCCGTCTCCTGGTCGCCCAGCACCAGGTGGTTGTAGAAGTCGCGGTGGCTCTGCGCGTGGCGGCCCGGGTTCATGGCGATGAAGCCGGCGTGCTGCAGGAAGCCCGGATAGACCTTGCGGCCGAAGCCCGGATAGTTCGGCGGCACCGAGTAGATCACGGTGTTTTCGAACCACGAGAATTTCTTTTCGGTGGCCAGGTTGTTGACCGCGGTCGGCGAGCGGCGCGGGTCGATCGGGCCGCCCATCATGGTCATGGTTTTCGGCAGCTTGGGATCGTTGTCGGACGCCATCAGCGAAATCGCCGCCAGCACCGGCACGGTCGGCTGGCAGACCGAGATCACGTGCACGTCCGGGCCCAGGTGGCGGATGAAGTCCTGCACGTAGTAGACGTAGTCGTCGAGGTGGAACGCGCCTTCCGAGGCCGGCACCATGCGCGCGTCGGTCCAGTCGGTGATGTAGACGTCGTGGTCGACCACCAGCCCGCGCACGGTGTCGCGCAGCAGGGTGGAGTGGTGGCCCGACAGCGGCGCCACCAGCAGCACGGTCGGCTGTTTCAGCGCCTTGAACTTCTTGTCGTCCAGGTCTTTCTTGAAGTGGATCAGACGGCAGAACGGCTTGTTGAGCACCACGTGCTCGATCAGGTCCACGGGCTGCCCCTTGATCTCCGTGCTGTCGATTTCGAACGCCGGCTTTTCGTAATCCTTGCCCAAGCGGTACATCAGCTCGTAGCCCGCGGCGATGCGCTGCGAGAACGGCGTGTGCGCCAGCGGCGACACCGGATTGGTGAACAGTTTGGCCGACGCCTCGGCCCACTGCATCAGGGGCGTGAGGAACGAGCGTTGCATTTCGTGCAGTTGGTAGAGCATAGGGCATCCCGATCTGGTAAGCATGGTGCGGTGCACCATGCACAACATCATACGTCAGATTATAGAAGATTTGTTTATGACGTAAAGCATTTGCCGGTGCTGCCTGGCAAGGACTACGTGGAATCCACAGGCAATCTTGCAATTAAGAATAATACTGTTTCGGGCATAAAAAAAGCAGCGTCTCCGCTGCTTTTCTGTAGGACAACTGCTTGTGCGCGCTTAGTCGAACACCGGCGTCTCGACGCCCAGCACCTTGTGCAGTTTCGGCGAGGTGGTGGTGTACTGCATGTGGATCTTCTTGTCCGGGAAGATGTACGGCGCGGCGCCGAAGGCGGCCAGCGCGGCTTCGTGGAAGCCCGACAGGATCAGCTTCTTCTTGCCCGGATAGGTGTTGATGTCGCCCACGGCGAAGATGCCGGGCACGTTGGTTTCGAACTTCTCGGTGTTCTGCACCTTCAACTGGCGACGCTCGATGTCCAGGCCCCACTCGGCGATCGGGCCCAGCTTCGGCGACAGGCCGTAGAACACCAGCAGCATGTCCAGCGGCACGCGGCGGGTCACGCCGTCGGCGGCGGTGACCTTCAGATGGTTCAGCTTGCCGGCGTCGTCGGTTTCGTAACCGGTGGCGGTGCCGATCAGCAGCTGCATTTCGTACTCGTCGCACAGTGCCTTCATCTTGGCCACGGAAGCCGGCGCGGCGCGGAATTCGTCGCGGCGGTGCAGCAGCACCACCGATTCGGCCTTGCCGACAAAGTTCAGCGCCCAGTCCAGCGCGGAGTCGCCGCCGCCGCAGATGACCAGGTTCTTGCCGTCGAACAGCGCCGGGTCCTTGACCTTGTAGAACAGCTGCGCGCCTTCGAACTGCTCGATGCCTTCCACCTTCAGGGTGCGCGGCTGGAACGAGCCGACACCGGCGGCGATGAAGATGGTCTTGGTGATGAACTGGGTGCCCAGGGTGGTTTCGACGTCGAAGCGGCCGTCGCCACGGCGCTCGACCTTGGTCACTTCCTGGCCCAGGTGGAAGGTCGGCTCGAACGGCTCGATCTGCTTGAGCAGGTTGTCGGTCAGTTCCTGGCCGGTGCACGAGGGCACGGCCGGGATGTCGTAGATCGGTTTGTCCGGATACAGTTCCACGCACTGTCCGCCCACCGCGTTCAGGGAGTCGATCACGTGGGCTTTGATTTCCAGCAGGCCGAGCTCGAAGACCTGGAACAGGCCGACCGGGCCGGCGCCGACGATGACGGCATCGGCTTCGATGACGCCTGGAGGGGTAACAGTGGTATTCATACGTGGTTTCCTGTGATTTCAATAATGGTTAGGCGGCCACAAGCCGCGCGGCGCGCTGGCGCCCGCGACGGCTTGCGCTGCCTGGCCGGACCCGAGGTCTCAGCGTACCAGCAGATTCAGCTTGTCCTTGACGTCCTTGAACTGCTCGGCGTCCGGCAGCGCGGGGATGGTCTTGGTGATCGACGGCCATTTGCGGGCCAGGTCGACGTTGATCTTGATGAATTGCTGTTGATCGCCGGGCACGTCTTCTTCCGCGTAAATGGCATTCACCGGGCATTCGGCCACGCACACGGCGCAATCGATGCACTCGTCAGGGTCGATGGCGAGGAAGTTGGGGCCTTGGCGGAAACAATCTACCGGGCAAACATCGACGCAGTCCGTATAACGGCAGGCGATGCAAGATTCGGTGACAACGTGAGTCATAACGGTCCTATCAATTAATGGTACGCAGCAGCGTCGGTGGCGGGGCAGTGCCTGGCTAACCTCGGCAAAGCACTGTATTTTAAGGTAATTCGGTATTTCTCACAAATTACCCTTATATACAATACATATAAGCAAATACATTGCTGCCCCCGCGGTGGGCTGGCGCGCCCCGCCGCCAGCTGGCATCATGGCGCCTTTGTTCAATCCAAGCAGGGGGATCCGCATGGCGGATATCAACATCGTCCAGGCCCACAGCCTGGCGCCGGAGCAGGCCCGCGCGGCCGCCCAACAAGTGGCCGACAAGCTGGCCGAACAATTTGAACTGAGCTGCCGCTGGGATGGCGATGTGCTGCGTTTCGAACGCAGCGGCGTCCACGGCGCGCTGACCTTGCAGCCGGGCCAGGCCGAGGTGCGCATCGCGCTAGGCTTTCCGCTGAGTATGATGGCCGGCCAGGTCGAAGCCAAGGTCAGCGAAAAAATGCGCAAGCTGTTTATTGGCTAAAAGAAATTATAGTTGTTTTGTGAAAAATTAAATTGCAATTTAGAATATTGCATGTATAATCTGCAACCTGATGCAATTTAAGCCATTCAAATCCAACTATCTGAAGGACATGTCCATGCGCCACCTGTTTGCCCTCTCCGCCGTCGTTGCCGCCGCCATTGCCGCACCCGCTTCGGCTGCCGTGATCGACCTGTCGTCGCTCAACCTGGCGGGCAGCGCGGCGCTGGTTGGCGGTCAGCTGCAGCTGACCAACGCCACCAGCCAGTCGGGCGCGGGCTGGGTGCAGAACGCCATCTCGACCACGCAGTCGTTCAGCACCAGCTTCTCGTTCTCGCTGCTGGGCAATGACAGCGGCAAGATGGCCGACGGCATCGCGCTGGCGTTCCAGAACGCCGGCAACAACGTCACCGGCAACGGTGGCGGCGACGTCGGCTACTGGAACATCGGCGGCAAGGGTTCGGCGGCCGTGGGTTCGGTGATCCGCAGCTGGGACAACAACGACTACGGCCTGAGCACCAACGGCGTGGTGCAGGGGTTGAAGCAGGCCGATTTCAGCCTGGGCGCGGCCAACAACGTGAGCGGCTCCGAGACCGTCAGCTACAACGCCGTCACCCACGAGCTGACCATGAGCGGCACCTTCGTCGACAACAAGACCGGCCTGTCGTACGCGGTCAGCGACAGCAAGATCGTCGACCTCAGCGCCAAGTTCGGCAGCACCATGTATGTCGGCTTCACCGGCGGCACCGGCGGCACCGATGCCATCCAGAAGATCACCGCGTTCAGCGTGTCGGCCGTCCCTGAGCCGGCAACCTACGCCATGCTGCTGGCCGGCCTGGGTATCATGGGCGGCCTGACCCGCCGCCGCAAGGCTGCATAAAAAAAAGCCCCGGACGGGGCTTTTTTTATTTCAGCTCTTCGATCAGATCGATGTAAGCCTGCTTGGCCTCATCCTGACTTTTGCCTTTCAACTCGGCCCAGGCATCGTACTTGGCGCGGTTGACGAAGTCGGTCATGCCGGGACGCTCGCCGGTCACATCGCCGCTCGAGCCCTGCTTGAACAGGGCGTAGATTTTCAGCAGCGTCATGTTGTCCGGACGCTCCGGCAGATTCTTCGAGTCCGCCTGCGCTTGTTCAAACTGTTCTTGCAAACTCATACCTAACTCCTTGCTGTGGGATGGATGGCCACATCATAACCGCAGCCAGGACGAATCGCGCTAGAGGGCGGGCTCCAAAACAGAACGGCGGCCATACGGGATGAGCCCGTATGGTCCGCCGTTGCTGCAGCCCTTGCGGGCACTGCTCTGAAACTCCGGAAGAATTACTTCTTCTTGGTCGGGTTGACAGCCGATTTCAGCGTGGCGCCAGCCGAGAATTTCGGGGTTTTCGACGCGGCGATCTTGATCGCTTCGCCGGTTGCAGGATTGCGGCCTTTGCGTGCAGCGCGTTTGGCGACGGAGAAGGTGCCGAAGCCGGTGATGCCGACCGAGTCGCCTTTTTTCAGACGCTCAGTGATGATGGCGATCAGCGTGTTCACTGCGCCGTTGGCGGCAGCAGCGGACAGCTCGGTGCGTTTCGCAAATTCTGCAATCAGTTCGCCTTTTTTCATTACTACCTCCTTGGTTATTGGAGCGCGCAGATTAGCATAAATATTGTCAAATGTAATGGGTTCTGTACGAAGCGCGCCTTGTATTTATTGTGCTGCGCCGCCGCGGCACAAAGAAGCCCTTGTATTTAAAGGTGTTTTAAGCCGCAAGCAAATCCGCAGCCGGCCGTAAAAAGGTTTATGATGGAATGCGTAAAGGACCGATCATGAGCTTTTCAGACGAGACACTGATAGCGTATGCCGATGGCGAACTGGACGAAACGACCCGACGCGAGGTCGAAGCGGCCATGCGCCGCGACAGCAGCCTGGCGCGCCGCGTGGCACGCTTGCGGGCGGCGCGCGATGAGTTCTACGCCGATCAGCTGAACCCCGCCGGCCGCCGCGCGCGCCGTGGCGCCAACGTGGTCCAGCTGGCGACGGTGCGGGCGCAACGTCAGGCCACGCAGCAGGCGGCGCGCAAGGCCGCGCGGCGCCACTGGGGCTGGCTGGAATGGAGCGCGCTGGCGCTGGTGATGGTGGTGGGGCTGGCGGCCGGCAAGTTTGGCTTGTCGCGCTGGCAGCCGGGCTGGTTCGGCGGGACGACCGCGCAGGCCACCGAAGTGGTCAGCCGCAACGGCGTGCTGGTGGCGCAGGGGCGCTTGTCCAACGCGCTCAGCCAGCAGCTGGGCGGCGCCACGCCGGCCGATGGCGAGGTGCGGGTGGGACTGAGTTTTCTGTCGAATGAAGGCACCTACTGCCGCAGCTTCACGCTGGTCGGCCTGGCGCAGGATCTGGTGGGGATTGCCTGTCGCGCCAATGAGGAGTGGCGCATTCCGGTGCTGGTGCAGAACGCCCGGCCGATGACATCGACCGGCGCCTACCGCATGGCCGGCACCGAGATGCCGACGGCGCTGCTGGAAGCGATCGACCAGCGCATCGTCGGCGGCATGCTCGACACGCGAGCGGAACTGGAAGCCTTGCGCCGCAACTGGCAGCGCTGAGCGAGGGATTAAACGTCCAGCAGTTCGACGTCGAAGATCAGGGTGGCGTTCGGCGGGATCACGCCGCCGGCGCCGCGCGAACCGTAGCCCAGGTCCGAGGGGATGATCAGCTGGCGGGTGCCGCCGACCTTCATGCCTTGCACGCCTTCGTCCCAGCCGCGGATCACCATGCCGGCGCCCAGGGCGAATTCGAACGGATCGTTGCGGTCCTTGCTCGAATCGAATTTCGCGCCCTTGCTGCCGTCGTCGTTCTGCAGCCAGCCGGTATAGTGCACGACGACGTTCTGGCCAGCCTTGGCTTCGGCGCCTTCGCCCACGGTCAGTTCGATGTACTGCAGGCCCGATGGAGTGGTGATGGTGGACATGGTAATTCCTTTAAGAGTTCATGAATGACAGGCCGGCATTGTAGCAGGGCGCCACAACGCGCGAAGTTTTGTCGGCTTTCGGTACGCCGGCGCGAGGTTTCCACGTAAAATAAAGTTTTGCCTCTCTAAGCGATTTCAATGCTCCGCAGTTTCCGCCGTCTTCTCCTTTCCAGTGCGTGTGCCCTGACTGCCCTCGGCAGCGCCCAGGCCAATGTCGTGGTCGTCCTCAACTCGCGCGATGCGACCGTGCAGTTGCTGGATCAGGCCAGCTACAAGGATTTGTCCACCATCGCGGTCGGCAAGGAACCGCACCACCTGATGGCGACGCCGGACAACAAGTCGCTGATCGTCGCCAGCTCGGTCGGCAACGAGCTGATCTTCCTCGATCCGAAAAGCGGCCAGCCGCAGCGCACCGTCAAGGACATTCTCGACCCCTACCAGATCGGCTTTTCGCCCGACCAGAAATGGTTCGTCTCGAATTCGCTGCGGCTGGACCGCGTCGATCTGTACAAATACGACGGCGCCGGCATGACGCTGGCCAAGCGCATCCCGCTGGCCAGGCTGCCCAGCCACATGGCGTTCAACGCGGCCAGCAGCATGGTATTCATCACCCAGCAGGGCAGCGACCAGGTCAGCGCCATCGACCTGGCGACGCAGAGCGTGAAGTGGACGCTGCCGGTCGGCAAGCTGCCGGCCGGGATCGCCATGACGCCCGATGATAAATATCTGCTGGTCGGCATCATGGGTGCCGACTACGTGGAAGTGATCGACTGGAAGGCGCAGAAAACCGTCAAGCGCATCAAGACCGGCATGGGCGCGCACAACTTCCGCGCGGCGGGCGACGGCCGCTACACCTATGTGTCCAACCGCGTTTCCAATTCGATTAACATCATTGATCAGAAGACATTGGAAAACGTCGGCCAGATCAATGTCCCCGGCGGTCCGGATTGCATGGAAGTGACCGACGACGGCAAGACCATGTGGGTCACGCTGCGCTGGATCAAAAAGGTGGCGGTGATCGACCTGCCATCGCGCAAGGTGATCAAGCTGATCCCGGTCGGCCGTTCGCCGCACGGCGTGTTCTTCTTCAACTCCGCGCAACGCTGATGCAGCGCGCCGCCATTGCCCTGCTGGCGCTGGCGCCGGCCGTCGCCTCGGCGTGCCAGGGTTCGGTGTACCTGACCTTCGACACCGGCAGCCAGTCGCAGGCCGAATTGATCGCCGAGACGCTCAAGCGCCACCAGATCAAGGCCACCTTTTTCCTCGCCAACGAAAAGACGGTGCGCGGCGATTATTCGCTCGATCCTGCCTGGGCCGCGTACTGGAAGGCGCGCGTGGCGGAGGGCCATGTGATTGGCTCGCACACTTTCGACCATGACGTGTTCGTCAAGGACGGCCCGGGCGATCAGCTGACGTTCAAGCCGGGCTTTGGCGTCCGTGCCGGCAAGCAGACCGCAATGAGCGCGGCGCAGTATTGCGATGAAATCCGCCGCGTCGACCAGCGCTTCGTCGAACTGACCGGCCGCCATCTCGATCCGGTCTGGCGCGCGCCGGCCGGCCGCACCTCGCCGCGCCTGCTGGCTGCCGGGCAGGCCTGCGGCTACAGCCACGTCGGCTGGACCCCGGCCGGTTTCTCGGGCGACGAACTGTCCAGCGCCGCCTATCCGAACGCGGCCCTGCTGAAGAAATCGCTGCGCGAACTGGGCAACGGCGACATCGTGCTGATCCACATGGGCATCTGGTCGCGCCAGGATGCCTGGGCGCCGGCCAACCTGGAACCGCTGATCAGCGGACTGGAGCAGAAGGGGCTGTGCTTCGCCACCTTGCGCGACCATCCCGCCTATCGCGCCCGCTTCAAATGATGGATTTCCTGTCTGACTGGTTCGGCCAGGCCCAGGGCTGGCTGTTCGAAACCGTGGTCCAGCCGCTGGTGTTCCAGCTTGGCTTTGGCGAGTTCATCGAGGATGCGTTCGAAGGGACGGAGTGGCTGCTGATCGGCATGCTGGAGCTGGCCTTGCTGTTCCTGGTGTTGCGTCCATTGGAATCCTTGATTCCGGCGCAACAGATCACCGATCCGCGCGCCCGCTGGAACGATTTCATCTACACCGTGCTGCACCGCATGGGTCTGTTCTCGCTGCTGGTGTTCTTCACGCTGAACCCCGTGCTGGACAACGTGGCCGCCGCGCTGCGCTTCGATGGCTTCCACCCGTTCAACCTGGAGGCGCTGTGGCCGGGCGTCGGCCCGCTGGCCAGCTTCTGCGTGTATTTCGTGGTGCTGGATTTTTTCGATTACTGGTATCACCGTGCCTCGCACCGCTTCAACTGGTGGTGGGGATTGCACAGCCTGCACCACAGTCAGCAGAACATGAATTTGTGGAGCGACGACCGCAACCACCTGCTGGACGATCTGCTGCGCGACGTCTACATGGGTGTGATCGCGCTCGGCATCGGCGTCGAACCGTCGCAGTACGTGATCCTGGTATCGGTATCGCGTATTCTGCAGAGCCTGCAACATGCGAACGTGCGTCTGCATTTCGGCTGGCTGGGCGAGCGCCTGCTGGTGTCGCCGCGCTATCATCGCCTGCACCACGCCATCGGCGTCGGCCATGAAACCGATGGCAAGCTGGGGGGCTGTAACTTCGCGGTGCTGCTGCCGGTGTGGGACATGGTGTTCGGCACCGCCAACTTTACGCCACAGTTCGCCGCCACCGGCATCCGCGACCAGCTGCCGCGCACGGCGGACGGCGTGCCGCTGCCGGGACGCGACTATGGCCAGGGCTTCTGGTCGCAGCACTGGCTGGGCCTGAAACGGATGATCGAATTTGCACGAAAGGATGTGGTCTGATGGTGGCTGTGATCCGCGCGTGGAGCCGCGCTTTCCTGTCGCAGTGGCACGGCAAGATGCTGTTGATGAGCATCGCGCCGTTCCTGCTGGCGCTGGGCGTCTGGGCCGTGGCCCTGTATTTCTTCCTGCAGCCGCTGATCGACTACGTGCAGGCGCAGTTCATGGCCTACGACGCCTTCAGCTACAGCACCGGTCTGTTGCGTTCGCTCGGCCTGGGCGCGCTGACCACGGTGGTGGTGCCGCTGATCGCCATGCTGGCGCTGCTGCCGCTGATGATCCTGACCGCGCTGATCTTCATCGGCGTGGTGGCCATGCCCATGATCGGCCGCCACGTCGGCCGCCGCCATTATCCGCAACTGGCGCAACGCCACGGCGGCAGCGTGCTCGGCAGTGCCGGCGTGGCACTGGGCGGCATGGCCATCTTCATCGGCCTGTGGGTGCTGACCCTGCCGCTGTACGCCTTCCCGCCGCTGGCGGTGGTGGTGCAGGCGCTGCTGTGGGGCTGGCTGACCACGCGCGTGATGGTGTACGACGCGCTGGCCGATTACGCCGACAGCGACGAACGCCGCCAGATCCAGCGCGAACACCGCTGGCGCCTGCTGGCGATCGGCGTGATCTCCGGCGCGGCCGGCGCCTTGCCGGGCGCGATCTGGCTGGGCGGCGTGATGGCGGTGGTGATGTTCCCGTTCCTGGCGGCGCTGTCGATCTGGCTGTACGTGATCATATTTATCTTTACCGGCCTGTGGTTCGCGTACTATTGCATGGATGCGCTGGCACAGCTGCGCGCCCAGGAAGTCTTGGAGAAGGAGTAGAGGATGGCAATCGGTCTCATTATCATCGGCGACGAAATCCTGTCCGGCCGCCGGGTCGACCAGCATTTCCCCAAAGTGGTGCAGATGCTGACGGCGCGCGGCCTGCAGCTGACCTGGGCGCAAGTGCTGCCCGACGATCCGGTGCGCATCACCGAAACGCTGAAGCGCACCTTCGCCAGCGACGACATCGTGTTCTGCTGCGGCGGCATCGGCGCCACGCCGGACGACCACACGCGCCAGGCCGCGGCCGACGCGCTGGGCCTGCCGCTGGTGCTGCATGAACAGGGCAAGATCAACATTCAGCAGCGCATCCTGCAGATGGCGCAGGATGCCGGCCAGCAGGCCGACCTGAACTCCGCCGAAAACCTGCACCGCTTGAAGATGGCCGAATTTGCCGAAGGCGCGGCGCTGATCCCCAACCCCTACAACAACATCGCCGGCTTCTCGCTGCGCAAGCATTACTTCGTGCCCGGTTTCCCGGTGATGGCCTGGCCGATGCTGGAATGGGTGCTCGACAACCACTACGCCGACCTGTTCAACCGCGAGCCGCGGCTGGAGCAATCGGTGCTGGTGTACGAAGCGGCCGAATCGGCGCTGACGCCGCTGATGGTGGCGATCGAGCAGCAGTACCCGCGCGTGAAGGTATTCAGCCTGCCGAGCGTGGGCGACGCCAACACCCGCCGTCACATCGAGCTGGGCGTCAAGGGCGAACCGGTGCAGACAGCGACGGCCTTCGTGCAACTGTGCGACGAATTGCGCAAGCTTAAAGTAGAGTTCAGTCCTACCTAGTGCGCCTTCTTTTCACGGGCTGAAGCGGCGTTCCTCCTTCCGGAAGAACGCCGTTGTTTTTTTGCGAAAAAATATCGGCGCGATAAAATTTATGTGCGTTCGTTCCGGTTGACGACGCGCTGATGTGGTGCAATGGAAGCTAGCAGGTTTTACTGAAACATCGACCGGTTTGAATCATATGTTAAGCAATCTTCGTTTCCGCCGGCCCCGTCCCGCCCCTGAATCCGAAGCGCATCTGGCTCAGGCGCAAATGGACCCACCCGAACCCGATGACGGTGGCCCGAAGAAAAGCAAGCGCGCCCGCAACGCCTTCCTGCTGGTGCTGCTGATGGGGGTATCGTTCGCGGCGTGGTGGGGGTATCAGGAAACCCGCACATCGTCGATGCAGGCCCGCGTATTCAGCGACCTGGCCAGCAAGATGACCTACAAGATGGGGCAGGGCCCCAGCAAGATGATCCGCTTCCCGCACGACAGTCCGTACGACGAACGTCTGGGCTATGCCGGCCTGCCCGATTACATCGGCAAGTTGAGCCAGCGCGATTACCAGGTGGCGGCGCAGGCGCGCATCTCGCCCAAGATGGCGGACCTGGTGGACATGGGCGTATTCGCCACCTTCCGCGAAAAGACCAAGACCGGCCTGACGATTTACGATTGCCGCCAGAAGGAGCTGTTCGCCGCCAGCTACCCGGAGCGTATCTATACCAAATTCGAACAGGCGCCGCCGGCGCTGGTCAGCAGCCTGCTGTTCATCGAAAACCGCGAACTGCTCGACGGCACCTACCCGAAACGCAATCCGGCGGTGGAATGGGATCGTCTGGCCAAGGCAGTGCTGGAAAAGAGCGCCAGCGCGGTCGGTGGCGGCCATCGCGCGGCCGGCGGCAGCACGCTGGCCACGCAGATCGAGAAATACCGTCACTCGCCGGAAGGCCGCACCAGCGGCATGAAGGACAAGCTGCAGCAGATGGTCTCGGCCAGCCTGCGCTCGTATCAGGATGGGCCGAATACCACTCAGGCGCGCCGCAAGATCGTGATCGAATACCTGAACACGGTGCCGCTGTCGGCCAAGCCCGGCTACGGCGAGGTGAACGGCATCGGCGACGGCATGTGGGTGTGGTACGGCCGCGATTTCAACGATGTCAACCGCCGCCTCAGCGGCAAGCTCGACAAGCCCGATCCCGAAACCGCGCTGATCTACAAGGAAGCGCTGAGCCTGATGATCGCGCAGCGCCGTCCGAGCTACTACCTGGGCGACGGCGCGGCCGACCTGGAAGTGCTGGCCAACAGCCACCTGCGCATCCTGGCGCAGGACGGCGCGATCACGCCGGCCATGCGCGACATCGCCCTGCAGCAGCACCTGCACCCGGCCACCGGCAACGGCCTGCAGTCGGCGCCGCCGCAGACCTTCGTCAGCCGCAAGGCTTCGAACGCGATCCGCAACCACCTGGCCAATCTGCTGGGCGACAACCGCATGTACAACCTGGACCGCCTGGACCTGACCGTGGTCAGCACGCTGGATGCGCAGGCGCAGACCCAGGTTACCCAGGTGCTGCGCGACCTGCGCGATCCCGAAAAGGCCAAGGCCGCCGGCCTGACCGGCAAGGGCATGCTGGGCAACGGCGATCCGGCCAACGTGGTGTACAGCTTTACCTTGCTGGAGAAGGGCGAGCAGAACAATCTGCTGCGCCTGCAGACCGACAACTTCGACCAGCCGCTGGACATCAACGAAGGCGCCAAGCTGGACCTGGGCTCGACCGCCAAGCTGCGCACGCTGATCACTTACCTGGACATCATCGACCAGCTGTTCCAGAAATACGGCAAGCTGGACAACGCCGCGCTGTCGCAGATCCAGACGGCGCCGCAGGACAAGCTGTCGCAATGGGCGATCGACTATCTGAAGGCGACGCCGCTCGACCAGCGCGCGCTCAAGCCGATGCTGGACGCGGCCATGGAGCGCAAGTATTCCGGCAATCCGGGCGAGGGCTTCTTCACCGGCGGCGGCCTGCACCACTTCGGCAACTTCTCGAAAGAGGACAACAGCAAGATCCTGACCGTGACCGAGGCACTGCGCCATTCGACCAACCTGGTGTTCGTGCGCCTGATGCGCGACGTTGCCAAGTTCTACATGTTCCAGTCGCCGGGCTCCTCGGCCTCGCTGCTGAACGACGCCGACGATCCGCGCCGCGCCGAATACCTGGCGCGCTTCGCCGACAAGGAAGGCAAGGAATTCCTCGGCCGTTTCTACGCCAAGTACAAGGGCAAGCCGGCCAGCGAGATCGACAAGATCGTCATCGCCAACATCCGCAGCACGCCGGTGCGGCTGGCGGTGATCCACCGCACGCTGTATCCGGAAGCGACCATCGAGCAGTTCAGCGCCTACCTGCACGACAACCTGCCGTCGCAGAACGAGGTGCCGGAGGAGCGCGTGGCCAAGCTGTACGAGCAGTACGCGGCCGCCAACTGGTCGCTGGCCGACCGCGGCTACCTGGCGCGCGTGCATCCGCTGGAACTGTGGATGGCGGCCTACATGCTCAAGCATTCCGGCGCGACGCTGACGCAGATGACCGCCGCTTCCGAGCAGGAACGCCAGGACGTCTACCAGTGGCTGTTCAAGACCCACCGCAAGCACGCGCAGGACAAGCGCATCGCCGGCCTGATCGAGGTGGAAGGCTTCATGGAAATCCACAAGCAGTGGAAGAAGATGGGCTACCCGTTCGATTCGCTGGTGCCGTCGTATGCGACCACGCTGGGCGCCTCGGCCGACCGGCCGGCCTCGCTGGCGGAGCTGATGGGGATCATCGTCAACGGCGGCGTGCGCAAGGGGACGCAGCGCGTGACCTCGCTGCACTTCGCCAAGGGCACGCCGTATGAAACCCTGGTCACCAAGGCGCCGGCCACCGGCAACGAGCAGGTGCTGTCGCCGGAAGTGGCGCGCACCGTGGCCGACGCGATCCGCGGCGTGGTGTCGGACGGCACCGCCAAGCGCGCCAAGACGGCGTTCGTCAAGGCCGACGGCAGCGTGATCCCGGTCGGCGGCAAGACCGGTACCGGCGACCAGCGCTTCGACGTGTATGCGGCCGGCGGGCGACTGATCGAATCGCGCTATGTGAACCGCTCGGCCACCTTCGTGTTCAACATCGGCGAGCGCTTCTTCGGCTCGATGACCGCTTACGTGCATGGTCCGGAATCGAAGAACTACGACTTCACCAGCGCGCTGCCGGTGCAGCTGCTGGTGGTGCTGGCGCCGACCCTGATGCCGCTGATCGAACCGGACGCGCCACCCAGGCCGGGGGCGCCGGTGACGGCGACCAGTGCGGGCGCCAATGCCGTATCGCAGACGCCGGGCGCCGCGCC
>NZ_SPVG01000061.1 GCF_004614165.1 Duganella callida | reverse complement strand
GACAGCATCGCCGCCGCCGGCCTGCCGCTGCCGCCAGTGATGGTGGCGGCGGAAGATGTCCAGCACGGCAAGCCGGCGCCCGACCCGTTCCTGCTGGGCGCGGCCAAGCTCGGCTACGCCCCGGCCAACTGCCTGGTGTTCGAAGACACGCTGGCCGGCCTGCAATCGGCCGCCGCTGCAGGCATGGACAGCATCGTCGTGACCGCCACCCACAGCCACCCGCTGGCCACCGACGTGCCGGCCGTGCTCGACTACGCCGACCTCGCCGTCCTTCAAAGCGAGGCCGGCCAGCTGCACCTGCAACTCCGGGGTCAGATCTGACATTCGGACACGAGCTCATGTACCAAAGGCAGAACTGACCCCGGATTGTCCGCCCTCCGGCGCCGGCCGCGCGCCTGTGCTTGCTGAGCGAACAACTCACTGCGGGAGGCGTTTCGATACCTCAAAATACGCGATTGCAATAACCCGATCGTATGGTTTGAGCTTGCCGCCACTGGTCTAGAATCGATGCACCATTCACCGGAGAGCATCCATGAACAACTATCTCAAACCGCGGCGCCATACCATCGCCGCCGCCCTCGCCTTTGCCTGCGCGTTCGGCGTGGCCGGCGCCAGCCAGGCGCAGAGCGCTGCCCCGGCACCGTTCAAGACCATCAAGCAGATTCATGCCGGCGCGCTCGATGTCGGCTACGTGGACGAAGGTCCGGCCAACGGCCCGGTGGTCATTTTGCTGCATGGCTGGCCGTACGACATCAACAGCTACGTCGACGTGGTGCCGCTGCTGACCAAGGCCGGCTATCGCGTGATCGTGCCGCACCTGCGCGGCTACGGCAGCACCCGCTTCCTCGACGCCAAGGCCGTCCGCAACGGCGAACCGGCCGCCCTGGCCACCGACATCATCGATCTGATGGATGCGCTGAAGATCGGCAAGGCCACGCTGGCCGGCTACGACTGGGGCGCGCGCACCGCCGACATCATCGCCGCGCTGTGGCCGCAGCGCGTCAACGGCCTGGTGTCGGTCAGCGGCTATCTGATCGGCAGCCAGGAAGCCGGCAAGCAGCCGCTGCCGCCGGCGGCCGAGCTGCAGTGGTGGTACCAGTTCTATTTCGCCACCGAGCGCGGCCGCCTGGGCTACGAGAAAAACCACCACGATTTCGCCAAACTGATCTGGAAGCTCGCCTCGCCGCAGTGGAAATTCGACGACGCCACCTACGAGCGCAGCGCGGTATCGCTGGACAACCCGGACCACGCGGCCGTCACCATCTCCAACTACCGCTGGCGTCTGGGCCTGGAACAGGGCGAGGCGAAGTACGCGGAGCTGGAAACCAGGCTGGCACAGGCGCCCAATATCAGCGTGCCGACCATCACCATGGAAGGCGACGCCAACGGCGCGCCGCACCCGGAACCGGCCGCCTATGCCAAGAAATTCACCGGCAAGTACAAGCACGTGCTGGTGCCGGGCGGCATCGGCCACAACCTGCCGCAGGAGGCGCCGCGCGCCTTCGCCGATGCGGTGATCGAGGTCGGCCGCCTCTGATCAACCGTCGTCGCGTGCCGCCAGCACACGGTCGATCAGGCCGTAGTCGGCGGCCTGACCGGCCGACATGTAATTGTCGCGGTCGGAGTCCTTTTCGATCCGCGCCAACGTCTGGCCGCTGCGTTCGGCCAGCAGCGTGTTCAGGCGCTGGCGCTGATACAGCATCTCGCGCGCCTGGATCTCGATATCGGCCGCCACACCCTGCGAGCCGCCATGCGGCTGGTGAATCATGATGCGGGCGTTGGGCAAGGCGTAGCGCTTGCCTTTCGCCCCGGCCGCCAACAGGAACGATCCCATGCTGGCGGCAAAGCCGGTGCATAGGGTGGACACGTCCGGCCGGATGAACTGCATGGTGTCGTACACCGCCATGCCCGCGTACACCGAGCCGCCTGGCGAGTTGATGTACAGCGAGATATCTTTCTCCGGGTTATCCGATTCCAGAAACAGCAGCTGGGCGACGATCAGGTTGGCCGACTGCTCGGTCACTTCGCCCACCAGGAAGATGATGCGCTCCTTGAGCAGGCGGGAATAGATGTCGAAGGCGCGCTCGCCTCGCCCGGTTTGTTCGATCACGGTCGGCACCAGGCCGGAATAGTGCATCATGATGGTCCTTTCGCGGTAAAGTGGATGCTGCCCGCTTGACGCTGCGGGCACGCGCCGTGTGACCGCCGAAAAAATATTTTGCCGGCGTGTCACATCCGGGCACCGCCCAGCGTCAAGTGCGTGTCATTACCGCATGAGGAGATCCACGATGCCTTCCACCAACGATATCGACGGCGCCCTGTTCGAACAGTTGCGTCCGCGTCTGAAAGCGATCAGCGCCCGCATCGTCGGCAGCGAGGCGGAGGCCGAGGACATCGTGCAGGATTGTTTTTTCAAATGGCACAGCGCCGAGCGGCATGTGTTGGCGACACCGGCCGCCTGGCTGACGACCGTGGTACAGCACCTGTCCATCGACCGCCTGCGCCAGCGCGCGCGCGACGTGCTGGCGGCCGAAGCCGCCAGCGAGCTGTCGCCCGCCGCATCACCATTGCTGCCGGAAGAAGTCCTGCTGCGGCGCGCGGCACTGGGCCAGGCGCTGGCCCGGCTGCTGGCCGGTATGTCGCCGTCCGAGCGACTGGCCCTGGTGCTGCATGAGGTGTACGAATGCAGTCACGCCGACATCGCGGCGCTACTGGACACCAAAGCGGTCAACGCCCGCCAGCACCTGGCGCGCGCGCGCCGGCGGCTGCAGGACCAACAAGGTGAAACGCCACCGGAGGCGAAACTCAACCATGAATTGGTGCACCGCTTCCAGCTCGCTATCAACGGCATGGATATGCCGGCGATGCTGACGCTGCTGACCGGCACGCAACCCACATCGGTCTGCGCCAACCTCCGCCCCCGCCCGCGCGCATGCGCCAATGACGCCTGCTACACGCTGGCGGCGTGAGGCGCGGCCTTGGAAACACTAATTCACGCGGTGCCGGCAGGTGTTGACCGACCAATCCACCGTGGTCTGATCAATCGCCGCATGAACCGGCGAGTGGGCCAGCTCGGTCATGATGGCGCTGGCCGCGCGCTTGCCATCCTGAGCCGACTTCCACAGCAGCATATCGGTCACCAGACCGTCCGCAGCCTGGCAGATGCGGCGCAGGATAAAACCGGGCTGCTGCCGCAGCCAGGCATCGACGTCGGCATTGGCGGCGATGAAATCGTCCATCGTCACGCCTGCCGCCAAGTGGAAGCTGGTAATTTCCATCGCTTCGGTTGCCACGCCCACCTCCCTCAAATCTGATAGCCGCCGGCCGTTTCAATGGTTTGCGCGTTGATCCAGCCCCCATCCTCGGTCAGCAGGGTGGCAATGACGCGCGCCACATCGTCCGGCTCGCCGACCCGACCGAGCGCCGTGTGCGCCGCCAGCTGCGCTTCAAATTCCTGATTCAGGCCGCCGCCCAGCTCGGTGCGAATGGCGCCAGGCGAGACGGCGTTGACGCGAATGCGCCGCTCGCCGAATTCCTTGGCCATGTAGCGCGTCAGCACTTCCAGCCCTCCCTTGAACGCGGCGTACGGCGCCACGCCGGCGAAAGCAACACGCGTGGTCGCGCTGGTCAGGTTGACGATGCTGGCCCCTTGCTTCAGCAACGGCAACAGGGCCTGGGTCAGGAAGAATGGCCCTTTCAAGTGCACGTTCATCAGTCCATCGAACTGCTGTTCCGTCACATCCTGGATCGGGCGGTACAAGCCATAGCCGGCATTGTTGACCAGGCCGCCGAGCTGCTTGGTGTCCCAGAGCGTACTCAGGGTCTGCTCCACCGCCAGCCGGAAATCGGCAAACCCAGCCATGCTGCCGACGTCAAGTTTCAGCGCGGCCGCCTTGCCGCCGCCGTCGGTGATCCGGCGGACCACCTCGGCGGCGCCGGCCTGATGGCTGTTGTAGGTAAGAATGACGCCCAGGCCGCGGCGTGCGCACTCCAGTGCGGTGGCGGCGCCGATGCCGCGGCTGCCTCCGGTGATGATAACGATCTGCATGTTCAGCTCCAATCGGTAGGTCAGTAAGAGCCTCCACTGTAGACAAACGCTTCCGGTCGGGCATGTCGGATGATGGCGCAATCCTGCCTATTTCTGCTTTTGAATTGCTAACGGAGCGAAATCGCAGTTTAATAAAGAGATGGAAAATCAGTTGAACGAACTGCGCGCCCTGGCGGCGCGCGCCGAAAACCGGCGTACGGAAACGGGCATTCCACGCGTCGCCATGGTCCAGGGAAAAATTCCTCAGCATCAGCTGGCGGCGGTGTATGACCCCATGATCAACCTGATTCTGCAGGGTGGCAAGTCGATGACGGTGGGCGGGCAAACACTGTACTACGATCCCGCCAGCTATTTCGTGATGTCGGTCGACTTGCCGGCGGTGGGCGAGGTGTTGCCGGCAGCGAATGGCGAGCCTTATCTCGCCGTCAGCCTGACGCTGGACGCCGCCATCATTGCCAATCTGCTGGCCGACTTGCCCAATTCTGCCGCCCACCTGAGCCAGCGGACGGCCTTCTCGGTCGCCGCGGTAACGCCGGAGCTGCTGGACGCCTGGGTACGCCTGATGCGTTTGATGACGCATTCGGCCGATATCCCGGCGCTGGCGCCCGTTTACGAGCGCGAAATCCTGTACCGCGTGCTGCAGGGACCGATGGGATGGATGCTGCGCGATATTGCTGTGCCGGACTCGGCGCTGGCGCGCGTCAACCTCGCCATCCAGCAAATCCGGCGCAACTACGCCGAGCCGCTGCGCGTGGACGATCTGGCGGATTGTGCGGCCATGAGCGTCTCGGCGTTTCACCGTCATTTCAAAGCGGTCACGGCCTTGAGTCCGCTGCAGTATCAAAAGCAGATCCGCCTGCTACAGGCGCGCACGCTGTTGGTGGCGGCCGGCTATAGCGTGACGGCTGCCGCGCTGGAAGTCGGTTACCAGAGTCCGACCCAATTCAGCCGCGAATACGCGCGTGAATTCGGCCAGGCGCCGGGACGCGACGCCAACCGGATCGCCGGCACGCTGCGGTATTGACGGCCAAGTCGATCAGCTCAGTAGAAGCGGATGCCGGGCCGCAGCAACAGCTGGAAAATCAGCAGCAATGCCAGCACCGCGATCAGCGGCGGGACAACGGCCACCGCACCGGCGCGATCGCCGGCGGCACGGTGTCCGACGCGCCAGGCGCCTGCCTGCATCCAGAGCAGTCCGATCATGGTCACCAGCACGGGTACCAGCAACACTTCGATCCACTCGCGCGGAATGCGGAACAAGACGATCAGCGGCAGCGCCAGCAACGCCGGCAGTGTCGCGCTGCGGAACACGAAATGCTGGCGCTCCCGCGCATCGGCGATGTGCTTGCCCTCCGGCGCGTGCCCTGGCAGCAAATTAGCCAGCGTCGCGGCTGTCAGCGGAATTGCCGCCAGCGCCACCAGCGCGGCTGCCGTCTTGCCGGCCGTGCCCATGCCGAAGTACGCCATCGCCATGCCGACATCGTTTTGCGCGACCAGCGCGCCGATGACCACCTGCGGCAGCGCCATGAAGATACCGCTGTATGCCATCCAGAACCAGAACAGGCGGATCGTAACGGACCTGCCGACGCCACGCCACAGCAGCACGGCACAGAGGATGCCGCTGCTCAGCGTGGCCAATGCACCGGTTCCTTGAAACAGGCCTGTCAGCGGACTCTGGCCTTGCCAGGTGTGGTTATTATGAAACAAGGTGGGCCGCAGGCCAGGCGTCAGCGCTTTGGGCAGGACCAGGAACAGCTCCTGGAGGAAGAATGTCAGATCGAAGGCCAATGCGTACAATAGTGCCGAGGCCACGATCAATCTCCAGTTCCAAGCGCTGGTGCGGCTGCCGTCAGGCGCGCGGCGTAGTCGGCACCATCCCGCCAGACCGAGCGACGCCGGCGCGATGAAAACCACCAACAGCACGGCAATGCCGATCACATGCGCGTCACTCATCAGGGTTACAGAAACGCCCGCACTTCCACCGGCGCCCGGCAGGCGATGGCGGCCTTGCGCCCCCACTCCCGCGCCTCGTCCATGCTGGCGGCTTCCAGCACCCACAGCCCACCGACGTGCTCGCCCGTTTTCTGATACAGGCCTTGGCTCGTGGCCACCTCGCCATCAGCTCCCGGGCGCAACGAGACCGCCTGGTCGGCCGGCGACAGGCCGCCAACGAATACTCTGACACCGGCGGCGATCATTTCGCGGTTGAGCGCGCTTATGTCCGCGCGAACGTCCGCCCTTTCTGAAGCTGGGTCGAAGTCGTCGCGGTGGTGGATGGCAACCAAATATTGGGACATGACTTTTTCTCCTCAAAACTTCACGACGAACGACCCGCGTAGATGTCGACAATGCGACAGGGTATTTATTCGAACAGCTGCTTCAGTGATTGCGCCTCTGGCAGCCTATCACTCCATGCCTCCAGTTGTTCGAGACTGGCTTCCGCCAGCTTGCGCCGGGTACGCTTGGGCAATGCGCCGAAACGTCGTGTGAGCTGCCGTTCAAGCACTGCCAGCGCACCTTCCTTACGCCCCTGTAGCAGGCCCAGTTCCAGCCCTTGCTCCAGGCCTTGTTCCAGGCCTTGTTCCAGGCCTTGTTCCAGGCCTTGTTCCAGCCCTTGTTCCCTGCCCTGCTTTGTGCCTCGCTCCAGGCCCTGCTTCAGGCCACGTTCAAGACCCTGCTGCAAGCCTTGTTGCAGCCCTTTTTTAAGACCTTGCTGCCATCCCTTGTCGATGAATGACTGTTCCAACGGGGTGATCCATGCCATTTTTCGCTCCTTTTCCAGCTTCAGAAGAGCCTGCCAGTAGCGCTGCTGGTACGGCTCGGGTAGCGCCATCATCCAGTTTATGACTTTGAACAGCGTAATTATGCGCTGCTTGCGCCACCCGTGTTGATACAAAAGTTTGGTCAATCGCCATTTGGTCGCGTACAACCGGTCCGGATCATGCCGGGCCTGCTGCGTTTGCAAGTGGGCCAAGGTGATCCAGGCGAAAGGGTTGTGCGAGGTCATTAATTCGTCGGTCTTCGTCGCGTAGTCCATCAGCTTGGCGATACTGAAGGAAATCCCCATTACCGTACCCGGCACTTCATTGTGGAAGGCACACGGACGCCAGTGAAAGTCCTCATCGGCCAGCAATACCAAGCTGGCAACCGGCCGCTCATATTGCGAAAAGATGCGATAGTTGTAGTCAAACACACGCCGCGCCAGCGTGGCATCACGTTGCGCCTGCACTTCGACGTGGATCAGCAACCAGTGTACGCGACCGTCGCGCAGCGCCACCTCCACCAGTTTATCGGCCACCATGCCATCGGGCTGGCTTCCGAGGCAGATCCCCTCCAGCTCCTTGTCGCGGAAACGCGGCCGTTGCGACCAGTCGATCTGCGCGCAGAGTGCAGGAAAAAAGAATGCCATGAAGGCGTGGAAAGCATGCGTCAACGCGGCCTTCCAAGGTAAATCATATCGGGCGGGGGGAGTGGCGTTCGGCATCTGCCCAGTCTACGGCCGTGCTCCACCGGGATGCATTGACGCGGTACAAAAGCGCTGCGCGAGGCACAAAAGAAAAACCCGTAAGGCCTTGCGACGTTACGGGTTCATTCAGAAGCTCAACCGATCAGGCCAGCTTGCCGTGGCACGCCTTGTATTTCTTGCCGCTGCCGCACGGGCATGGATCGTTGCGGCCGACTTTCAGGCCCAGCTCCATCAACTGCTCACCGCTGAGGCCCTGCAACTCCTTCGGCAGGCCGCTGAACTGCGGTGGCGCCAGCAGTTCTTCCGGCGCCGCGTTCGGGTTGAAGTCGGCGTGCTGGTAGCTGACGTTTTCCACGTGCGACTGCTGCATCGCCGCTTCGGCCGCGTCGATCTCTTCACGCGACTGGATGCGTACGGTCATGATCAATTTCACCACTTCATTCTTGATCATGTCCAGCATCTGGCCAAACAGCTCGAAGGCTTCACGCTTGTATTCCTGCTTCGGATTCTTCTGCGCATAGCCGCGCAGGTGGATGCCCTGACGCAGGTGGTCCAGCGCCGCCAAGTGCTCGCGCCAGTGCGAGTCCACCGACTGCAGCATCACGTTGCGTTCGAAGCCGCCGAAGGCTTCCTTGCCGACGATATCCACCTTCGACTGATACAACGCATCGGCCGCGGCCAGCACGCGCTCGACGATTTCCTCGTCGGTCAGATTGGATTCCTTCTCCAGCATGGAGCGCAGCGGCACATCGATCTGCCACTCGGCCGCCAGCGCGGCTTCCAGGCCAGGGATGTTCCACTGTTCTTCCACCGATTCTTCCGGCACGTATTCGCGCACCAGATCGGTAAACGCACCGTGGCGCAGCGACTGGATCAGTTCCGAAATATCGGCCGCTTCCAGCAGCTCGTTACGCTGCTGGTAAATCACCTTGCGCTGGTCGTTGGCGACGTCATCGTATTCCAGCAGCTGCTTACGGATATCGAAGTTGCGCGCCTCGACCTTGCGCTGCGCGGTCTCGATCGAACGCGAAACGATGCCCGCCTCGATCGGCTCGCCTTCCGGCATCTTCAGACGGTCCATCACCGCGCGCACGCGGTCGCCGGCGAAGATGCGCAGCAGCGGATCGTCCAGCGACAGGAAGAAGCGCGACATGCCCGGGTCGCCCTGGCGCGCGGCGCGGCCACGCAGCTGGTTGTCGACGCGGCGCGACTCGTGGCGCTCGGTACCGACGATGTGCAGGCCGCCGGCCGCCACCACCTGCTCGTGCAGCGCTTGCCAGCCGTCGCGCAGCGCCTTGGCCTGCTTGGCCTTCTCTTCGTCGCTCAGTTCCGGATTGGCTTCGATGAACTGGATCTGCTTCTCGACGTTACCGCCCAACACGATGTCGGTACCACGGCCGGCCATGTTGGTGGCGATGGTGATCGCCTTCGGCGAACCCGCCTGGGCGATGATTTCCGCTTCGCGCGCGTGCTGTTTCGCGTTCAGCACGTTGTGCGGCAGGCCGGCCTTGGTGAGGATGCCGGACAACAGTTCCGAGTTCTCAATCGAAGTGGTGCCCACCAGCACCGGCTGGCCGCGTTCGTAGCACTCGCGGATTTCCAGCATCATGGCCTTGTACTTCTCGCCGGCGGTCTTGTAGACCTGGTCGTGGCGGTCCTTGCGCTGCGACGGACGGTTCGGCGGAATCACCACCGTTTCCAGGCCGTAGATCTCCTGGAATTCGTACGCTTCGGTATCGGCGGTACCGGTCATGCCGGCCAGCTTGGCGTACATGCGGAAGTAGTTCTGGAAGGTGATCGAGGCCAGGGTCTGGTTCTCGTTCTGGATCTTCACGCCCTCTTTCGCCTCGACCGCCTGGTGCAGGCCGTCGGACCAGCGGCGGCCGGTCATCAGACGGCCGGTGAATTCATCGACAATCACCACTTCATTATTCTGCACCACATAGTGCTGATCCTTGAAGTACAGCGCATGCGCGCGCAGCGCCGCGTACAGGTGGTGCACCAGCGTGATGTTGGCCGAGTCGTACAGCGAGGCGCCTTCCGGCAGCAGGCCCATCTGGGTCAGGATACGTTCGGCCTTTTCGTGGCCGGCTTCGGTCAGCAGCACCTGGTGGGCTTTTTCATCCTTGGTGTAGTCGCCGGGGACTTCCACCTTGCCCTTGCCGTCCGGGGTCTCCTCGCCGATCTGCAGGGTCAGCAGCGGCGGCACGGTGTTGATCTTGTAGTACAGGTCGGTGTGATTCTCGGCCTGGCCGGAGATGATCAACGGCGTACGCGCCTCGTCGATCAGGATCGAGTCGACTTCGTCGACGATGCCGAAATTCAGCGCGCGCTGGACGCGGTCCTTGACCTCGAACACCATGTTGTCGCGCAGGTAGTCGAAGCCGAATTCATTGTTGGTGCCGTAGGTGATGTCCGAGGCATACGCCGCTTGCTTCTGGTCGTGCGGCATCTGCGACAGGTTGACGCCGGTGGTCAAGCCGAGCCAGCTGTACAGCTTGGCCATGGTGTCGGCGTCGCGCTGGGCCAGGTAATCGTTGACGGTCACGATGTGCACGCCCTTGCCCGACAGCGCATTCAGGTAGGCCGGCAGGGTCGCGGTCAGGGTCTTGCCTTCACCGGTGCCCATTTCGGCGATTTTGCCATAGTGCAGAACCATCCCGCCGATCATCTGCACGTCGAAGTGGCGCATCTTCATCACGCGCTTGGACGCTTCGCGGCAGACCGCAAAGGCTTCCGGCAGGATCTGGTCCAGCGTCTCGCCGGCGGCGATGCGTTCCTTGAAGGCGGGCGTTTTCGCTTGCAGCTCGGCATCCGACAGTTTTTCCATGGCCGGTTCGAGCGCATTGATCTCGCGTACCGTTTTTTGGTATTGCTTGAGCAGGCGCTGGTTGCGGCTGCCGAAAATCTTGGTCAGAAAAGACATGCTTGAATTCTTGAAAAAACGCCGTTAAAAAAAGCTCTGCGCCGTACCGCACGGAGTCCGACTATGGCAAAAGACGGTGATTTTATCACGCGCCCGGGCCTAGATTGGGTTATTGCCATATATAACAATACCCCAAGCGTGAACAATGTCACAAAATCAACCAATTTTAACCGGTGGTGACGAGTTTGGGGCGCTGTGTTATGTTTCGCCGATGCGATTCAACTCCTCCAACCTCTCGCTCAAGCGGCGCGCGCCGGTGGAAGCCACCGATTTCCTGCGCCGCAACGACCGCATGGCCGCCCTGCTGCCGGCCATCGAGCGCATGGCGCGCCTGCAGAAAGACTGCGCCGAATGCCTGCCGGCCATGTTCAAGCACTGCGAAATCCTGGCGTTCGAGGAGGGTCAGTTGCTGCTGTCGCTGCCTACCACGGCACTGGCGGCCAAGCTCAAGCAACAATTGCCGAAGTTGCAAGACACGCTGGCGCGGCGCGGCTGGCAGGTGGCCGGCGTGCGCATCAAGGTGCAGATGATGAAGGCCGCCGAGATCAAGGAACAGATGCGGGCGCTGGAATTGCCGCCCGCCGCGGTGGACGCCTTCGACCAGCTGGGCGACACGCTGGAAGCCACGCCGCAGAACAGCGCACTGATCAGCGCCGTCAAGGCCATGGTGGCGCGCCGCCGCGCCGGGCTCGGCTAACTCAGGTGAGTGCCCACTCATGCGCCATCTGGCGCACATAGGACGGCGGCGCGCTGGCCATGTCCTCGAAGGTGACGATTTCGTAGGCGTCCGGATGCTTGAGCAGCTCCAGCAGCAGCTGGTTGTTCAGCGCGTGACCGGACTTGTGCGCCTCGTAACCGGCGATCAGCGGATGGCCGACCAGATACAGGTCGCCGATGGCGTCGAGGATCTTGTGGCGCACGAACTCGTCGTCGTAGCGCAGGCCATCCGAATTCAGGATGCGATACTCGTCCATCACGATGGCGTTTTCCAGTGAACCGCCGCGCGCCAGGCCTATGCCGCGCAGCATTTCCACGTCCTGCATGAAACCGAAGGTACGCGCGCGCGCCACGTCGTGCACGTAAGAGACGTCGCCGAAATCGACCTGGGCGCGCTGCTTGGTGCCGTCCACGGCCGGATGGTTGAACTCGATGAAAAAATCCAGCTTGAAACCGTCGTGCGGCACCAGCCGCGCCCACTTTTCCCTGTCGCCCGTGCCTTCGCGGATTTCGACCGGCTTCAGCACGCGGATGAACTTCTTCGGCGCCGGCTGCTCCAGCAGGCCGGCCTGTTGCAATAAGAATACGAAGGATGACGCCGAGCCATCCATGATCGGGATTTCCTCGGCGCTGACCTCGATATACAGATTGTCGATGCCGAGGCCGGCGCAGGCCGACATCAGGTGTTCGACGGTGGATACGCGCGCGCCCTCTTTCACCAGCACCGAAGCCATGCGGGTATCGCCCACCGCCATCGCGCTGGACGGGAATTCCACCACCGGGTTCAGATCGACGCGGCGGAACACGATGCCGGTATCGGGCGCGGCCGGCCGCAGCGTCAGTTCCACCTTGGTGCCGGAGTGCAGTCCGACACCGGTAGTGCGGACCAGTTCTTTGATAGTACGTTGTTTTAGCATCCGACGATTATAGCGAAGTGTGATCAAGGGTGCTCAGCTTCGGCATGGACCGCCTCGCGCCGCACCAGATAGATACCGCTGGCGATGATGATACCGGCGCCGAGCAGGGTGTAACCGTCGGGCAGGGTCTGCCATAAGAGCCAGTCGATCGCCACGCCCCAGGCCAGCGCCGAATACTCGAACGGCGCCACCACCGACGCCTTGCCGATGCTGAACGCGCGGGTGATGGCCAGCTGGCCGAAGAAGCCGCTCAGCGCCAGCGCCAGCAGCACCCAGCCGTCCTCGGCGCGCAGCGGCACCCAGTGCCGGTATGACACCGCCAGGCTGCCGAACGCCATCATGATCAGATACCAGAACATCATCGACTCGTTGCTGTCGGTCCGCGCCAGCACGCGGCTGTTGATCGCGCTGCCCGCATAGCAGGCCGCCGCGCCCAGCACGGCCAGGCCGCCGACCGACAGAAAATTCAGCCCCTCGGGCCGCAACACCACGATCACCCCGACCAGGCCGACCGCGATCGCCACCCACTGCCCGGTACTGACATGCTCCTTCAAAATAAACACCGACAAGGCCGTGATCAGTGCCGGCGCGATAAAGAAGATCGAATAGGCTTCGGCCAGCGACAGCATGCTGAGACCGAAAGCGAACAAGGTCAGCATGCCGGTGCCCAGCACGGCGCGCAGCACGTGCATGGGCCAGCGCACGCGGAGGATGCCCTTGAACGCGCCGCGATACAGCATGTACACGCACAGCAGCGGCAGCGAGCTGAAGGCGCGCAGCGTGGTCACCTGGGTGGCGGGATAATGGGCGGAGAGCAGCTTCATGGTGGTGTCCATGAAGGAAAACATGCCCACGGCAATCAGCATCGCATAGATGCTGTGCAAATTTTCTTTGCGGCTAACGGAAGACAGAACCAGCTCCTTGAACGGCTTTTTTTTCATTATAGCAAGTGGAAATCCGGGGTCAGATCTGCCAATCGCACACGGCCGCAACCGTAGGCGACGCCTACGGTTGCGGCCGTGTGCGATTGGCAGATCTGACCCCGGAATGTTACGCCGGAAGCAGCATGACCAGCTTGAGATCGTGCCGCTTGGCCAGATGCAGGGTGACCTGGTTGAAGCTGAGTTCACCGGCGCGCGGATGCTGGAAGCGGCGCAAGCCGCCTTCGCGGCTGGTCACATCCTGCCTAGTCCACAGGCGGGCAAACTCGGCGCTTTCAGCGGACAGCGCCGCGATCAAGGCGGCCAGCGCGGGATCGCTGGCATGCCTGCCGATGTCGGCGCGAAACTCCGCCACCAGCCGATGCGCGCGGTCATCCCAGTCGACGATCAGGCCGCGCGCGGCGGGATGGCGGAACATGAAGCGCAGCAGGTTGGGACGGTCCGACGCCGCCGCTTCCACCTCCAGCCAGCCACCGAACAGCGCCGCCGCGTGCACGTTCCAGGCAAGCGCATCCCACTGACGATCCAGCAGGTAAGCCGGGCCGTCGATGGCGTCGACCATTTCCTGCAGCGGCGCCGCCGCCGCTGCGCTGTCATCGCCATGCCGCGGGTCCAGCCGCTCTGCCAGGCTGAACAGGTAGGTGCGCTCGGCCGCGCTCAGGTGCAGCACTTCCGCCAGCCGCGCCAGCAGCTTGCCGGACGGCGCCACGTCCCGGCCCTGCTCCAGCCAGGTCAGCCAGGTCGGACTGACGTCGCACAGTTGCGCCAGCTCTTCGCGTCGCAGGCCGGGCGTGCGGCGGCGACCACCCGTCGGCAAGCCGACGCTGGCCGGTGGGGTGCGCTCGCGGTGGGCGCGGATGAACTCGCCGAGTTTGTTTTGCATGGTAGTGCCTTATACCAGGATAAATCCTTGTCTTGTTACAGGATAACAAGCCTCCTACTCTGCACTGACTTCATTGACTCGGGGAGAAAACATCATGCAGCAGCAAGCCATCGTCGCCCGCCAGTTCGGCACCACCGCCAGCGCTTATCTGACCAGCGCCGTGCACGCGCAGGGCGCGGACCTGACGCGGTTGCGCGCGATCGCCGCCACGCTGGCGCCAGGCAGAGGCCCGCTGGTGCTGGACCTCGGCTGCGGCGCCGGCCACGCCAGCTTTGCCGTCGCGCCGGTGGCGCAATCGGTGACGGCCTTCGACCTGTCATCTGAAATGCTGGCGGTGGTATCCGGCGCCGCGCGCGAACGCGGTCACGACAACATCGTCACGCAGCAGGGCAACGCCGCCAGCCTGCCATTTGCCGACGCCACCTTCTGCATGGCGATGACACGCTTCTCGGCGCACCACTGGCTGGACGTGCCTGCCGCCCTGCGCGAAGTAAAGCGGGTACTGAAACCGGGCGGCATCTTCATCGTCATCGACATCACCGCGCCGGAAGCGCCACTGCACGACACCACGCTGCAGGCAGTGGAGTTGCTGCGCGACGGCTCGCACGTGCGCGATTACCGGCCCTCCGAATGGCTGCGCATGCTGGACGATGCCGGTTTCGGCGCGGTGCGTCTGGACAACTGGAAACTGCAGATGCAATTCGACGACTGGACCATGCGCATGCGCACGCCGCCGGAGCGCGTCACCGCCATCCGCAGCCTGTTGCGGCACGCGCCGGCCGAAAGTCGCGCCTATTTCGATGTCCAGCCTGACGACTCGTTCACCATAGACTCGACCATGTTCAAGGCGCAGTCAGCGCCGGCGCCAGTCTGAAAACTTTTCCACAAACTCGACATGCCCGGTCCGCTGCCGTGAACGGGCCAGCGTTTTCCCGCAGCACGGCGTGCAAGTCACCGGTCAACAACGCCACAATCATCAATGCAAACATCGATATATACTTGTCAAAGTTATCCGACAGGAGAGCCACCATGCCGCGCGATGTGCCATCGGAGGGCCGCAGCTGGCTGCTGCAACGCCGCACCACGCTGAGTCACCGGCAGCTGCAGAAGCTGTTCGTGATCCTGTGCGCGCCTTCGCTGCTGGTGGCGCTCAGCTTTTTGTACCTGGGCTACTGGTACATCCTGGCGTATTCGCTGCTGGAACTGACGGTGCTGGGCCTGTGCATGCGCCACCACGCCCGCCACGCCGGCGACTACGACCGCATCGACATCACGCCATTCCTGATCATGATCGAGCAGCGCCGCGCCGAGGTATTGCGACGCGTCAAGCTGAACCCGCGCACCACGCGGCTGCTGCCGCTACCGCACGACCGCGCGCCGGTCCGCCTGCAGGACCAGCACGGCCAGGCCGTGCTCGCCGAATTTCTCAATGCGGCCCAGCGCCGCGAGCTGGCGCGCGACCTTGCCAGCTGCCTGCATCCACGCCAACCATAACCACAGGAGACACACATGCAAGAAAACCGGCGTAACTTCCTCAAGCTGGGCGCCACCAGCGCCGCCGTCGGCGTGCTGGGACAGGCGACGGCGGCCGACGCTCCGCAGCCGCAGGTCGGGGCCATCGCCCCGCTGGCGGCGCAACTGGGGCTGCGGCTCGCCACCTTCTCGCCGAGCAAAGATGAAAAGCCGCGCATCGGCGTGGTGCTCGACAACGGCAACCTGATCGACATCGGCGCCGAGGCGCAACGCGCGCGCGTCAAGCTGATGTTCGATCCCACTTCCATGCTGTCGCTGATCGACAGCGGCGATGCGGGCATCACCCAGGTGCACGCGCTGGCCGAAAAAGGCGCGCTGCTGCGCATCGCCCGTCCGCACGTCAACCAGGTGCAGCTGTGGTCGCCGATCCCGCGCCCGCGCGCCAACATCTACGCGGTGGGCTGGAACTATCTCGATCACTTCGAGGAAGGCAAGGCGGCGCGCGCCGACAAGGTGGTGAGCGAGTACCCGGCCAATCCGGTGTTCTTCACCAAGGGCGTCAACACCATGAACAGCCCGTTTGGCAGCATTCCCTTCGATGCCGGCAATTCCACGCAGGTGGACTGGGAGGCGGAACTGGCGGTGGTGATCGGCCGCGCCGGCCGCAACATCAGCGAAGACCAGGCGCTGAACCATGTGTTCGGCTACACCGTCTACAACGACACCACCGCGCGCGACATCCAGCAGAAACGCCACGGCGGCCAATGGTTCAAGGGTAAAAGCCTGGACGGCTACGGCCCGATGGGACCGTGGATCGTGACGCCGGCCGGCATCCACCTCGACGACTGCCGCATCATCAGCCGCGTCAACGGCGTCGAAAAGCAGAACGCCAGCTACCAGCAGATGTACTTCAAGATTCCGCGCGTGATTGCCGAACTGTCGCGCGGCATGACGCTGGAGCCGGGCGACATCATCACCACCGGCACGCCGTCCGGCGTCGGCTTCAGCCGCAAGCCGCCCGAGTTCATGAAACCGGGCGACGTGATGGAAACCGAAGTCACCGGCATCGGCATCCTGCGCAACCTCATCAAGGCGGAGGGTTGAGTCTCATGGATAGTGACGGCTGGTGTGAACGACATTCAATGCGGTCACCGTCGTCGCTGTCTCGCAAAAGATGACCACGTAATGCCGGTGGACGACGAGCTCGAACGTCCCGCGAACCCGTCCACGCCTGCGGGGAAAATTTGGGTCGGCCAATAGTTCGACCTGATCGTCAATATGATCGAACATCCGTGCGGCGGCAACGGGATTCAAGCGGGCGATGTAGCGCTCTATGTCGTCCAGGTCAGCGAGATATGTCGCGCTGCGGACGACATTTTTCATGAGGCACCGCGTTTTGCCGCCTTGGCGGCGCGGATAGCTGCCCACTCATCGGGAGGAAATACACGGTTGGAACTATCCTTCAGTCCCGCGAGCGAGGATTCGACCTTGGCGGCTAACCATGCATCATAACGCTGTGCCCGCAGATCAGCCCGCCAGCTATCTACATCAAGCTCAACGTTTTCCAATCCTATCTGATGAAGGAAAGCCGACGCTTCTGCTGGAGACTGAAATCGCAATGGCTGGTCTATCGCATCGGCAGAGAGAATGCGCAGCCCGCCAGGCGTCGAGATACGCATTCCAAAAACATCGTGCCTGGCGACTAGCGCGACAGACAGTACATCACCGATCGCATAAGCCTGCTGCAACTCCAGCGCAGTCATATATTCCATCACAGCCTCTCCGCATGTCGTAGACTCTGCGACACTAGTCCGCAGCCCTCGATTTCCCCTTAATATAAATCAAATTCGGGCGGCGGCAGAAATCACCGCATCCCACGGCGGTTCGGGCGGAAAGACCTCTTCCAGAAAGCTGAGGAAGGCCCTGACGTTGGGATTGCTGCGGCGGCTTTGCGGCCACAATGCGGTGATGGTCGAGCGGTCGACCGCACATTCGGCCAGCACCGGCACCAGCTCGCCACGCTGCACGTAGCGCGCGGCGACATAGGTCGGCGAGATGCCGATGCCGCCCTGCGCCACCAGCATCTCGGCAATCGCGTCGCTGGCGTTGGCCACCGCCCAGCTGGGCGGCGTGATTTCCACCACGCGGCCGCCGATCAGGAATGGCCAGCGCAGCAGCTGGCCGGAACTTTGAAAACGGAAGTTCACGCAGTCGTGCCGCATCAGCTCATCCGGATGGCGCGGCGTGCCGCGTTCGGCCAGGTAGGCCGGCGAGGCAAACGCGCACAGCCGGTGCGGCGCCAGCCGCCGCGAAATCAGCCGCGAATCCGCCAGCTCGCCGACGCGGATCGCCACGTCGATGCCCTCCTTGATCAGATCGACAAACTCGTCGCCCAGCCGCAGATCCACCGTCAATTTGGGAAAGCGCGCCTTCAGCCGCGCCAGCCTGGGCGCCAGTACCTGCGTGCCGATCGGCAGCGGCGCGACCACCCGTATCGTGCCGGCCGGCTCGGCTTTCGCAGCCAGCACGGCTTGTTCGATCTCCTCAGCCTCGTGCAGCAGGCGCAGGGCGCGCTCGTGCAGATCTCGGCCTTCCGCCGTCAGTGTCAGCGAGCGCGTGGTGCGGGTGAACAGCGACAGTCCCAGCTGCTGCTCCAGCCGCTGCACGCTTTTGCTGACGGCCGACGGCGACACCGCCAGCGAACGCGCGGCAGCGGTATAGCTGCCCAGCGACGCCGCGCGGGCAAAGGCGATCAGGCCGGTCAGCCGCTCTAATCCAATTTGTTCCATAATGGCATAATTAAAGCGAATTTCAGCCACATTGTCAAAGCCGGGGCATAGCCCTAATCTGCCTCCTGTCAGCGCGCCATTGCGCTTTATTCTTCAGGAGCCCACCATGAACACCCCTCTCTTCAATGCACCATTGTCCGGCAAAACCGTCCTCATCGTCGGCGGCACGTCGGGCATCGGCCTGTCGGCCGCGATCCAGGCCAAGGCGGCCGGCGCGGCCGTGGTTGTCGCCGGTCTCGATGCTGCGCGCGCGGCGGCGGTCGCGGCCGAGCACGGTTTCGCCGGGCACCGCGCCATGGACGTGACGCGCGCCGACACCATCAGCGCCGCGCTGGCCGATCTGCCGCAGGTCGACCATCTGGTGCTGCTGGCCGGCAGCTTCGTCGCCGGCAAGGTGCTGGAGGCCGACGTGTCCCATCTGCAGCGTGCCTTCGACGAACGCATCTGGGCCGCCGTGCACGTAATCCGCGCGCTGGGCAACCGTCTGGCGACGGATGCCTCGATCACCTTCATTTCCGGCGTGCTGTCGGATCGTCCCAACGCCTACGGCACCGCCGTGCTGGCCGCCGCCAGCGCCGCCATGGAAGCGCTGGCGCGCGGCCTGGCGCTGGAACTGGCGCCGCGCCGCCTCAACACCCTGTCGCCCGGCACCATCGCCACGCCGCTACTGAGCAAGGCGCTGGGCGAAGGCCGCGATGCCTATGTCGCCGGCCTGCAGGCCAAACTGCCGCTGGGCCGGGTCGGCAGCGCCGACGAAGCCGGCGCCGCCGTCGTGTTCCTGATGACCAACGGCTACATGAACGGCGCCACCCTCAACGTCGACGGCGGCGCACGCCTGGTCTGAAAGGAGCGCGATCATGAGCATGCTGTTTGAACCGCTGCAACTGGGCGCCATCCGCGCGCCCAACCGCATCCTGATGGCGCCGATGACGCGCGCGCGCGGCACGCGCGAGCATCTGCCGACGCCGATGATGGCCGACTACTACGCCCAGCGCGCCTCGGCCGGGCTGATCATCAGCGAAGCGATCGGCATCAGCCAGCAGGGCCTGGGCTGGCCGTACGCCACCGGCATCTGGTCCAACGCGCAGATCGCCGGCTGGCGCGCGGTCACCGACAAGGTGCATGAAGCCGGCGGCCGCATCATCGCCCAGCTGTGGCACATGGGCCGCACGGTGCATCCGAGTTTCCTCAACGGGCAAGCACCGGTGTCCTCGTCCGCCACCGTGGCGCCGTCGGCTGCACACACCTATGACGGCAAGCAACCCTACGCCCAGGCGCGCGCGTTGCGGGTGGAAGAGATTCCAGGCATCCTGAACGATTTCGCCCAGGCCGCCCGCAACGCCATGCGCGCCGGCTTCGACGGCGTGCAGCTGCACGCCTCCAACGGCTATCTGATCGACCAGTTCCTGCGCGACAGCGACAACTTCCGCACCGACCGCTACGGCGGCTCCATCGTCAACCGCATCCGCCTGCTGCGGGAGGTAACGCAGGTGGTGGCGGACGCGATCGGCGCCGATCGCACCGGCGTGCGCCTGTCGCCCAACGGCATGACGCAGGGCGTGCGCGATTCCGCTCCGCTGCCGCTGTTCACGGCCGCGCTGGAGATGCTGTCGTCGCTGGGCATCGCCCATCTGGAATTGCGCGAGCCGCCGCCCAACGGCAGCTTCGGCGTCGGTGAAACCGAACCGCTGGCGCCGCTGCTGCGTCCCGCGTTCAAGGGAGCGCTGCTGCTGAACTCGGACTTCACGGTAGAACGTGCGGAACACGAGCTGCGCGCCGGCGTGGGCGATGCGGTGGCGTTCGGCCGGCCCTTCATCGCCAACCCGGACCTGCCGCAACGCATCGCCGCCGGCATGCCGCTGGCGCCGGACGACAGTGAGACCTGGTTCACCCAGGACGCGCGCGGCTACACCGACTATCCGCCGGCGCAGCCATAAAAAAACGGCGCTCCGTGGAGCGCCGTTTTCACATTACAGCTGACCCAGCAGGGTCTCGGCGTTCGATACCTCGAACTTGCCGCCTTCTTCGATGTTGAGCTGCTTGACCACACCGTCCACCGCCAGCAGCGAGTAGCGCTGCGAGCGGGTGCCCATGCCGAACTTGCTGAAGTCGGCGTCCAGGCCCAGTGCCTTGCTATACGAAGCGTTGCCATCCGCCATGAAGCGCACGATGCCGGTGGCTTTCTGATCGCGGCCCCAGGCACCCATCACGAACGCGTCGTTGACCGCGATGCACCAGATCTCATCCACGCCCTTGGCTTTCAGTTCGTCGGCGTGTTGCACATAGCCCGGCACATGCTTGGCCGAGCAGGTCGGGGTGTAGGCGCCCGGCAGGCCGAAGATCGCGATGGTCTTGCCCTTGGTCAGGTCTTGCACGTTGAAGGTGTTCGGGCCGAGCGAGCAGCCTTCGGTTTCAACTTCGATGAATTCGGACAGCGTGCCTTCCGGCAGCTTGTCGCCGATCTTGATGGTCATGGATGACTCCTTGTAGAAATAAATAAAAAGCCGCGCCCCAAGGCGCGGCTTTTTCCCCGGATAGAACCGGCAGTATGCCTTAATCGGCCTGTTTGCGCAGGAAGGCTGGAATGTCGTAGGTTTCCATGCCGTTCTTCTCCATCGCGCGCACCTGCTCCGATGCCGACTCGCGGCGCCATACGGCCGGCGCCTTCATGCCGTCGAAGGCCGGCGCCGCGCCGCCGCCCATGCCGCCGGCCGCGCCCATCGACAGGCCCTGCGCCGCGGCGGCGCCGCCCATGCCGGCCGATGGCATCATCGGGCTGTTGTGGGTGCCGGTGCGCAGCATCTGCTGAGGAACCAGCTGCACGTGCTTCTTGTTCTTGCCCAGGCCGGTTGCGACCACGGTCACGCGGATGCTGTCGCCCATCTCGTCGTCGTAGGCGATGCCCTGTGCGATCGACGCGTCCGGTGCGGCAAAGGCGCGTACCGCCGCCATGACTTCCTTGATCTCCTTGCCCTTCAGGCCGCGCGAGGCGGTGACGTTCACCAGCACGCCGCGAGCGCCCGACAGATCGACGCCATCCAGCAGCGGCGAAGCCACGGCCTGCTCGGCGGCGATGCGCGCGCGGTCCACGCCGGAGGCGATCGCGGTGCCCATCATGGCCTTGCCCTGCTCGCCCATGATGGTCTTGACGTCGTTGAAGTCGACGTTGATGTGGCCCGGCACGTTGATGATCTCGGCGATGCCGGCCACCGCGTTGTTCAGCACATCGTCGGCGTGCTGCAGCCACTCGATCAGCGACTCGTCTTCGTAGATCTCCTCCAGCTTCTCGTTCAGGATCACGATCAGCGAGTCGACGTTGGCCGACAGCTGCTCCAGGCCTTCCTCGGCGATGTCCATGCACTTCTGGCCTTCGTGCGAGAACGGCTTGGACACCACGGCCACGGTCAGCGCGCCCTGCGCCTTGGCCACTTCGGCCACGATAGGCGCGGCGCCGGTGCCGGTGCCGCCGCCCATGCCGGCGGCGATGAACACCATGTGCGCGCCGCGCAGCGCGTCTTCGATGCGCGCGCGCGATTCTTCGGCCAGCTTGCGGCCGACGTCGGGCTTCATGCCCGCACCCAGGCCGGTCTCGCCGATCTGGATGATGTTGTTGGCCTTGGAAGTGGCCAGCGCCTGGGCGTCGGTGTTGGCGGCGATGAACTCGACGCCCGACATGCCCTTGTTGATCATATGTTGTACCGCATTGCCACCCGCACCGCCGACACCGACGACCTTGATGACGGTGCCCAAAGCTGCGTTATCGACCATATCGAACTCCATGATGTGACTCCTATCAGAATGCGGTTTCCAAGCGCCAGTCCTCATAATTGTAGGAGAACTGGAGATTGAAAACTGCGGTTTAATCCAAAAAAATAGTGTGTTTGTACGTGCCTCAGAAATTCCCGAGGAACCATTCCTTCATGCGCTGCCAGACTGCCTTGACCGATCCATCCTGCCGCGTGACGATGTGGCCACGCAGGTACTGCTTTTTCGCTTCCAACAACAGGCCCAGCACGGTCGCGTAGCGCGGGCTGCGCACCACGTCGGCCAGCTGGCCACGGTAATCCGGTGTGCCCAGGCGCGCCGGCTTGAGGAAGATGTCCTCCGCCATCTCCACCATGCCCGGCATGATCGAGGTGCCGCCGGTGAGCACGATGCCCGAGGACAGCACGCCTTCGTAACCCGACTCGCGCACCACCTGGTGCACCATCGCGAACAGCTCCTCCACGCGCGGCTCGATCACGGCGGCCAGCGCCTGGCGCGACAGGTTGCGCGGACCGCGGTCGCCCAGGCCCGGCACCTCCAGCGATTCGCCCGGATCGGCCAGCACCTGCTTGGCGACGCCGTAGCGGATCTTGATTTCTTCCGCCTCGGTGGTCGGCGTGCGCAACGCCATCGCGATATCGTTGGTGATCTGGTCGCCGGCGATCGGGATCACCGCCGTGTGGCGGATCGCGCCGTCGGAGAACACCGCCACGTCGGTCGTGCCGCCGCCGATATCGATCAGCACCACGCCCAGTTCCTTTTCGTCGCCGGTCAGCACCGCGTCGGCCGAGGCCATGGGCTGCAGGATCAGGTCGGACACTTCCAGTCCGCAGCGGCGCACGCACTTGACGATGTTCTGCACCGCCGACACGGCGCCGGTGACGATGTGCACCTTCACCTCCAGGCGGATGCCGCTCATGCCGATCGGCTCGCGCACATCTTCCTGGCTGTCGACGATGAATTCCTGCGGCACCGTGTGCAGCAGCTGCTGGTCGGTGGGAATGTTAACCGCCTTTGCCGTTTCGATGACGCGCGCTACGTCGGTCGCCGTCACTTCCTTGTCCTTGATCGCCACCATGCCGCTGCTGTTGAAGCTGCGGATATGGCTGCCGGCGATGCCGGCGTAGACATTGCGGATCTTGCAGTCGGCCATCAGCTCCGCCTCTTCAAGCGCGCGCTGTATCGATTCGACGGTCGCCTCGATGTTGACCACCACGCCCTTCTTCAGGCCACGGGACTCGTGCTGGCCCAGGCCGATCACTTCATGGCGGCCGTCGCCCATCACCTCGGCCACCACAGCCACCACCTTGGAGGTGCCGATATCGAGGCCGACGATCAGGTTTTTAGCGTCTTTAGTCATTTCTTTTTGCCTGCTTATATTTGCTTAGTGTCCGGTTTTATTGGCCGTGGGTTTCTGTACTAGCGATTTCGGTTTGGCGCCATCCGCCGGTATCTTCAATCCGGGCGCGCTGAGCGCCAAACCGTTCTGGTACCGCATGTCTATCGTGTCGATGTTCTGCAAATGCTCGACCAGCTGGGGATAAATCCCGATCAGCCGGTCCACTCTTTCCTTCAGCGTGGTGGCGGTCTGCTCGCGCCCCAGCTCCACGCTCATGCCGTTGTTCAGCTTCACCGTCCAGGCATAGCGGCTGGACAGCGACAGCGCCTGCGGCACCAGCTTGAGCGGCGCGAACCAGGCGCGCAGCTCATCGTAACGCGACAGCACTTCCTTCTCGCTGCCTTCCGGCCCGTCGAACTCCGGCAGCTCGTGGTCCTGGTCTTCCTCCGCCTCGGCGAGATTGGCGATGAAGCTTTCGCCCTTGGTCGACAACAGCTTGCCGTCGTCGCCCCAAGTGCCCATCGCCTCGTGCTCCTCCAGCGAGACGATCAGCTGGTCCGGCCATTCGCGCCGCACCGTGGCGCGCCGCACCCACGGCACCGATTCGAACGCCTGGCGCACCGCATCCAGGTTGGTGGTGAAGAAGTTGCCCTTGATGCGGCCCAACGTGTTGTTGCGCAGGGTCAGATGGTTCACGTGGTGCAGATCGTCGCGGCCTATCGCCTCGATGCGGATGGTGCGCAGGTTGAACATCGGACGCTGCGACACCCACCACACGCCAGCAGAGACGCACGCCAGCATCGTCAGCGCGAACAGGCCGCTGGCGGTTGCATTCAAGGCTTTAGCGTCGTGCCACATTCGCTGCTTACCCCTTCAACTTCAAACGTGCACTGCGCAGGATTTCCACGCACAGGTCTTCATAGCTCATGCCTTCCGCGCGCGCGGCCATCGGCACCAGCGAGTGGCTGGTCATGCCGGGCGAGGTGTTCACCTCCAGCAGGAATGGCTTCTGGTCGCGTTCGCGCAGCAGCACGTCGACACGGCCCCACCCTTCGCAGCCCAGCGCGCGATAGGCTTCCACGGCGATGCGCTGCATCTCGGCCGTCAGCGCGTCGGGCAGCACGGCCGGGCAGAAATACTGCGTATCGTCGGTGAAGTACTTGTTCTGGTAATCGTAATTGCCTTCCGGCGCCACGATCTCCACCACCGGCAGCGCGCGCGCGGCCGCGCCGCTGCCCAGGATGGCGATGGTGAACTCGCGGCCGGTGACGAATTCCTCGGCCAGCACCGCGTCGTCCAGCGCGGCGGCCTTGTCGTAGGCGGCCTGGAAGCCATCCGCTTCGCTGACCTTGGTGATGCCGATGGTCGAACCTTCATGCGGCGGCTTGACGATCAGCGGCAGGCCCAGGTCGGCGGCGGTGGCGGCCAGGTCGGACTGCGCGTGCAGCACCGCGTAGCGCGGGGTCGGCAGGCCGGCGTTCAGCCAGACGATCTTGGTGGTGATCTTGTCCATGCCCACCGAGCTGGCCATCACGCCGCTGCCGGTGTAGGGAACGCCCAGCAGTTCCAGCGCGCCCTGCAGGCTGCCGTCCTCGCCGTAGCGGCCGTGCAGCGCGATGAACACGCGGTCGAATTTTTCCGCAGCCAGTTCCGCCAGCGAGCGCTGGCCCGGATCGAAGGCATGGGCGTCCACGCCCTTGCTCCGCAGCGCAGCCAGCACGCCGCTGCCGGACATGTTCGAGACTTCGCGCTCGGCGGAGCGGCCGCCGTACAGCACGCCGACCTTGCCGAAAGCCTTAGCCTCTTCAGGAGTAATGGTATTCACGTTCAGACCTTAGGGTAATTAGTCAGTTTGGCCGGGACGCCGCTGATCGAGCCTGCGCCCATGGTCATCACGACGTCGCCGTCGCGTACCACGCCCATGATGGTTTCCGGCATGTCGCCGATCGCCTCAACAAAAATTGGTTCCGTCTTGCCGCGCGCGCGCAGCGCGTGCGACAGCGCGCGGCCGTCGGCCGCCACGATCGGCGCCTCGCCGGCCGCATACACCTCGCCCAGCACCAGCACGTCCGGCGTGCCGAGCACCTTGACGAAGTCTTCGAACAGGTCGCGCGTGCGGCTGTAGCGGTGCGGCTGGAACGCCAGCACCAGGCGCCGGCCCGGATAGGCGGCGCGCGCGGCGGCCATGGTCACTTCCATTTCCAGCGGGTGGTGGCCGAAGTCGTCCACCAGGGTGAATGCGCCGCCGCCCGGAATCGCCACCTCGCCGTACTTGGTGAAGCGGCGGCCGACGCCGGCGAAACCGGCCAGACCGGCCTGGGTGGCGCTGTCCGGGATATTGATCTCGCGCGCGATGGCCACCGCCGAGCAGGCGTTCTGCACGTTGTGCAGGCCGGGCTGGTTGAGCACCACATCCAGGTCGGGATAACCTTCCTGCCTGACGGTGAACAGCATCTGCGTGCCGTCGGCACGCGCGTTCACGGCGCGCACCTGTGCATCCTCGGCGAAGCCGTAAGTGGTCACCGGTTTGGTCACCTGCGGCAGGATCGAGCGCACATGCGGATCGTCGATGCACAGCATGGCGCGGCCATAGAACGGCAGGCGATGGGTGAAGTGCACGAAGGCCTGCTTGAGCTTCTCGAAATCGTGCTCGTAGGTTTCCATGTGATCGGCGTCGATATTGGTGATCACTTCGATCATCGGCGTCAGATTCAGGAAGGAGGCGTCCGACTCATCGGCTTCCGCCACCAGGTAGTCGCCGGTGCCCAGCTTGGCGTTGGCGCCGGCCGCGGTCAGGCGGCCGCCGATGACGAAGGTCGGATCCAGGCCGCCCTGCGCCAGTACCGACGCCACCAGGCTGGTGGTGGTGGTCTTGCCGTGGGTGCCGGCGATGGCGATGCCGCGCTTCAGGCGCATCAACTCGCCCAGCATCACGGCGCGCGGGACGATGGGAATCTTGCGGCTGCGCGCCGCCACCACTTCAGGATTGTCCTGCTGTACAGCGGTCGAGGTCACGACGGCGTCGGCCTTGCCGATGTTTTCCGCCGCGTGGCCCTGGAACACTTGCGCGCCCATGTCGGCCAGGCGCTGGGTGACAGCGTTGCTGCCCAGGTCCGAGCCGGAGACGTTGTAGCCCAGCGTCAGCAGCACTTCGGCGATGCCGCTCATGCCGCTGCCGCCGATGCCGACGAAGTGTATGTTCTGTACCTTATGTTTCACGGCTTATCCAATGCTAGTTCTTCCAATACCTGGGCGATTGCTTCGTTCGAATCGCGTTTGCCGACGTCGCGCGCCGCGTTGGCCATGGCCAGGCAGGATGCGCGGGTCAGCGTTTCCAACAGCGCCGCCAGCGATGGCGCGCTCAATTCCGCCTGCGGCATGTGAATCGCCGCTTTCTGTTTCGCCATCCACTGCGCGTTGTCGCGCTGGTGGCTGGTGGTCGAGGCCACGAACGGCACCAGCACGCTGGCGACGCCGGCGGCGGTCAGTTCCGACACCGTGATCGCGCCGGCACGGCAGATCACCACGTCGGCGGCGCTGTAGGCGGCCGCCATGTCGTCGATGAAGTCGACCACGTTGGCGCTCACGCCGGCCTGCTGATACGCCGCGCGCAGCGCATCGATATTCTTCTTGCCCGACTGGTGGGTCACCACCGGACGCTGCGCCTCGGGGATCAGCGCCAGCGCCGCCGGCAGGCTGTCGTTCAGCGCCCTGGCGCCCAGGCTGCCGCCCACGCACAGGATGCGCAGCGGGCCTTCGCGGCCGGCGAAGCGCTGCGCCGGCGGGGCCATTTCCAGGATCTCCCTGCGCACCGGATTACCGGTCACCACCGCCTTGCCTGCCGCGCTGCCGAAATCGGCCGGGAAGCCGAAGCACACGCGGCCCGCGAACGGCACCAGCGTCTTGTTCGACAACAGCAGCGCCGCGTCGGCGTTCACCAGCACCAGCGGCGTGCCGCGCAGGCGCGTCATCAGGCCGCCCGGCACGGTCACATAGCCGCCCATGCCCATCACCACGTCCGGCTTGCGGCGGCCGATGAAGCCGAAGCAGTCGGCGAACGCCTTCACCATCTTGAACGCGCCGCCCAGCGTGTGCTTGATGCCTTTGCCGCGCATGCCGGTGAAGTTGATGCTGTCCATCGTGATGCCCTGCTTCGGCACCAGTTCCTGTTCCATGCCGGTGGACGTACCCAGCCAGCTCACCTCCCAGCCGCGCGCGCGCATGGTTTGCGCGATCGCCAGGCCGGGGAAGATGTGGCCGCCCGTACCGGCCGCCATGATCATCAATCGTTTCATAATCTGCCACCACGCATCAGAACCCGGTTCTCGTAGTCGATCCGGAGCAGGATCGCGAGTCCGATGCAGTTAATTACAACGCCAGTGCCGCCATAGCTCATCAGCGGCAGGGTCAAGCCCTTGGTCGGCAGTAAACCCAGATTCACGCCCATGTTGATAAAAGTCTGCACGCCGATCCAGATGCCGATGCCCTTGGCGGTCAGGCCGGCAAAGGTCTGGTCGATGGCGATGGCCTGGCGGCCGATGTCGAAGGCGCGCTTGATGATCCAGTAGAACAGCGCGATCACCACCAGTACGCCGGCCAGGCCCAGTTCTTCGCCGATCACGGCCAGCAGAAAGTCGGTGTGCGCTTCGGGCAGATAGTGCAGCTTCTCGACGCTGCCGCCCAGGCCAACGCCAAAAATCTCGCCGCGCCCGAAAGCGATCAGCGAGTGGGTCAGCTGGTAAGCCTTGTTCAGCGCATTGTCTTCTTCCCATGGATTCAGGTAAGCGAAGTAGCGCTCGCGGCGGAACTTGGACAGTGCGATGATGGAGCCGAAGATCACCACCAGCACGGCACCGATGCCGCCGAACCAGATGGCGTTGATCCCGCCCAGGAACAGAATGCCCATGGCGATGCAGACGATCACGCCAAAGGCGCCGAGGTCGGGTTCCAGCAGCAGCAGCAGGCCGACGAAGCCGACCGCCGCCGCCATCGGCATGAAGCCCTTGGTCAGCTTATGCATGTACTGCTGCTTGCGCACGGTGTAATCGGCCGCGTACAGCACCGCCACCACCTTCATCAATTCGGATGGCTGGACGTTGAACACCTTGAAGGACAGCCAGCGGCGGCCGCCGTTGACCACCACGCCGATGCCGGGTACCAGCACCAGCACCAGCAGCACAAGGGTGCCGATGAACAGATACGGCGCGGCCTTCTGCAAATCGGCGATGCGGACGCGGAACACGAACAGGCCGACCAGCAGCGAGACGGCGATGAACATCGCCTGCCGCTGCAGGAAGTAGGTGTTCTGCCAGCGCACGTAGTTGGCGAACTTGGGCGAGTCGGGCAGCGAGATCGATGCCGAGTACACCATCACCATCCCCAGCAACATCAGCAGCAGGGTGACCCAGACCAGCGGCTGGTCGTACTCCATCATCTTCGACTGCCGCGCGCGGCTCTCCATCGGCGTTTCAGCCGACTTGGCGCCAAAGCGGAACGGCAGCTGGAGGGCCATGGTCAGAGCTCCTGTCCGGCGTCGAGCGCGATGTCGCGCACGGTGTCGATGAACACCTGGGCGCGATGCGCGTAGTTCTTGAACATGTCCATGCTGGCGCAGGCCGGGGACAGCAACACGGCGTCGCCGGCTTGCGCCAGTTCGCTGGCGCGCTTGACGGCCAGCGGCAGGTCGGTGCCGCAGTCTTCCAGCGTGTAAGCCAGCTCGACGCCCTGCTCTTTCGCGGCGTGTTCCAGCGCGGCGCGGATCTGCGGCGCATCGCGGCCGATCAGCAGCACGGCGCGGGCGTAGCGGCCGACAGGGTCGGCCAGCGGCGCGAAGTCCTGGCCTTTGCCGTCACCGCCCAGGATCACCAGCAGGCGTTGGTGTCCGCCGGTGAAGGCTTTGCCCAGGCCATTCAGCGCGGCCACGGTGGCGCCGACGTTGGTTCCCTTGCTGTCGTCGTAGTATTCGACCTCGTTGATGGCCGAGACCAGTTCCACCCGGTGCGGCTGGCCGCGATATTCGCGCAGGCCGTGCAGCAGCGGCGCCAGCGGCAGATCGATGGCGCGGCACAGGGCCAGCGCGGCCAGCGCGTTGGTGGCGTTGTGCACTCCGCGAATCTGCAACGCGTCGGCCGGCATCAGGTTCTTGACCATGCATTCGACCGGTGGCGGCGGCGGATCGTTCTTCTTGCGCTTTTTCGGTTCGCCCTCCTCCTCGGCCGGGATGGCGGTGGCCAGCCACAGCACGCCGCGCTCGTTGTTCAGGCCGAGATCGTCCCGCAAGGCCGGCGCGTCGGTGCCGAAGGTGACGTTATGGCCGGTGGCGCTGGCCATGCGCATGGTGGTGGCATCGTCGCGATTCAACACGCGCACGGTGTTGGCGGCGAAGATGCGGTGCTTGGCGGCGGCGTAGGATGGCATGTCTCCGTGCCAGTCCAGGTGGTCCTGGGTCACGTTCAACACGGTCGCCGCATCGGCTTCCAGC
>NZ_SPVG01000022.1 GCF_004614165.1 Duganella callida | reverse complement strand
GTCGTCCTGGTCGCCACTGATGAACAGCACCGGCGTGCGCACGCCGGCCAGCCCGTGGAAGGGCATCCTCGGCGGCGCGCTGCTGGGCCTGGGCATGGGGGCGCTGTTCTCCCACTTCGGCCTGGGCGGCGCCATCGGCAGCCTGTTCGGTTCGCTGATCATGCTGGCCCTGGTGGCGGCGGTGGTGTTCTTCATCGTGCGCCTGATCCGTGGCAAGTCGCAGCCTGTTGCGCAGCCTGTCGGGCGGCCGGCCGCGTTTGCCGGCAACAATGTGTACCCGATGCAGCAACCGGCGCCGCAAGCGCCCGCGGCGTATGCGCCGCCGCCGGCGGCGCCCGCAGCGCAGCCGGCCCACACCACGTGGGGCGTGCCGGCCGATTTCGACAGCGCCGGCTTCCTGCGCGTGGCCAAGGGTAACTTCATCCGCCTGCAGGCCGCCTGGGACAAGGGCGATGTCGCTGACATCCGTGAATTCACCACGCCGGAAGTTTTCGCCGAGCTGAAGATGCAGATCACCGAGCGCGGCGCGCAGGCCGATTACACCGATGTGGTCAGCATCGACGCCCAGTTGCTGGGCATCGAAACCGGCGCCACCGAGTACCTGGCCAGCGTGCAGTTCACCGGCATGATCAAGCCGGCGCCCGACGCGCTGGCCGAGCCGTTCAACGAGGTCTGGAACCTGTCCAAGCCGGTCAACGGCAATGGTGGCTGGCTGCTGGCCGGTATTCAGCAGCTCGCCTGATAAACCGGGCCAATCCGGTAAAACTGGTAAGATCAAGGCCGCCCGTCATCGGGCGGTTTTGTTTTGAACGGCTAGAACATGATTTCACTGAAACCAGGCAGTTTTTCCGCGGCGCCGGTCAGCGCCGCCATCAACCATTTGCTGGCGCAATCGCCATGGGCGCGCCAGGAGTTGCTGCGGCACGCCGGCAAGGTGGCCGCCATCGACGCCGGCTCGGCCGCGCTGCGCCTGCGCGTGACGGCCGACGGCTATTTTGAACCGGCCCCGGCCGGGGAGGCGGCGCGCGTCACCATCCGCCTCAAGCTGTCCGATGTGCCGCTGATCCTGCAAAATCGCGAGCGCGCCTTCTCCTACGTGCAGATCGAGGGCGACGCCGAGTTCGCCAACGCGATTTCCAGCCTGAGCAAATCGCTGCGCTGGGAGGCCGAGCACGACCTGGAACAGGTGGTGGGGCCGATCGCCGCCGTGCGCACGGTGGCCGGCGCCAAAGCCGCCTTCAACGCGGTGCGGACCGGCCACCAGAAGCTGGCCGAAAACGTCGCCGAATTCCTGCTGGACGAGAAACAAGTGCTGGTGCGGCCGCAAACGGTGGAAGCGTACTCGGCCGACGTCGCCCGCCTGCGCGATGACGTGGAACGCGCCGCCAAGCGGCTGGCCAGGTTGGAACAGAAACTGGGATCCAAATAATGCTGAAATTCTTGCGCCTGCTGAAAATTCTGCGGGTATCGGTGCGCTATGGCCTCGATGAAATTGCGATTTCCGGCCTCAGAAAGCCGCGCATCACCAAACTGATCGACACGGTATTTTTCTGGCGCGACCTGTCCTCGCCGCGCGGCGTGCGCCTGCGCATGGCGCTGGAGGAGCTGGGACCGATCTTCGTCAAGTTCGGCCAGGTGCTGTCCACCCGCAGCGACCTGATCCCGCCGGACCTGCAGATCGAACTGGCGCGCCTGCAGGACCGCGTGCCGCCGTTCGATCCCGACCTGGCCATCGCGCAGATCCGCAAGTCGCTGGGCGCGCATCCGGACGAGCTGTTCGCCACGTTCGAGCGCAATCCGGTGGCCTCGGCCTCGATCGCCCAGGTGCACTTTGCCACGCTGAAGGATGGCCGCCAGGTGGCGGTCAAGGTGCTGCGGCCGGGCATGAAGAAAACCATCGACGACGACGTCGCGCTGATGCACGTGGCCGCCGAATGGATCAGCAACGTCTGGGCCGACAGCAAACGCCTGAAGCCGAAAGAGGTGGTGGCCGAGTTCGACAAATACCTGCACGACGAGCTGGACCTGATGCGCGAGGCGGCCAACGCCAGCCAGCTGCGCCGCAACTTCGCCGATTCGCATCTGCTGCTGGTGCCGGAGATGCATTGGGACTATTGTTCCAGCAATGTCATCGTGATGGAGCGCATGCACGGCATTCCGGTGTCGCAGATCGATCGCCTGGAAGCGGCTGGGGTGGACCTGAAAAAGCTGTCCAGCGATGGCGTGGAAATCTTCTTCACCCAGGTGTTCCGCGACGGCTTCTTCCATGCCGACATGCACCCGGGGAACATCCTGGTGTCGGTGGAGCCGGAAACGTTCGGCCGCTACATCGCGCTGGACTTCGGCATCGTCGGCACGCTCAACGATTTCGACAAGGATTACCTGTCGCAGAATTTCCTGGCCTTCTTCCGCCGCGACTACAAACGCGTGGCCGAGGCCCACATCGAATCGGGCTGGGCGCCCAAGGAAACCCGCGTCGACGAACTGGAATCGGCGGTGCGCGCCTGCTGCGAACCGATCTTCGACCGGCCGCTGAAAGACATCTCGTTCGGGCAGATCCTGTTGCGGCTGTTCCAGACCTCGCGCCGCTTCAACGTCGAAGTGCAGCCGCAACTGGTGCTGCTGCAGAAGACGCTGCTGAACATCGAAGGCCTGGGGCGCCAGCTCGACCCCGATCTGGACCTGTGGAAAACCGCCAAGCCCTACCTGGAAAACTGGATGGGCGAGCAGGTCGGCTGGAAAGGTTTTGTGCAGCGGCTGAAGGCGGAAGCGCCGCGCTATGCCCACATCTTCCCGCAACTGCCGCGGTTGATGCATCAGGCGCTGGAGCGCCATGCCGAAAAGCCCAACGACAATACCGAACTGATCCGCCAACTGGTGGTCGAGCAGCAGCGCACCAATCGCCTGCTGGGCGCGGTGGTGTTCGTCGCGATGGCGCTGGGTCTGGGCGTGGCTGGCTTCCACCTGTACGCGCGCTGGCATCATTTGCTCTGACATGGCCGATTTTCAGCAACGCGATCCGCTGTCGCCGGCGTTCTGGGACGAACGCTTCGCACGCCGGTTCACGCCCTGGGACCGCGGCGGCGTGCCGCAAGCGCTGCGCGATTTCGCTGCGGCCAGCGCGCCGCTGACCACCCTGATTCCCGGTTGCGGCTCTGCCTACGAACTCAGCCATCTGGCCGGACTGGGGTGGGATGCGACCGCCATCGATTTTTCGCCGGCGGCGGTGGCGCGGGGCAAGGCGGCGGCCGGGGTCCACGCTGCGCGCGTGGTGCAGGCGGATTTCTTCGCATGGCAGCCGGCACAGCCGCTGCAACTGATCTACGAGCGCGCCTTCCTGTGCGCGATGCCGCGCGCCATGTGGCCGCAGGTGGCGGCGCGCTGGGTGCGGCTGCTGGCGCCGGGGGCGCTGCTGGCGGGGTATTTTTTCTTTGACGAGGCGCCCAAAGGGCCGCCTTTCGGCATCGGCCGTGCGCAGCTCGATGCGCTGTTGAAGGCGCATTTCGTGTGCGAGGCGGACGATGTCGTCAGCGACTCCATCCCGGTGTTTGCCGGCAAGGAGCGCTGGATGATCTGGCGTCGCCGCCCGGTTGTGGCTTAAGCGCGCGGCTTAATTGCGGCGCGGATTGTTGGGATGGTCGTCGACGCCGTTCGGCACGCCGTCATGGTCGTTGTCACGGCGCGCCCAATTACCGCGCGTCATTTCCCAGTGACCATCGCGTTCCACCCAGGTCGGCTGATGGTAGACATAGCCGCGGCGTTCGCGTTCCCAATGGCCTCTGACCCATACGTGGCGGCCGCTGCGCCAGTCCCAGTAGCCGGGTGCCCAGACATAGCCGGCGCGCGGCGCGGGCACGACTTCCTCGCGCAGTGGCGGAGGGGCGGTTTGTACTACGATGACAGCGGCGGTAGCCGTACCGACAGAAGCCGCAATGGCGGCGGCAAGCAGCAGTTTCTTGATCATGTTGTTCTCCTTGTTAAGGTAGTGTTACCTTTATACGGAGTTACGATCAGGCGATCTGTGCGAGCGGCCGCACAACTTTCAAGTTGAGTACGGTTTGCGGGCGGGCAGCTGCGGACGGTGTTTGTACAACTCCAGGCCAAGCACGATCGCCATGCACAGCACGATGGTGCGGCGGTGCAGCGGCTCTTCCGGCTTTTGCGCAACAAACTTGTTAGTGCCAGCATAGGCAGGCGCGGCGAGGCAGGCGCTCAAAACACCCGCGTACAGATATTTTTTCATGGAATTTCCCAAAGAATCAAAAGGATAGGCGTCGTAGGGTCCGGGACGGCGAACGATGCGGCGACTCAGGGATTGGGAAATCAGCGCTTGTTGACCAGCATTTAATCATGCACAGTGACAATTAGCGAATAGTTTTTTTCAATGAAAGCGATTACCCAAACTGGCTTAACCACAGGAAACAGTCAGATGGGTCGCAAAAGGCTTTATAATTCAGGGTTTTGATGATTTTTGCGGAGTAATAGATGCCGATCTACGCTTACCGCTGCGAGTCCTGCGGTTTTGCCAAGGATGTCTTGCAGAAGATGTCCGACCCGCAGCTGACGGTGTGTCCGTCCTGCGGCAAGGAGACGTTCAAGAAACAACTGACGGCGGCCGGCTTCCAGTTGAAGGGTACCGGCTGGTACGTGACCGACTTCCGCGGCGGCACGCCGCCGGCCACCGGCGCCGCAAGCGGCCCGGCCAAGGGCGATGCGCCAGCGGCCAGCACGCCGCCGGCCGCGTCGTCGGGCGGCAGCGGCTCCAGCGACACCTGATCGTCCACTACAGGAAGACTTGATGCGTAAATATTTCATTACCGGCCTGCTGGTGCTGGTGCCCCTGGCGATCACCGCCTGGGTGCTGAACCTGGTGATCAGCACCATGGACCAGTCGCTGTTGTTCGTGCCGGAGCGCTGGCAGCCGCACACGCTGTTCGGCGCCGACATTCCCGGTTTCGGCACGCTGCTGACCATCGTCATCGTCTTCCTGACCGGCCTGCTGACCAACAACCTGGTCGGCAACTACGTGCTGCGCCTGTGGGAAAAGCTGCTGACCCGCATCCCGGTGGTCAGCTCCCTGTATTCGAGCGTCAAGCAGGTGTCGGACACGCTGTTCTCGTCGTCCGGCAATGCTTTCCGCAAGGCGGTGCTGATTCCGTATCCGCACCAGAATTCGTGGACCATCGCGTTCCTCACCGGCACCCCGGGCGGCGACGTGAAGAACCACCTGGTCGGCGATTACGTCAGCGTCTACGTGCCGACCACGCCGAATCCGACCTCGGGCTTTTTCCTGATGCTGGCCAAGAAGGATGTGGTCGAACTCGACATGACCGTCGATGCGGCCCTGAAGTACATCGTGTCGATGGGGGTGGTGGCGCCGGAAGATGCGCCGAAAATCATCACCCCGGACGACACCAAGATCAACTGAGTCACTTAACCTGAACCGAGAAATAAACATGTCCTCAATGCGTACTCACTACTGCGGCCTCACCACTGAAGCGCTGCTCGGCCAAACTGTCAGCCTGTGCGGCTGGGTACATCGTCGCCGCGACCACGGTGGCGTGATCTTCATCGACCTGCGCGACCGCGAGGGCCTGGTGCAGATCGTGTGCAATCCGGAACAGGCGGAAGTATTCAAGGCGGCCGAAGCCTTGCGTAACGAGTTCTGCCTGCGCGTCACCGGCGTGGTCAAGGACCGCCTGGCCGGCACCGTCAACGCCAACCTGAAGTCGGGCAAGATCGAAGTGATCTGTTCGGAACTGGAAGTGCTGAACCCGTCCGTGGCCGTGCCGTTCCAGCTGGACGACGACAACCTGTCGGAAACCACCCGTCTGACCCACCGCGTGCTGGACCTGCGCCGTCCGCAGATGCAGAACAACCTGCGCCTGCGCTACAAGGTGACCATGGAAGTGCGCAAGTACCTGGACGAACTGGGCTTCATCGACATCGAGACCCCGACCCTGACCAAGTCGACCCCGGAAGGCGCGCGCGACTACCTGGTGCCGTCGCGCGTCAACGCCGGCCAGTTCTTCGCGCTGCCGCAGTCGCCGCAGCTGTTCAAGCAGCTGCTGATGGTGGCCAACTTCGACCGCTACTACCAGATCACCAAGTGCTTCCGCGACGAAGACCTGCGCGCCGACCGCCAGCCGGAATTCACCCAGATCGACTGCGAAACCTCGTTCCTGAACGAGCAGGAAATCCGCGACCTGTTCGAAGACATGATCCGCAAGGTGTTCAAGAATACCCTGTCGATCGACCTGCCTGACCCGTTCCCGGTGATGGACTTCGCCGAAGCCATGGGCAAATATGGTTCGGACAAACCGGACATGCGCGTCAAGCTGGCCTTCACCGAACTGACCGAGGTGATGAAGGACGTCGACTTCAAGGTGTTCTCGGGCGCCGCCAACCTGCCGAACGGCCGCGTGGTCGGTCTGCGCGTGCCGAAGGGCGCCGACATGCCGCGCTCGGAAATCGACGCGTACACCCAGTTCGTCGCCATCTACGGCGCCAAGGGCCTGGCTTACATCAAGGTCAACGAGAAGGCCAAGGGCCGTGACGGCCTGCAGTCGCCGATCGTCAAGAACCTGCACGACGCCGCCCTGGCCAAGATCCTGGAACTGACCGGCGCCGAAGACGGCGACCTGATCTTCTTCGGCGCCGACAAGGCCAAGGTGGTCAACGACGCCATCGGCGCGCTGCGCGTGAAGATCGGCCACTCGGAATTCGGCAAGGCCAACGGCCTGTTCGACGACGTCTGGGCGCCGCTGTGGGTGATCGACTTCCCGATGTTCGAATACGACGAGGAAGACGACCGCTGGACCGCGACCCACCACCCGTTCACCGCGCCGAAGGATGGCCACGAAGACATGCTGGAAACCAATCCGGGCGCCTGCATCGCCAAGGCGTACGACATGGTGCTGAACGGCTGGGAACTGGGCGGCGGCTCGATCCGTATCCACCGCGAGGAAGTGCAGTCGAAAGTGTTCCGCGCGCTGAAGATCGGCGCCGACGAAGCGCGCCTGAAGTTCGGCTTCCTGCTGGACGCGCTGCAGTACGGCGCGCCACCGCACGGCGGCCTGGCGTTCGGTCTGGACCGCATCGTCACGCTGATGACCAAGTCGGATTCGATCCGCGACGTGATCGCCTTCCCGAAAACCCAGCGCGCCCAGGATCTGCTGACCCACGCGCCGTCGGAAGTGGACGAGAAGCAGCTGAAAGAACTGCACATCCGTCTGCGTGCCGCCGAGCCGAAAGTGGCCGGCTAATCTGTTCTGCAAGGAAAAGGCGCTGCGGCGCCTTTTCTTTTATCCGTGATGAAGCCTTACAAGATTCCCGAGTCCGTGCTGGTGGTGATCCACACCGCCGCGCTGGACGTGCTGCTGATCGAGCGCGCCGACCGTCCCGGCTACTGGCAATCGGTGACCGGCTCGCTGGACGCGGCCGACGAGCCTTTGCTGGCGACCGCCACGCGCGAATTGTTCGAAGAGACCGGCATCGTGGCCGATGGCGAGCACATCGTGCTGCGCGACTGGCGCCTGTCCAACGTCTACGAAATCTACCCGGTCTGGCGCCACCGCTACGCGCCCGGCGTCACGCAAAACACCGAGCACGTCTTCAGCGTCGAAGTCCCGCGCGGGATCGCCATCACGCTGAGCCCGCGCGAGCATCTGAATTACCTCTGGCTGCCCTATCTGGAAGCGGCCGACCGCTGCTTCTCCGCCTCCAACGCCGAAGCCATCCTGCAGCTGCCGCACCAGGTCCGCTGACCTTGCGCCGCCTCAAGCGAGGTTATGCAGACACGGTCTAGCATCGAAGTTCACTTACTTCGTGTGCGACTTGCCATGCCTGTCGTCTTGCGCTACAAAGGTTATGCGCTGTTCTTCTATTCCAGCGAAGGCATTCCGCGTGAGCCCATGCATGTTCACGTGCGGGGGCATGGCGGTGTAGCGAAGATCTGGCTGGAACCTGACGTCATTCCAGCGAACTCAAGCGGAATACCTGCGCGCACCATGCGCGAGATCGTCCGTCTCGTGCGTTCGCAGCGCGCGCTCTTTATCAGCAGTTGGAAGGAGTTCTTCGATGAATAACGCACTGGCTACCCGACTGACCTTTGATCAGAAAAACATGTGGGTCCACCTGGTCGATGGACGCACGCTTGGCGTGCCCCTCAGCTTTTTTCCACGTCTGCAAAATGCCACACCAGAGCAGCGCGCTGGGTATATTTTTAGTGGCGAGGGAGCCGGCCTGCACTGGGACGCGCTGGATGAAGATATCAGTGTCGAGCATCTTCTAATGGGACACAGGGATTCCACTGCCAATCACACTGTGTCAAAACACATACTCATGGATAACACAGTCACAAAATTTTAGCGCATTTGCATGTGTGCGGCTACGCACACAGCCGACGCTGTCTCGGGAGTAAAATAAGCTCCATTATGAGACTCCGTGTTGCCACCTACAACATCCACAAGGGCGTTTCCAGCATCCGCTCGGAACCGCGTGTGCTGGCGCTGAAGCAGGCCATCGGCATGTTCGACGCCGACGTGGTGTTCCTGCAGGAAGTGCAGGGCAAGCACGATCTCAAGGCCGCCAAGTACGGCGCCGAGCACAACGGCCACAAGCATTGGCCGTCGGCGGCCCAGCATGAATTCTTCGCCGGCGAGTCGCGTCACCTGCATGCGGCCTACGGCATGAACGCGGTGTACGACCATGGTCACCACGGCAACGCGCTGCTCAGCGCCTTCCCGATCTCCAGCCAGAACAACCACGATGTCTCCGACCACGCCTATGAATCGCGCGGCATCCTGCATTGCGCGCTCGATACGCCGGCCGGGCTGGTGCATTGCTACGTGGTCCACCTGGGCCTGTTCGAGGGCAGTCGCCGCCGCCAGACCCAGTCGCTGATCTCGGCGGTCAGGGAAACCGCGCCCAACGGCGAGCCGGTGGTGATCGCCGGCGATTTCAACGACTGGCGCAATACCTTGAGTGCCGAACTGTATAACGCGCTCGGCGTGGTGGAAGCGTTCGACGAAATCGAAGGCGCCAACACCGCGCTGGGTGAAGTGCTGCGCAAGCTGCGCCGCAAGAGCAGCATCATCCCGGCCCGGACCTTCCCGGCCGCCTTGCCGTTCTTCCGGCTGGACCGCATTTATGTGCGCGGCTTCAAGGTGGAGACGGCAGAGGTGATGCATGGTAGTCTATGGGCCAAGCTATCAGACCACGCTCCCATCGTTGCTTCTCTGACGCTGGCGTGAGCGCACACTATGCGCCCTGTAAATTTCTTAGACAATAACGAAGTTACCCTCTTACACACCGGCACCGATTACTTCCCGGCCCTGGTCGCCGCCATCGAAGCGGCACGGTACGAGGTGTACTTCGAAACCTATATCTTTGCAGGCGACGACACCGGCAAGCTGATCATGTCCACCCTGATGGCGGCCGCCCAGCGCGGCATCCAGGTGCGCATGATCACCGACTGGTGGGGCACCGGCCGCCGCCAGATCAATCACATGCACGAAAAACTGGTCGCGGCCGGCGTCGAGCACCGCATGTTCAATCCGTGGTTCAAGCGCGGCGTCACCCGTACCCACCGCAAGATCTGCGTGGTGGACCGCGAAATCGCGTTTGTCGGCGGCATCAACATCAACGACGACCTGTTCTGCGATTACGATCACAGCAAGGCACTGTCGGCGCCGCGCTGGGACTTCGCGGTGCAGGTGCGCGGCGCGCTGGTGCACGACATCCAGCTGGAAGCGCTGACCCAGTGGCGCCGCCTGGGCAAGCTGAGCCTGATCAAGCGTATCGGCCTGTACCGCGACATGCGCAAGGTGCAGAAGATCGCCGCCCAGCACGCGGTCCAGGCCGGCTTCGTGGTGCGCGACAACCTGCGCAACCGCCGCACCATCCAGCGCGCCTACCTGCAGGCGCTGGGCCGGGCGCGCAAGAACGTGTTGCTGGCCAATCCGTATTTCGCCCCCAGCCGCAAGTTCCGCCAGGCGCTGATCTCGGCGGCCGAGCGCGGCGTTGCCGTCACCCTGCTGATCGGCGTCGGCGAAATCTGGCTGCAGGATGCGGTCGCGCACTCCTTCTATCCCAAGCTGCTGGCGGCCGGCGTGCGCATCGTCGAGTATCACAAGACCCAGCTGCACGCCAAGGTGGCCGTGATCGACGACGACTGGGCCACGGTCGGCTCCAGCAATGTAGACGGGCTGAGCCTGTTCCTCAACCAGGAAGCCAATGTGGTGATCAAGGACGCGGCCTTCTCGCAAACCCTGCGCACGCACATCGAGGAAGCGATTGCCGAAGGCGTGGAAATCCACTACGCTGATTTTGAGCACGTCGGCCACGTCCGCCGCGTCGGTTACGAGCTGGCTTACTTCTTTTATAAATTGTTGATGCGAGTCTTCGCAGTGGGAAAATACGCGTGAGTGATGCCGTAAGACTGGACAAATGGCTGTGGGCCGCCCGTTTCTTCAAGACCCGTTCGCTGGCCTGCGACGCCGTCGACCGCGGCCGCGTGACCGTCAACGGCGACCGCGCCAAGCCGGCGCGCAACGTCAAGGTCGGCGATGTGCTGGAAATCGACAACGGTTCCGATAAATGGGAAGTCGATGTCATGAATCTGTCCGACGTGCGCGGCCCGGCCACGGTGGCGCGCAACCTGTACGAAGAGACGGACGTGAGCGTGGCCCGCCGCGCCGCCGTGGCGGAAAACCGCCGGTTATTCCCCGAACCCAGCGCCCATCTCAAGGGCCGTCCCACCAAGCGCGACCGCCGCCATCTCGACAATCTGTAACTTAGAACCTCACCTCTAAAGGTACTGTTTGACATTCACTCCCAAGTGGATAATAGTACGAGCGTTCGCAATTTTTTCCACACAGAGTAACAAACTGGAGCAGAATGTTTCTTCTCCATGATTTCAAACTTTACTCTGGGATGCAATCTTATTAATACGTCAACTAAATTTATGCGCAAAGGCGAATTAACCCGCGCGGCGATCCTGGACATGGCGCTGGAGCTGGCCAGCCGCGATGGTCTCGAAGGCCTGACCATCGGCTTGCTCGCGGATAAGATGAACATGAGCAAATCCGGCGTGTTCGCGCACTTCGGATCGCGGGAAGATTTGCAGTTGGAAGTGCTGAAGCTGTATCACCACCGTTTCGAGCAGGAAGTGTTCTTCCCCAGCGTCAAGGAGCCGCGCGGCATCCAGCGCCTCAACGCCATGTTCGCGCGCTGGGTCAAGCGTGTCAGCGTGGAAGTGGCGTCGGGCTGCATCTACATCAGCGGCGCGGTCGAGTATGACGACCGTCCCGGCCCGATCCGCGAAGCGCTGACCGGCATGGTCGGCGCCTGGCAGGGCGCGCTGCTGCGCTGTGCCCGGCAGGCCGTCGAATGCGGCGACCTCAAGCCGGACACCGACCCGCAGCAGCTGGTGTACGAGATGTACGGCCTGATCCTGGCCCTGCATCACGATGCGCGCTTCCTGCGCGTACCGGGCAGCCTGGAGCGCGCCAGCATCGGCTACGAGCGCCTGATCGAGACGTACAAGAATCCGCAATCACCCGCAGCGGTGGTCGCGCAGGCAAGTTAAACAAACCAAACAACACGAGTCATCAGGAGAAAACCATGGGTCAATACGTCGCGCCAATCCGGGATATGCAGTTCGTTCTGCACGAGCTGCTGAAAGTGGAAGAGGAACTGAAGGCACTGCCGGACTACAGCGAAGTCGATGCCGACATCATCAACCAGGTGCTGGAAGAGGGCGGCAAGTTCACCTCCGAGGTGCTGTTCCCGCTGAACCACAGCGGCGACCGCGAAGGCTGCCACTACGACGGCGCGACCAAGACCGTGACCACGCCGAAAGGCTTCAAGGAAGCCTACAAGCAGTACGTGGAAGGCGGCTGGGCGGCCCTGGCCTGCGATCCGGAATACGGCGGCCAGGGCCTGCCGGTGGTGATGAACAACTCGTTCTACGAGATGCTGAACTCGTCCAACCAGGCCTGGACCATGTACCCCGGCCTGTCGCACGGCGCCTACGAGTGCCTGAAGGAACACGGCACCGACGAACAGAAGAAACTGTACCTGCCGAAACTGGTCTCGGGCGAGTGGACCGGCACCATGTGCCTGACCGAACCGCACTGCGGCACCGACCTGGGCATGCTGCGCTCGAAGGCGCTGCCGCAGGCAGACGGCTCGTGGCTGATCACCGGCAACAAGATCTTCATCTCGGCCGGCGAGCACGACATGTCGGAAAACATCCTGCACCTGGTGCTGGCCCGCGTGCCGGACGCGCCGGAAGGCTCGAAAGGCATCTCGCTGTTCCTGGTGCCGAAATTCCTGCCGAACGCCGACGGCTCGGTCGGTGAACGCAACCCGATCTTCTGCGGCGCCATCGAAGAAAAAATGGGCATCCACGGCAACTCGACCTGCCAGATGAACCTGGACGGCGCCAAGGGCTGGATCATCGGCCAGCCGAACAAGGGCCTGCAGGCGATGTTCGTGTTCATGAACGCCGCCCGCCTGGGCGTGGGCATGCAGTCGCTGGGCCTGACCGAAGTGGCTTACCAGAACGCGCTGATCTACGCCAAGGACCGCATCCAGATGCGCTCGCTGACCGGCCCGAAAAATCCGGAAAAGCCGGCCGACCCGATCATCGTGCACCCGGACGTGCGCCGCATGCTGCTGACCGGTAAAGCCTATGCCGAAGGCGCGCGCGCCTTCACCTCCTACGTGGCGCTGCAGATCGACCGCGAACTGCACCACCCGGACGCCGACGTGCGCAAGGAAGCCGGCGACGAAGTGGCGTTGCTGACCCCGATCGTCAAGGCCTTTATCACCGACAACGCCTGGATCGCCACCTCGGAAGCCATGCAGGTGTACGGCGGCCACGGCTACATCAGCGAATGGGGCATGGAGCAGTACGTGCGCGACGCCCGTATCAACCTGATCTACGAAGGCACCAACACCGTGCAATCGCTGGACCTGCTGGGCCGCAAGATCCTCGGCGACAACGGCGCCAAGCTGCGCAAGTTCGGCGAGAAGATCAAGGCCTTCGTCGAAGAAAACGGCCTGGACGAAAACCTCAGCGAATTCATCACCCCGCTGGGCGACCTGGGCGAGAAGGTCACCAAGCTGACCATGGAAATCGGCATGAAAGCCTTCCAGAACGCCGACGAAGTGGGCGCCGCCGCGGTACCATACCTGCGCGTGGTCGGCCACCTGGTGTACAGCTACTTCTTTGCGCAGATGGCCAAGATCGCGCTGGAAAAGCAAGACAGCGGCGACAACTTCTACAAAACCAAGCTGGCCACCGCGCGCTTCTACTTCGCACGCCTGCAACCTGAAACCGCAACCCTGATCCGCCAGGCGCGCTCGGGCTCCGCCAACCTGATGGCACTCGACGCTGACCTGTTCTAAGCAACCAGAGGAAACGACATGACCAATTTCATCGTTAAAAAAGTAGCCGTGCTGGGCGCCGGCGTGATGGGTGCGCAGATCGCCGCCCATTGCGTCAACGCCAAGGTGCCTGTGGTGCTGTTCGACCTGCCGGCCAAGGAAGGTCCTAAAAACGGCATCGTCCTGAAAGCTATCGAAGGTCTGAAAAAACTGTCGCCCGCGCCGCTGGGCAACAAGGAACACGCGGCGCTGATCGAAGTCGCCAACTACGAAGACGACCTGGCCAAGCTGGCCGAGTGCGATCTGATCATCGAAGCCATCGCCGAGCGCCTGGACTGGAAGCACGACCTGTACAAAAAGGTCGCGCCGCACATTGCGCCGAACGCCATCTTCGCCTCCAACACCTCGGGCCTGTCGATCGGCAAACTGGCCGAAGGCTTCGACGCGGACCTGAAGGCGCGCTTCTGCGGCGTGCACTTCTTCAACCCGCCGCGCTACATGCACCTGGTGGAAATCATCCCGACCCCGGACACCAAGCCGGAGATCGCCGACCAGCTGGAGGGTTTCCTGACCTCGACCCTGGGCAAGGGCGTGGTGCGCGCGAAAGATACGCCTAACTTCATCGCCAACCGCGTGGGCGTGTTCGGCATCCTGGCCATCGTGCACGAAGCCGAGAAATTCGGCCTGTCGGTGGACGTGGTCGACGATCTGACCGGCGCCAAGCTGGGCCGCGCCAAGTCGGGCACCTTCCGCACCGCGGACGTGGTCGGCCTGGACACCATGGGCCACGTGATCAAGACCATGCAGGACTACCTGCCGAATGATCCGTTCGCCGCTGTCTACAAGACCCCGGAAGTGCTGGCCAAGCTGGTCGAGAAGGGCGCGCTGGGCCAGAAATCGGGCGCCGGCTTCTATAAGAAAGTCGGCAAGGACATCCTGCGCCTGGACTTCGCCACCGGTGAATACGTGCCGGGCGGCGCCAAGGCGGCCGACATCGTGGCCCGCATCCTGAAGGAAAAGGATCCGGTCAAGAAAATGAAAGCGATGCGCGAATCGACCAACCCGCAGGCGCAGTTCCTGTGGGCGATCTTCCGCGACGCCTTCCACTACATCGCCGTGCACCTGGAAGACATCGCCGATAACGCGCGCGACATCGACTTCGCCATGCGCTGGGGCTTCGGCTGGACCGTGGGGCCGTTCGAAACCTGGCAGGCCGCCGGCTGGACCCAGGTGGCCCAGTGGGTCAAGGAAGACATCGAAGCCGGCCACGCGCTGAGCAGCGCACCGCTGCCGGCCTGGGTGTTCGAAGGCCCTGTTGCCGAGAAGGGCGTGCACACCGCGGAAGGTTCGTGGTCGCCGAAAGCCAACGCCTACATTCCGCGTTCCGACCTGGCCGTGTACCAGCGCCAGGAATTCCGTGCGCCGGTGCTGGGCGCGGGCGAAATCGACGGCCGCAAAGCCGGCACCACCGTGCATGAAGACGACGACGTGCGCCTGTGGCACTCGGGCGACGACATCCTGGTGATCTCGCTGAAGACCAAGATGCACGTGATCAGCCCTGGCGTGATCGCCGGCTTCAGGAAAGCGCTGGCCGAAGCCGAGAAGAACTTCAAGGGCCTGGTGATCTGGAGCGCGGACGCGGCCGACGGCGGCGCGTTCTCGGCCGGCGCCGACCTGCAATCGGCCCTGCCAGCCTTCATGGCCGGCGGCGCCAAGGCGGTCGACCCGATCATCCGCGAACTGCAGGACACCTTCATGGCGATGAAATACTCGAACGTGCCGGTGGTGGCCGCGGTGGCGGGCCTGGCGCTGGGCGGCGGCTGCGAAATGGCGCTGCACGCATCCAAGCGGGTGGCCTCGATCGAATCCTACATCGGCCTGGTGGAAGTGGGCGTGGGCCTGATCCCTGCCGGCGGCGGCCTGAAAGAGGCGGCATCGCGCGCCTACAAGGAAGCCAAGGGCACCGACATCCTGCAATTCCTGAAGACCGGCTTCACCAACGCGGCCACCGCCAACGTATCGAAATCGGCGCTGGAAGCGCAGGCCATGGGTTACCTGAAAGAAGACGACGTGATCGTGTTCAACCCGTACGAACTGCTGTACGTGGCCAAAACCGAAGCGCGCGCCATGTTCGACAAGGGCTACCGCGCGCCGCTGAAGGCGCCGATCCAGGTCACCGGCCGTTACGGCTGGGGCACCATCAAGGCGCAACTGGTCAACATGCGCGACGGCGGCTTCATCTCGGCCCACGATTTCAAGCTGGGCGACATGATCGCGCAGATCGTCAGCGGTGGCGATATCGACCAGGGCTCCTTCGTGAGCGAGCAGTGGCTGCTGGACATGGAGCGCAAAGCCTTCCTGGAGCTGCTGAACCATCCGAAGACCCAGGAACGCATCATGGGCATGCTGCAAACCGGTAAGCCAGTCCGCAACTAAGGGCAACTAAGGAATAAGACTATGAGCAAACAAGTTCAAGAAGCGTACATCGTCGCTGCGACCCGTACCCCGATCGGCAAGGCGCCGCGCGGCATGTTCAACAAGACCCGTCCGGACGACCTGCTGGTGCGCGTGATCCAGTCGGCATTGGCGCAAGCCCCGGGCCTGGACCCGGCGCTGATCACCGACGCCATCATCGGCTGCTCGTTCCCGGAAGCGGAACAGGGCTTCAACATCGCCCGTCAATCGGTGCTGCTGGCCGGCCTGCCGAAGACCGTCGGCGGCGTGACCATCAACCGTTACTGCGCCTCCGGCATCACCGCGCTGGCGATGGCGGCCGACCGCATTCGCGTCGGTGAAGCCGACGTGATGCTGGCCGGCGGCGTCGAATCGATGTCGATGGTGCCGATGATGGGCCACCATCCATCGATGAACCTCAACATGTTCACCGACGAAAACGTCGGCATGGCTTACGGCATGGGCCTGACCGCTGAAAAAGTGGCCGAGCAGTGGAAAGTGTCGCGCGAAGACCAGGACGCGTTCTCGGTCGAATCGCACCGCCGCGCCATCGCCGCGCAGCAGGCCGGCTTCTTCAAGGACGAGACCACGCCGGTGGAAATCATCACCCGCACGCCGGACCTGGCCTCGGGCGAGATCAAGGTCAAGACCCGCACCGTCGACACCGACGAAGGCGCGCGTCCCGACACCAGCATGGAAGGCCTGGCCAAACTGAAGCCGGTATTCGCCGCCAAGGGCTCTGTCACCGCCGGCAACAGCTCGCAGATGTCGGACGGCGCCGGCGCGCTGCTGGTGGTGTCCGAGAAGATCCTGAAGGAACACAACCTGACCCCGCTGGCCAAGTTCAAGTCCTTCGCCGTCAAGGGCGTGCCGCCTGAAATCATGGGCATTGGTCCGAAGTTCGCGATTCCTGAAGCGTGCAAATCGGCCGGCATCACCCAGGACCAGCTGGACTGGATCGAACTGAACGAAGCCTTCGCCGCGCAGGCGCTGGCCGTGATCCGCGATCTGGGCCTGGACACCAGCAAGGTCAATCCGATGGGCGGCGCGATCGCCCTGGGGCACCCGCTGGGCGCCACCGGCGCGATCCGCGCCGCCACCGTGGTGCACGCCCTGCGCCGCAACAACCTGAAGTACGGCATGGTCACCATGTGCGTCGGCGCGGGCATGGGCGCGGCCGGCATCATCGAACGCGTGTAATCACCGTATCGCGATAACCAAGGGCGCTGAGGTTGCATAACCCGGCGCCCTTGTCATTTGGAGACAGCTTATGGAAATTTTGAGCAGCAAGAACAACGGCATCCTGACCCTGGAATTCAACCGTCCGGAGCGCAAGAACGCGATCACCGCCGCCATGTACCAGACCATGGCCGACGCCATCAACGAGGCGGAAAACGACAGCGCCGTGCGCGCCATCCTGATCGTCGGCAAGGAAGACATCTTCACCGCCGGCAACGACCTGGAAGACTTCATGAAAAACGCGCCATCGAGCGGCGCCATCGAAGACCGTTCGGTGTACAAGTTCATGATGGCGCTGAGCGGTTCCGGCAAGCCGGTGGTGGCGGCCGTGGCCGGCAACGCGGTCGGCATCGGCACCACGCTGCTGATGCACTGCGATCTGGTCTACGCCGGCGACAACGCCAAGTTCTCGATGCCGTTCGTGCAGCTGGGCCTGTGCCCGGAATTCGCCTCGAGCCTGCTGCTGACGCAGATCGCCGGCTACCCGCGCGCGGCCGAAAAGCTGATGCTGGGCGAAGCCTTCGGCGCGCAGGAGGCGCTGGACATGGGGCTGGTATCGAAAGTGGTGGCGGCTGCCGAACTGCGCGCCTTCGCCGAAGGCCAGGCGGCCAAACTGGTGGCGCTGCCGGCCAGTTCGATCCGCGTCACCAAGCAGCTGATGAAGGCCGCCCGCAAAGGCCCGGTGACCGACGCCATCGCCGCCGAAAACGAACACTTCGCCAGGATGCTGTCGTCGCCGGAAGCCAAGGAAGCCTTCATGGCCTTCTTCCAGAAGCGTAAGCCGGACTTCACCCAGTTTGCCTGAGCGCCACCTGCGCCAGAAAAGCGGAGAGCTGATCGACGTCGACCGGCTTGACGAAATACTGGCGGAAGCCGGCATCGCGGGCGGCGGCGCGGTCATGTTCCTGCCCGTAGCCGCTGATGGCGACCAGCACGGCGTCCTGCGTCTGCGGCTGTTGCGACAACCTGCGTGCCAGCTGGTTGCCGTCCATTTCGGGCAGGCCGATGTCGAGCAGGCAGACCTGCGGCCGCTCGGCGGCGGCGCGCGCCAGCGCCGCGTGCGCGCTGTGCTCGACGCTGACGGTATGCCCCAGCGCTTCCAGGTACATGGCCAGCATCTGCGCCGCATCGTGATTGTCGTCGACGATCAGGATCTTCAGGCTGGCCGACGTACAGGGAGAAGGCTGCGGCGGCTGTGCAGCCGCGCCGCCCGCGTCACGCGGGTGCGGCAGCGATATCGTGAACCGGCTGCCCCGGCCCAGGCCGCCGCTGTGCGCGGTCACCTGTCCGCCTTGCAGCTCGATCAGCCTCTTGACCAGCGCCAGGCCGATGCCCAGGCCGCCCTGGGAACGGTCCGAGGTGCGCTGTGCCTGCGTGAACAGTTCGAACACGTGGGGGATCAGTTCCGGTGCGATGCCGATGCCGTTGTCGACGACATGGACCTGCACCGCGTCGTCCCGCACCTCGGTGGTGACCGTGATGTGGCCGCCTTCCGGCGTGTATTTGGCGGCGTTGGTCAGCAGGTTGGTCAGCACCTGCACCAGGCGGGTGCGATCGCCGCTCACGGCCGCCGGCTCGGGCGAGGTGCGCAGTATCGTGTTGTGGCGACGTGACTCCAGCAACGGCCGCACCTGTTCCATCGCCTCGCCGACGATCTGCTTGAGGTCCAGCTGTTCCACCTTCAGGTTCACCAGTCCGCGCGTGACCCGCGACACGTCCAGCAAATCGTCCACCAGCCCGGCCATGTGCCTGACCTGGCGCGAGATGATGGCGCTGGTGCGGCGGATCATGCCGGCGTCGATCCGCGCCATGGCCAGCAGGTCGGCGGCGGCGCTGATCGGCGCCAGTGGGTTGCGCAGCTCATGCGCGAGCATGGCCAGGAACTCGTCCTTCTTGCGGTCCGCTTCGCGCAGCGCCGCTTCGGCCTTCACGCGGTCGGTGATGTCCATCTGCACCACCACCGCGCCGATCACTTGGTTGCCCTCGTCGTACACCGGCGCTCCCGACAGCAGCAGCGTGTGGTGCACCGGCGGCTGGCCGAACGATGCGATCTGCACCGTGGCGCCGCGCACGAACTCGCCGCGCAGGGCGCGCGCGGTGGGCCAGTCCTCGGCCTCCAGGCGCTGGCCGTGCCGCACCGACTCGTCGGCCCACCAGCCGGTCCACTCGGCGAACTCGGCCACCGATCCGGGCTGGGGCGGACGCCCGCCCCAGAGCCGGTTATGCTCGGCGTTGGTCAGCACCACGCCGCCGTTGCGGTCGCTCATGACGATGCCGACCGGCGCCGCCTGCAGCAGGGCCTCCAGATGGCGCCGCGCCTGTTCCGCGCGACGCGCGGCGGCGATCGCCCGTTCCTCGCTCTCGCGCACCTGGCGCGTCACGCGCTTGGCTTCCGAAATATCCTTGAACAGCACCGCGACTTTCGGCTGGCCGCCGTCCTCGAGACGGAAGGCATACACGTCGAAATAGCGCTCCAGGCTGTCCGAGCCGTGCTCGAAGCGGACTGCCTGCCCGGTCCGCTGCACGTCGCCGTAAATGCTGAACCAATGCTGTTCGTGGGCGGGATTGAGCTCGCGGATGGTCTTGCCGGCCGCGTCGCGCAGGCCGGAGTGGGTCTCGAACGACGGGTTTACTTCGCAAAAGCGGTAATCGTATGGCCGGCCGTGCGCGTCGAACGGCACGTCGATGATGCAGAAGCCTTCGTCGATGGAGTTGAACAGCGTGCGGTATTTGCGCTCCGCCGCCTGGCGGACGGTGACGTCGCTGGCGGCGCCGATCCACTCGTAGATTTCGCCGTCGGCGTCGAGCATCGGTACCGCCCTGGAAAATACCCGGCCCAGCGTGCCGTCCCTGAGCCGCACGCCGTGCTCCAGCTCGAAGACACGCTTGTTGCGGATCGCCGCGGCAATGGCCTGATGGACCCGTTCACGCTCCTCGGCGGGAATGTATTCGTCGAGCCAGAAATGGTGCGCGTCGGCCGCGTCGCCGAGAAAGCCTTTGCCATCCAGTTGCCACATCCGGGTCCAGTCGGGGTTCATGCGGTAGACCAGATCGGCGGTGGCCCGGATCAGCGCGCGGTAGCGCTTTTCGCTGTCCGATTCGCCGCGGGCCGGGTTGCCGGCGCCGGGCGCGATGTATGACATTTTTCCATTGCCATCGAATACGGGGGCAATGCCGGCGGGATTGAAGGTGACGTGGGAAGAGGTGAGCACAGCGCTGATCGATGAAATGTTTGCCGCAAGCGGGGAACTCAACATACCATGACGGCTATCCAAACGGAGCGCATTGGCTTAAATAAGGGGAGCGGCAGCGATGGCGGGCAGACTGAACAACAAAGTGGCGATCGTCACCGGTTCGACCATGGGCATCGGCAAGGCGGTCGCCGAGCTGTTCCTGGCCGAGGGCGCCATCGTGGTCTACAACAGCCACCAGCATGACGCGCGGAGCGCGGACGCGGCGGCGCGCAACCCGGAGCGCGCGCTGTTCGTGCAGGCCGACGTGTCCCGGCCCGCCGAGGTCGAGGCCATGCTGGCGCGGGTGCTGGCGCGCTTCGGCCGGGTGGACGTGGTGATCAACAACGCCGGCATGAATGTCTTCACCGATCCGCTGCGCATGACGGCGGACGAGTGGCGGCGCTGCTTTGCCGTCGACCTGGAGGGCGCCTGGAACGTGATCCGCGCGGCGCTGCCGTCGATGCTGGAGCGCGGCTACGGCAACATCGTGAACATCGCCTCGGTCCATGGCCACAAGATCATCCCCGGCTGCTTTCCTTATCCGGTCGCCAAGCATGCATTGATCGGCCTGACGCGCTCGCTGGGCATCGAGTATGCGGCGCGCGGCATCCGCGTCAATTCGATCTCGCCGGGACTGATCATGACCGAAAGCGCGCAGGCCTGGCTGGCATCCTGTCCCGATCCGGCGGCCGAACGCGCGCGGCAGGAGCAGATGCTGCCGGTGCGCCGCATCGGCGAACCGCTGGAAGTGGCTTACACGGCGCTGTTCCTGGCCAGCGACGAGGCGCGCTTCATCAACGCCACCGATATCCTGATCGACGGCGGCCGCTCGCAGCAATATAGCGACTGAGCAGCGACTGAACGCCGGCGGCACAATTTTGCTGCGCAATCCGGAGTGGGTATGGTATCGTTAACCTATCACTTTGCCGGATGAGTCCCACCATGATCAAAGCCAGCCTGATGGCCGCACTGTTGCTGAGCGGCGCCCCTGCCTCGCATGCCGCCCAGGCGCGTCCGCCCCAGATACTGGTCGATTGCAGCGGCGCCGGCGCGGGAACAGCCGTATCCAGCCTGGCCGATTTGAACGCGATGCGTTTTGTGCCGGGCACGCGGATTCTGTTCAAGCGCGGCGTGACCTGCCATGGCAGCTTCGCGCCGCGGGCGGGGAATTCCGGCACGGCCGCCGCGCCCATCGTGGTGTCGGCGTATGGTGATCCGGCGGCGGGCCGGCCGGTGATCGCGGCCGGCTGCGCGCAGGCGGCGACCGATTCCGACCAGACGCTGACCGACCGCGCGCGCACGCCGCGCGGCGTGAGTCCCTACCATACGCTGTGCCGCAGCGATGGCGGCGATGGTGCGGCTGTGGCGCGCGCGGCCATCCATCTGTACAACGTCGATCATTGGGAGATCGAAGGCCTGGAGTTGACCAACGATGGCGCCGGCGAAGGCGCGCGGGTGGGCTTGCTGGTGCAGCTCGAAGATTTCGGTACCGGCAGCCATTACCGCATCCGCGACGTCTACGTGCACCACGTGCGCGGCTACCTCAAGGATGCGCCGGGCGGCGAGCATGGGTACAAGGAGACCGGCGGCATCCTGTTCAACATCACGCGCCGCGCCGTCAACCAGCGCAGGACGCGTTTCGACGATGTGGTGGTGGAGAACAGCGAGATATTCCACGTCGATGCGATCGGCCTGTCGACGCGCTCGGCGTGGATGTGCCGGCCGGGCGGCGCGCCGTGCGGCGACTATCCGCCGTACAAAACCGGCGCGGCGACGCTGAGCGCGGCGGCGGCGGATGAGTACACGCCATCGACCAACATCATCTTCCGCAACAACCGCATCCACGATATCGGCGGCGACGGCATCGTGGTGCGCACGGCGCTGCGGCCGCTGGTGCGAGCCAATCTGCTGCACGACATCTGGCTGCGCGCGGCCGGCAACAGCGCCGGCGCGTGGGCCATCAACACCGACGAAGCGCGTTTTGAGTACAACGAAATCCACCACGTGCGCTACCAGGAGCCGTGGGAACCGGGCGACGGCATGTCCTTCGACGCCGACCTGGGCACGCGCGGCACGCACATCGTCAGCAACTACAGCCACAACAATGGCGGCGGCTTCATGCTGTTCTGCGGCTGCGGCAACGATGGCCTGGGCCATCCGGCGCAGGCATCCGGCACTGTGGTGGAAAACAATTTGAGCCTGAACGACGGCCGCCGCGCGATCGTCTTCGCCGGTTCACAGAGCGCCGTGGTGCGCGGCAATCTGATCCTGAACACGCGGGCCGGCCTGAGCGCGCCGGCGGCGGAAAACACCGGCCTGGGCAGCAAGAACGCCGGCGACATCCGCGACAACGTGTTCTATCACGGCGCCGACGCCGGCACGCTGTTCCGCGCCGTCAAACCGGCGCTGCGCCACGACGACATCCGCTGGAGCGGCAACCGCTTCTACGGCTACCAGCACAGCGGCGAATTCACGGCCGGCCAGTTCTTCGAAGGCGATACCGCCAACACCGTCCTGCCGGCCGCCAGCTACGACCCGGACGCCGCGATGCGCCAGTGGTTTGCCGCCACACGGTTCAGGGAGCGCAGCTACCGCCGCTGAGCGCCCGGCGCGTGAGCGTCACGGCGATGTGCGGTAGGGCACAGACGCCGGTCGCGCCGTCGGCGGATGATGGAGCACCCAGCCAACCAGCCCAAGGAACCCTCATGGATCACCCTGTCCACCCGCATCCGCTGCCCTACGACCTGTCCTATGAAGTGCACGAGGAGGGCGAGGCGGACACCATCGCCGGCCTGACGGAATCCATTCACCACATCGCCGCCACCGTCGATAAGGATACCGGCCACGCCTACCGCGGCGTGCACGCCAAGAGCCACGGCCTGCTGCGCGGCACGCTGCGCGTGCTGGAGGGCTTGCCGCCCGAGTACGCGCAGGGCATGTTCAGCCATGGCGGTCTGGCGTGGCCGGTGGTGATGCGCCTGTCCACCACGCCCGGCGATCTGCTGGACGACAAGGTGTCGACGCCGCGCGGCATGGCGCTCAAGGTGATCGGCGTGCCGGGCGAGCGGCTGCTGGACGGCGATGGCGATGTGACCCAGGATTTCGTGATGGTCAACGGTCCGGTGTTCATGGCGCCGACCGCCAAAAAATTCCTCGGCAACGTCAAGCTGCTGGCCGCCACCACCGACAAGGCGCCGGGCCTGAAGAAGGCGCTGTCGGCCGCGCTGCGCGGCGCCGAGAAAGTGGTGGAGGCGGTGGGCGGCGAAAGCGCCACGCTGAAAAGCCTGGGCGGCCATCCGGAAACCCATCCGCTGGGCGAAACCTTCTTCACCCAGGTGCCGGTGCTGTACGGCCGCTACATGGCCAAGCTGTCGCTGGCGCCGGTGTCGGCGGGACTGGCGGCGCTGAAGGACCGGCCGGTGGACCTCCACCACAAGCCCAACGGCCTGCGCGGCGCGGTGGTCGATTTCATGAGCGAGCACGCGGCGGAATGGGAGTTGCGCGTGCAACTGTGCCACGACATCAAGGCGCAGCCGATCGAAGATCCCACCGTCGAATGGACCACGCCGTGGGTGGCGGTGGCCCGCATCAGTGCGCCGGCGCAGGCCGGCTGGACCCACGGCCTGTCGGTGCTGGTCGATGACGGCATGCAGTTCAATCCCTGGCACTGCCTGGCCGACCACCGGCCGCTGGGCGCCATCATGCGCGTGCGGCGCGCCGTGTATGCGGCGTCGAAACGCTTCCGCGCCGAACGCAACGGTGTCGAGGTGGCCGAGCCGCAAAACCTCGACCAGTGGCGCGAGCACTGATCACTCGCCGTAGCGCGCCCGGATCGCGCTCAGCGCGCCGTGGTGTTCGAGCCGCGTGATGGCGGCGTTGATGCGGTCCAGGTCGGCCTCGCTGGTGGTGCTGCGGTTGAGCATCAGATGCACCGGCGCGCGCAGCACCACCAGCGGCAGGGCGCTGATTGCCACCCCCTGCATGTTGGCCTCGTAGCGCAGCGCGGCGCGGTCGCCGAGAATCAGGTCGGCGCGGCCGGCCTGCAGCATGCGCAAGCCTTGCTGAAAATTGCTGAAGGTGCTCAGTTTGCCGGCCGTTTCCAGCGTCGGCTGCACGCGCGCGTAGTCGCGGCCATACCAGCCGACCTTGGGCGCCAGCAGCGGCAGGCGCTCGCGGCTCAGCACGTCCAGGCTGACCACGTGGCCATAGCGGGCGCGCATCGCGCTGCGGGTGAATACCCCGACCGATTCGTGACGGTAGGCAATGCTGAAGCGCGCATAAGCGTGCCGCGCCGGGGTGTCGGAGGCGGCCAGCAACAGGTCGAGCTGGCCCTGCTCGAATTCGCGCTGGCGGCGCGCGGTGGGCAGTTCGGGCAGCAGCTTCAACGTGCAGCCCGCTTCTTTCAGGATGGCCTGCGCCAGTTCCCAGTCCAGCCCCGACGGCATGGCCGCGCCGTCCGCGCGGTACAGATACGGCGGCCACTGCTCCAGCGCCAGGCGCAACTGGCAAGCCAGTCCTGCTCCCGAGACAGCCAGCAAAGCGATGGCGGATAACACATGACGCGCTCGCATGCCGCGGCCCTTTCCTGATCAATGGCGACAATGTGACAGATGTGGCGCAAATGTCAAGGGTGCCGCCGCGGCCGTATTGTGCGCCGCCGAACGCTACAGTTGCTACTATTTGGCTTTCTGATTTGGAATTCATTATGTTGGCTCAGTCCGTCACTGCCCTTCCCGGTCCGCATTTGCCGCGCTTTATCGGCGACGGCACGCGCATGCGCGAGCTGGTGCAGGCTTACCGCTGGGAGGACACGCCGCTGGGGCCGCTGCGCGACTGGCCGGTCTCGCTGCGCACCGCCGTCAGCGTGGTGATGCACTCGGCGCACCCGATGTTCCTGTGGTGGGGCGAGGAGCTGACGCAGATCTATAACGATGCGTATGTGCCGTGTTTCGGCGTCGGCAAGCATCCGGCCGCGCTGGGCCAGGCCGGCCGCCGGTGCTGGCCGGAGATCTGGCCCATCATCGGCCCGCAGATCGACGAGGTGCGTCATGGCCGCGCGGGGCGCTGGTATGCCGACAACCTGGTGCCGATCTGGCGTAACGGCCGCATCGAGGATGTCTACTGGAGCTACACCTACACGCCGGTGTTCGACGAGCGCGACGAGGTGGGCGGCGTGCTGGTGGTGTGTACCGAGACCACCGCGCAGGTGCTGGCCGAGCGCCGCCGCCATGCGCTGGACCTGCTGGGCCGGCGGCTGCTGGCCTGCCATGACGAGGACGAGGTGCGCGCCGCCATGCGGCAGTCGACCCTCGACAATCCCGGCGATCTGATCGAGGTCAGCCTGCTCGACGGCGCGGCGGCGGTGCGCACCGGCGACGACGTGGTGGTGATCCGCGCGGCCGAGCTGCAGCTGTGCGACAACCTGGCGCTGGCGTTCAAGACCTCGCCGCGCCTGCCGCTCGACTGCGCCTACCGCCAGTTCCTCGAGCAGTTCACCGCCACCGTGTGCGCCACCCTGAGCCGGCTGGAGAGCGACCGCGCGCTGGCCGAGGCGATGGCCGAGAGCGAGCGGCTGAACCTCGACCTGAACATGAGCTCGCGCATCAAGGATGAATTCCTGGCCATGCTCGGCCACGAGCTGCGCAACCCGCTGGCGCCCATCGTCACCGCGCTCAAGCTGATGAAGCTGCGGCGGCAGGACAACGACACCGCCCACGAGCAGGAAGTGATCCAGCGCCAGGTCGACCATCTGGTGCGGCTGGTCGACGATCTGCTGGACGTGTCGCGCATCGCCAGCGGCAAGGTCGAGCTGCGCAAGGAAAGCGTGCCGCTGGCCGACGTGCTGAACAAGGCGATCGAGATGGCCAGCCCGCTGCTGGAAGCCAAACAGCACCGCTTGCTGGTCGATGTGCCGACCGTGCGCTGGCACGGCGATCCGGCGCGGCTGGCGCAGGTGGTGTCCAACCTGCTGAGCAACGCCGCGCGCTACACGCCGGCCGGCGGCCATGTCACGCTGGGCACGCGCATCAAGGGCAACACGGTGCAGATCCAGGTCACCGACGACGGCAACGGCATCGCGCCGTCGCTGCTGCCGCACATCTTCGATCTGTTCGTGCAGGGCAACCGCCAGCTGGACCGCGCCAAGGGCGGGCTGGGCATCGGCCTGGCGCTGGTGCGCAACCTGGTGCAGATGCATGGCGGCACGGTCGACGCCTACAGCGCCGGCGAAGGGCGCGGCAGCACCTTTACCATCACGCTGCCGGACTCGGTGGTGGCCGAGGATGCGCCGCAGCCGACGGCGGCCGCGCCGGCGCTGGCACCCGACAGCGGCACCCGCGTGCTGGTGGTGGACGACAACCAGGACGCCGCCGATTCGCTGGGCGAGCTGCTGGGCGCGCTCGGCTTCCAGCCGTCGGTGGCCTACGATCCGGCGCATGCGATCGCGCTGGCCGCGGCGCGCATGCCGCAGGTGGCCATCCTCGACATCGGCCTGCCCGGCATGGACGGCTTCGAGCTGGCCGGACATCTGCGCGCGTTGCCCGGTGGCGCCGGCCTCAAGCTGGTGGCGCTGTCCGGCTATGGCCAGGAACACGACAAGACGCGCAGCCGCGAGGCCGGTTTTGCCGCCCACCTGGTCAAACCGATCAATATCGCCGATCTGCAGGTCTCGCTGGCGTAGAATGGCGGCTCGACCGTTATGCAGACCAGGACCCGCCGTTGATCTCGCCACTGGAAGTTGCCGCCAACGCCGTGATGGCGGTGTCCATCGTTTTATCCGGACGTAACAACGTGCATTCGTGGTGGCTGGGCATCGTCGGCTGCGCCATGTTTGCCGCGCTGTTTTACCAGGTCAACCTGTACGCCGACGTGGCGCTGCAGCTGTTCTTCATCCTCACCTGCGTGCTTGGCTGGCTGCAGTGGCTGCGCGGCGCCGGCGGCCAGCCGCTGCCGATCACCCGCACCGGCCGCCGCGCGCTGGGCTGGATGGTCGGCGTCGGCCTGCTGGCCACCGCCGGCTACGGCCTGATGCTGCAGGCTTACACCAATGCCTACGCGCCCTTCATCGATTCAGCCGTGCTGATGTTCAGCATCGTCGCGCAGTTGCTGCTGATGCGGCGCCAGCTGGAAACCTGGCCGTTCTGGCTGCTGGTGAATACGGTGTCGGTGCCGCTGTACGCCAGCCGCGGCCTGCACCTGACCGCCGTGCTATATGCCGGTTACTGGCTGAACGCGCTGGCGTCCTGGCTGTTCTGGCGGCGCCAGATGCGGACGCAGGCGGCTTAAGTCTTCTTCTGCTGGATGGCCTGGCGGTAGGCGGTCGGGGTCACCCCCATGCGCTCGCGGAAGGCGGTGGCAAAGTTGCCGGCGTTGTTGAAGCCGATCAGCAGGGCGATGTCCTGCACGTCGATGTCGGTGTCCTTCAGCAGTTCCTCGCCGCGGCGGATGCGTTCCTCGCGGATGAAGCCGAACACCGTCATGCCGGTCTGCTCGCGGAACACCTGCGACAGCTTTTCGCGGTAGGTGCCGACGCTGCGCGCGATTTCGGCCAGTCCCGGCAGCGCCGCCAGATTGTCGGAAATCAGGCGCTTGACGGCGTTGACCAGCACCGCGTCGGGATCGCTGTCGCCAGGATGGTGTTCGGCGTCGTTGCTGGCGGCCGTGGGCGGCGCCTGGTGGCGCCTGGCCAGGTTCAGGTGCACCTGGATGCGCGCGGCCAGCTCGCCCGGCGAGAAGGGTTTGGAGACGTAATCGACGCCGCCGATCGACAGGCCCATGATGCGTTCCTCGTCGGCGTCGGCGCCGCTGAGGAAGATCACCGGGATATCCTGCGTCACCGGATTGGCCTTGAGCAGGCGGCAGGCCGTGTAACCATCCATATTAGGCATGCGCACGTCCAGCAGGATCAGGTCGGGCCGGTTAGCGAGCGCTAATTGATAGCCCTGCAGGCCGTTGAACGCCACCGACACCTTGTATGGCATTTCGCTCAGCAAGTCCACCAGCATGCGCTGCTCGAACGCGGAGTCATCCACGATCAGGATCTTGGAACGGCTGCTTTCTAGAGTGGTTGGCATGGCGTCCCCAACAATGATTGCTAAAACTTTATCACGCCCTGTTGCGTATTATGCCTATCTTTTGAATATTTTTGATAGTTTTCTACGCTTGCAGAATAGTTGTCTCTTCATCCAAAAGCATGTTTTTTTTAAATCCCTAATAATGGAATCAGTGTTGTACGAAGGCAATCTTAGGTAACCATTAGTCGTTATCGTGGAGGCGGAATGGGAGGCGCGCGCGCGCGTTGGGCGGGGAAGATGGCGGCCGTCTGGCTGGGGTGGTTGGCGTGGGCGCCGGCGCCGGCGGCCAATCTGCAGATCTCGCCGGTGACCATCAACTTGCGCGCCGGCCAGGGCGCCACCGGCATCAGCCTGCAGAACATGGGCGAGGCGCCGGTGTATGGCCAGGTGCGCGTGTACCAGTGGGATCAGAAGGAAGGCGACGATGTGCTGACGCCGACCCAGGAGGTGGTGGCCAGTCCGCCCATCATCCAGATCGCGCCGCGCAGCAGCCAGATGATACGGCTGGTCCGGCGCAGCGAGCAGTTGCCGGCCACCGAGCTGACCTACCGCATCCTGATCGACGAGATACCCAAGGACGACGGGCCGGCCAGCGGGGTCGACATCCGCCTGCGCTATTCGGTACCGATGTTCGTGCTGCCGGCCGATGAGCGCGGCACGCCGGTGCTGGCGTGGACGGTGTACAAAAAGGACGGCAACTGGATGTTGCGAGTCCACAACAGCGGCACCCAGCGCGCACAGATCGGCGCGCTGGAACTGAGCAATGCGGCGGGGCAACAGTTTGTGATCGCGCCGGGGCTGTTCGGGTATGTGCTGGCGGGCAAGGTGCGCGAGTGGCGCCTGCCGACATCGGGCGAGGCCGATCTGAACGGGACGCTGGGCGTGAAGGCCAACATCAACGCCCGCCCGCTGAGCGCCAGCACGGTCGCCCGGGTGGACTAGCCCGGCATGGGGCGGCAGCGGTGGTGGATCGGCATCTGGTTGCTGGCCTGGTGGTGGGGCGCGCTGGCGCAGACGCCGGCCATGCCGCCGCCGCAGGAGGAAGAGCTTTTTCTGGAGGTGATGTTGAACGGTGAAGCGACCGGCCTGATACTGCGTTTTACCCGCGGCGCGAGCTCGGGCCTGCGCAGCAGCGTGCAGAATCTGCGCGACCTGGAGCTCGATCCGAAACTGTTCGGGGTCGAGGGCCGGCAGGAGTTCGACCTCGACGGCGTCAAGGGGCTCAGCTACAGCTATGACGCCGCGCGCCAGAGCATCGCGCTGCGCGTGGACGATGCGCTGCGCGCGCCGATCGAGGTGTCGGCGCGCACCCAGCGCCTGCCCGGCAAGGCCACGGTGACGCCGGGCGCGGTGATCAATTACGACGCCTTCACCCGGCTCGGCACCGACCGCAGCAGCTCGGTCGCCAACGAGCTGCGTTACTTCAACGCCGGCGGCGTGCTCACCAGCACCGGCGTGTTCAATTACAGCAGCCAGCTGCGCCAGTACATCCGCTTCGACACGGCCTGGGTGCATGCCGACCCCGACACGCTGGAAACCTGGCAGGTGGGCGATTTCATTTCCTCCTCGCTCAACTGGTCGCGTTCGCTGCGCATGGGCGGCGTGCAGTGGCGGCGCAGCTTCGACCTGCGGCCGGACCTGCTGACCTTCCCGGCCGCCACGCTGACCGGCTCGGCGGTGGTGCCCAGCGCGGTCAGCCTGTACATCAACGGCGTGCGCCAGGTCGACACGGCGGTGCCGTCCGGCCCGTTCATCGTCAACCAGGTGGCCGGCATCAACGGCGCCGGCCAGGCCACGCTGGTCACGCACGACGCCGCCGGCCGGGCGGTCAGCACCACCGTTCCCCTGTACGTCGACACGCGCATGCTGGCCGCGGGCCTGACCGATTACTCGGTGGAGCTGGGCGCGCTGCGGCGGCGCTACACCACCGCCTCGTTCGACTACGGCGCGCCGGTGCTCAGCGGCTCGGTGCGGCGCGGCCTGAGCGACAGCCTGACGCTGGAGGCGCACGCCGAGGCCGGCCGCGACC
>NZ_SPVG01000221.1 GCF_004614165.1 Duganella callida | reverse complement strand
CTTCGTCGCCGCCACCATGACGGGCCTGGCCAGCGGCAAGGATGAAGTCTATGTCGACGCCATCCAGGCGCTGCGCGACAACCCCGGTTCGGGCGAGCACGGCTTCGTGAACGCCTTCAACCAGTCGCTGAAAGACAACCCGATCCCGGTCGGTCACTAAGCCATGCGCGCCATCGCCCAACCCGCGGTGCTGGCGCTGCGCTCGCTGAGCCTGGCCTACTTCGTGCAGGCCACCGGCGCGCTGTCGGTGGTCGGCGGCCTGGCCGCCATCGGCGCCGCATGGCGGCTCAGCGATGCGCAGAGCGCGCTGCTGATCACCGTGTTCGGCATCACCTTCGCGCTGGCGGCGCCGCTGCTGCAAGTGGCGTTCGGCCACCTGCCGCGGCGGCGCCAGGTGCTGATCGGCCTGTCCGTATTCAGCGCGGCGGCGCTGGTGTTCGCGCTGGCGCCGGACTACCGTGTGCTGTTGTCGGCGCGCGTCGCCATGGGGCTGGGCGCGGCGCTGATCGGTCCCGTGCTGGGTGCGCTGGCGGCCGGTCTGGTCGAGCAGAAGCAGCAGGGCAGCGCCATCGCCATGGTGTTGCTGGGGCTGAGCCTGGCCGGGCTGGTGGGCATGCCGCTGGCGGCATGGGTGGCGCAGGTCTGGGGCGCGCGCGTACTGTTCCTGGGCGTGGCGGCGGCCGGCCTGATGACCGCGCTGTTGATCCGCGCCGCCGTGCCGGCGCAACCGGGCGGCCAGGCCATCACACTGGCGACGCTGGGCCGGGTGCTGTTCGACCCGGTGCTGCTGCCGGCGTATCTGGTGGTGTTCTTCATTGCCGGCGGCGTGTATGCGACCTATGCCTTCATCGCGCCCATCATCCGCGACGTATTTCACGGCAGCGCGCAGACCGTGTCGACGGCGATGGCGGTGCTCGGTGTGGCGGGTGTGGTGGGCAACCTGTTCGTGGTGCGCGCCGCGCGCCGCTACAGCGCCGACGCCATGCTGCTGGCCGGCATGGGGCTGCTGGCGCTGGACCTGGTGCTGCTGATGCTGTTGCCGGCGACACTGGCCGTGCTGTTCGGCGCGCTGCTGCTGTGGGCGTTCGCCACCGACATCGTCTGGCCGTCGCAGCAGCGGCGCATTGTCGAACTGTCGGCCGAGCTGCGCGGCGTGGCGCTGGCGGTGACTGCCTCCTTCGTCTTTGCCGGCATCGCCTTCGGCTCGGCCGTGGCGGGACTGCTGTATCGCTGGCATGGCTACCACGCCAACCTGCTCGGCTCCCTGCTCCTGCTGCTACTGGCCGCCGCCTGCCTGCGCCAACCAGCCTGAAGATTCGGGGTCAGCGCGCGGCGATGGTCACCGGGACGTTGGCGGTGCTGGTGGCGCCGTTGCCGTCGGTGGCAACCAGCTTCAGCGTGTAGGCGCCCGCTTTCGGCGCGGCCCAGCTGACCAGTAGCTGGGTGCCGCTGGCCTGGAACATCATGCCCAGCGGCGCACCGGAAATGCTGACCGAGATCGTGTTGCTGGTGGCGTCGGTGATACGGATCGCGCCGCTCAACGCGCTGCTGGTGGTGCCGCTCAGCGCGCTGGCGGTGATCACCGGACCGCTGCCGCTGGTGCTGACCGGTGTGGTCGTGGTGCCGGTGGCGGCGGCCACCACCACGGTGTACACGCCCTGTCCGCCCAGGCCGGTCTTGCTGTCCTTGGCGGTGACGGTGACCCGGTAGGTGCCGGCCACCGGCGCCGCCCAGCTGACCACGCCGGCGCTGCTGATGCTCATGCCCGACGGCGCGCCGGCCAGGGTGTAGCCGACCGCGTTGGACGCGCTCACCGAGACGGTGAACGACAGCGCGGTGCCGACCTTGGCGTTGATGGTGGCGGAGGTCACCACCGGTGCCGTCTGCACATTCGCGCCGGACAGCGTCGACAACAGCGCACTGACGTTCGGCGTGCCGAGACCGGTGGCGGCGTCATAGCCGGTCTTGGCACTGCAGTCGGCGCAGGTGCCGTTGCTGCCCCTGGTGACGTCGGCAAACACGCTGGCGTAGGTGCCGGGCACGCTGGCGATCTGCGTGTACAGCGTACTGTGCGGCGCCGCCAGCGCGGCCTTGCTGCTCTGCGCGCGCAGCGCGTTGGCGACGGCGATCAGGCCGGCCCATTGCGGCGTCGCCAGGCTGGTGCCGCCGACGCTGGCCCAACGCGTGGTGGTGCTGCCGGAGGCGATGATCGCCACGTACTGGCCACTGTTGGGGTCGGCGTTGAAGGAGACGTCGGCCACGGTGCGGCGCACGGCCGTGCCCATGCCGGGCACGGCATTGGTCTGGTAACTCGGCGTCGCCACATACTGGCTGACGCCGCCGCCGGTGCTGGACCAGGCCACTTCCGAACGCGTGCCGCCGGCGTAGGTCAGGGTGGTGCCGCCCACCGCCAGCACCTTGGCCGATGACGACGGCCACGACACGCCTGCACCGGAGTCGCCGGTGGCGGCCAGATACGTCATGTTGGCCACCGCGAAGGCACTCTCGGCCGAGCTGGTACCGCTGCTTTCAGCGCCGCCGAAGCTCATCGACACCACGCCCGGCCCCATGGCGTTGGCCAGCTTGATGCCGCCCAGCAGGTTGTTGTAACTGGCGCTGTTGGCTTCGATCAGCACGATGCGCGCCAGCGGCGCGGTGGCATGCGCCCACTGCACGTCCAGCGCGATTTCCGTCGCCCAGCCGGAATCGTAGGCCGGCGCGGTGGCGGTCATGCCGCCGCTCGCGCTGCTGTACACCACCGACAGTTCGCAGGCGCTGGCGGAAGCGGCGGCCAGCGGCAGCACGGCGTTGGTGGCGATCGCCTTGGTGCTGCAGGTGGGCAGGCCGAACTTGGCGTTGAACGCGGCCAGCTCGGCGGCCACGTTGGGGTCGTGCTGCGCATCGACGATATAAATGGTCTGGCCGGCGCCCAGCTGGGCGGCCTGGGTGGCGGTCAGATTGCTGAAGCTGGCCGGCAGCGCCGGCAGGCCGTAGGCGGCGCGGATCTGCGCCGGGGTGTAGGTGGCGACCGAGGTGGTGCCGGCCATCGGCGCGGCCGTACCGCTGTCCGACGCCGTCACCGTCAGGCTGCGGTTGGCCTGCACCTGGCGCAGGCCCTGCACCGTCAGCCGGCGCGAGTTCAGGCCGCGGAATTCGGACGGCACGGCCTGGGTGTGCACGGCGGCCGAGCTATCGGCCGGGGTGGTGTCGGCCGGCGTCTCCAGCAACACCGGCGCCATGTGGAAGGCCGGCTGGGCGAACTGCTGCGCATCCTGCTCGGGCAAGCCGCCGGCATCCATCTGCAGCACGGTGGCCGCGGTGGCCAGCGGGGCCGCGCCCTGCACCACGCGGCTGGTATCGGAAATCTGCTCGCTACCGCCGCAAGCGCTCAACAGCGCGGCGATGCAGGTCATGGGCAGGGCTAGACGAATGGAAGCAGGAAGGTATCGCATGGCATCTCACAACAATTACAGGAAGGGGCCAGGAAATACTATCAAATTCCCACACGGAAATATATTGAACCCGGGCTTAAGCGCCACAAAAGACTCGTAAATCTGCGTAAAGACGCGTGACTACAACACTGGAAGCGTTTCAACTTATGGCTATTCCGGTCATCTTTCCTTCTTTTTACGCGATTCTGTAGCTAACCATCGGCCGCCGCCGCTAACAGAAAGTCGCGCAGCAAACGGGCGCTGGGGCCGATGCGCTGCGAATGCACCAGGAAGATTTCCAGCGCGGCGGTCTGCACCTCGGGCAGTACGTGGACCAGCTCGCCTGCGGCGATCAGCGCCGCCGCATCGTAGGCCGGCAGGCGCGCGATGCCCTCGCCGGCCAGCACAAAGGCGAGGCGGGCGGCGGCGCTGTCGGTGGCCACGTCGCCCCGTACCGGTATCTGCAGCTCCTTGCCGTCCACCCGCACAGTGGCGGCGCGCTGGCTGGGCGGATACAGCACCCAGCGATGCTGCTCGAGTTCCGCCGCCGAGGCCGGCGCGCGGTAGCGCCGCAGGTAGGCCGGCGAGGCGCACAGCATGGTGGGCTCGCGCACCAGCCGCCGCGCCACCAGCGCCGAATCGGCCAGCGGCCCGGCGCGCACCGCCAGTTCGATACCGTGCTGCACCAGATCGACGTTGGCATCGTTCATCGCCACGTGCACGCGGATGGCCGGATAACGGCGCCGAAACTCCAGCAGCCCCGGCATGATGCGCTTGCTGCCGAAGTGGTGCGAGCAGGTGATGCGCACCTCGCCGCGCGGCTCGGCGCGCAGCAGCTCCATGCCGCGGATGCCGTCGTGCGCCTCGTCCAGCAGCCGCTCGCAATGGACGCGGAACGCCTCGCCGGCCGGCGTCAGGCTGAAGCTGCGCGTGCTGCGCTGGGCCAGCGGCACGCCCAGCCGCGCTTCCAGCGCGCGGATGTGATGGCTGACCACGGCGCGGGTCAGGCCGAGCGCGCGGGCGCCGGCGGCAAAGCTGCCGCAGCGCACCACGGTGGCGAACACGGCCATGGCGCGCAGCTCATCCAGTATCGGCGACGAATCGCTCATGATTGGCTCATTCGATTTGACATTGCGTCATCTTAGCAGTATCTACCGGAGCGGTGCCAGGCTTCCTATAGTTACATCAACCGCGATGCGTAGCGGATCCCTAACTAAACGGAGGTTATTATGAGCGTCAAACATGTACTGTTTATTTTGACAAACGCAGCCGAGATCGGCCCGAACAAGCGCGCCACCGGCTACTTCTTCCCTGAAGTCGCCCACCCGTACGAAGTGTTCGACCATGCCGGCGTGGCGGTGGAATACGCCTCGCCGCTGGGCGGCGCCATTCCGGAAGACGGCTACGACGCCGCAGATCCGGCCCAGCTGGCGTTCCGCAACAGCGCCGCAATCCGCCGCCTGAACCGCAGCCGCAAACTGGCGGAAGTGGACGTCAACGATTACGACGCCATCTTCTTCCCCGGCGGTCTGGGCCCGATGGTCGACATCGCCGTCGATCCGGAAGTGAAGCGCGTGGTGGCGCGCGCCTGGGAAGCCGGCAAGATTGTCGCCGCCGTCTGCCATGGTCCGGCCGCCTTCCTCGGCGTCAAGCTGGAAGACGGCACCTCGCTGGTCTACGGCCGCAAGCTGACCTCGTTCTCCAACGCCGAAGAAGCCGGCTACGCCCAGGCCGACGTGCCGTTCAACCTGGAAGACGCGCTGAAAGCCGAAGGCGCGCAGTACGCTTCCGCCGATGTGTGGCAGGAGAAGGTCGTGGTCGATGGCCGTCTGATGACCGGCCAGAACCCGGCCTCGGGCGGTCCGCTGGCCAAGGAAATCGTCAAGGCGCTGAAAGGCCAGGCATGAGCGCCGGCGAAATCACGGTGGTCGCGCGCTGGCAACCGGCCGACGGCCAGCATGACGAAGTGCGGGCCATCCTGGCCGAACTGCGTCCGGCCTCACTGGCCGAGCCGGGCTGCCTGGGCTACGAGGTCTACCTCGCCGTCGATGCGCCGTACTGCCTGCTGCTGATCGAGCGCTACCGCGACCAGGCGGCGATCGAAGCGCACCGCCAGTCGGCGCACTACCAGGCGCTGGTGGTGCAGCGCGCCCTGCCGCTGCTGGCCGACCGCAAGGTCGAGCTGCTGCAGGCGCAGGCGTAAAAAAAGTCCGCCGGCACAGCACGTGCCGGCGGCACCATTTGAGGTTGCCAGGTTGAGAGAGCAAGCGCGGGCTGGTTTTCTTATGGGGCTATAATGCGCATTCGTCCTCACATTTCTGATGCGCATTCATCATGAAATCTTCCAGCGCTCCATTAAAGCTGTCTGCAAAAAAGGCAACCAACATCACGTTGTCGATGGATGTGTACCAAGCTGCGAAAAGCCTGGGCATTAACATCTCCCAAGTCTGCGAACAACGCTTGCGTGAAGAGATCCAATCGCGCAAGGAACAGCAATGGAATGAGGAACATGCCGATTTTCTGGCGGCCTACAATCAGCGAGTAGAGAAGGAGGGCGTGGCGCTTGAAGAGTGGCGGTCTTTCTGATGGGCCGCTTCGATATTTTCGCTAACCCGGGACGGAACCGCAGCAATATCCCTTATCTCGTTGATGTGCAAAGCAATGTAATCAGCGGGTTGGCGACGCGAATCGTTGTTCCGCTCCGCCCCTTATCGGCTTTTTCGTCGATGGATGTTTCCACCAGACCTGTTTCCTATTATCGTGGTCAATGGCGAAGATCATGTCATGGACACCCCACAACTTGGCGCCATTCCGTTAAGCGAACTTAAAGTCAATGTCGCATCGGCCCGCGCATATCAGTTGGAAATTCAGGGCGCCCTGGACAGGGTTTTTGGCGCATACTAGCCCGCTCCCCCTGCACGTCAAATTACAAAAAAGCCCTGTAGATCAACGACCTACAGGGCTTAGTTTACAAATTAAAGATTAGTGCGTGTCAGAACGGAATATCGTCATCCATATCCGAGAAGTTCGGTGCCGGGCGCGGGGCTGGACGTGGCGCTGGGGCCGGGGCCGCCATTTGCGGACGCGGGGCCGGAGCCTGGCGCTGTGGCGGGGCGTCGTAGCCGCCACCACCGCCGCCGCTGTAACCGCCGCCGTCATCCATGCCGGCGTCGCCGCCCATGCCTTGACGGCCGCCCAGCATCTGCATGTTTTCCGCGATGATGTCGGTGGCGTATTTCTCGACGCCGTCCTTGTCGGTGTATTTACGCGTCTGCAAACGACCTTCGACGTAGACCGAAGAACCTTTCTTCAGGTACTGGCCCACCACTTCCGCCAGACGGCCGAAGAAGGAGATGCGGTGCCACTCGGTCAGCTCTTTCTGCTCGCCGGTGTTGCGGTCCTTGGTGCGGTACGACGTCGCCACCGCGATGTTGGCGATCGCGTCACCGCTGGGCATGTAGCGAATTTCCGGATCGCGACCCAGATTGCCGACGATGATGACTTTGTTGACTGATGCCATGTTAATAAGACTCCCTGAGTTACGACCTCCGCCGCGGGCGCGGCGGGCTTCAAATGCAAACGAAGAATTATAGACCAAGCCCACATCCGGCCTAGCATTTTTGCGGTCCGTCCCCACATGTTCGCTTCGTCCGCCAGTTGAGCCAGTGCAAGAAAATACTGGTATTATATACAGTGCAGCGCCGCCACACCACGATCTGGCGCAAGGTCGGCGCATATATCCAAACCCAGCTATAGTAACGGGTTGACTCTAAAGGCCAAAAATCCCATGGAACAGATCCGCATCCGCGGCGCACGCACGCATAACCTGAAAAACATCAATCTCGACCTGCCACGCAACAAGCTGATCGTGATCACCGGCTTGTCCGGGTCCGGCAAGTCTTCGCTGGCGTTTGACACCTTGTATGCGGAAGGCCAGCGCCGCTATGTGGAATCGCTGTCGGCCTACGCGCGCCAGTTCCTGCAGCTGATGGAGAAGCCCGACGTCGACATGATCGAAGGTCTGTCGCCGGCCATTTCGATCGAGCAGAAGGCCACCTCGCACAACCCGCGTTCGACCGTCGGCACCGTGACCGAGATCCATGACTACCTGCGTCTGTTGTATGCGCGCGTCGGCACGCCGTACTGCATCAACCACCCCGACCAGGCGCTGGCCGCGCAGACCGTGTCGCAGATGGTGGACGCGGTGCTGGCCCTGCCGCAGGACACCAAGCTGATGATCCTGGCGCCGGTCGTCGCCAACCGCAAGGGCGAGCACTCCGACCTGTTCGAGCAGATGCAGGCGCAGGGCTTCATCCGCTTCCGCATCCAGAGCGGCACGCACGAGGCCAAGATCTATGAAGTCGACGATCTGCCCAAGCTGAAGAAAACCGAGAAGCACACCATCGACGTGGTGATCGACCGCGTCAAGGTCAACGCCGACATCAAGCAGCGCCTGGCCGAGAGCTTCGAGACCGCGCTGCGCCTGGCCGACGGCCGCGCCGTGGCGCTGGAGATGGACAGCGGCACGGAACACGTCTACTCCAACAAGTTCGCCTGCAATATCTGCGGCTACTCGCTGCAGGAACTGGAGCCGCGCCTGTTCTCCTTCAATAACCCGATGGGCGCCTGCCCCGAGTGCGACGGCCTCGGTCACATCGAGTTCTTCGATCCGAAACGCATCGTCGCCTTCCCGAACCTGTCGCTGGCTTCCGGCGCGGTCAAGGGGTGGGACCGCCGCAACCAGTTCTACTACCAGCTGCTGTCCAACCTGGCCGCCTATTACGACTTCGACCTCGACGTGCCGTTCGAAAAGCTGCCGAAGACTGCGCAGGACGTGGTGCTGAACGGTTCCGGCAAGACCAACATCCCGTTCACCTACGTCAATGAGCGCGGCCGCACCGTGGTCAAGGAACACACCTTCGAGGGCGTGGTCAACAACCTGGCGCGCCGCTACCGCGAAACCGATTCGATGGCGGTGAAAGAGGAACTGGCCAAGTTCATCAACGAGAAGAAGTGCCCGTCGTGCGACGGCGCGCGCCTGCGCGTGGAAGCGCGCTACGTGAAGGTCGGCAGCGGCAAGCAGGAAAAGGCGATCTACGAGATCGCCGAAAAGCCGCTGCGCGAATCGCTGTCCTTCTTCGAGCAACTGAAGCTGCGCGGCGCGAAAAAGGAAATCGCCGACCGCGTGATCAAGGAAATCATCTCGCGCCTGCAGTTCCTGAATAACGTCGGCCTGGATTACCTGTCGCTGGACCGCAGCGCCGACACGCTGTCGGGCGGTGAGGCGCAGCGTATCCGTCTGGCCTCGCAGATCGGCTCCGGTCTGACCGGCGTGATGTACGTGCTGGACGAGCCGTCGATCGGCCTGCACCAGCGCGACAACGACCGCCTGATCGACACGCTGAAGCACCTGCGCGACATCGGCAACAGCGTGCTGGTGGTGGAGCACGATGAGGACGCGATCCGCACCGCCGACTACATCGTCGACATGGGACCGGGCGCCGGCGTGCATGGCGGCGACGTGATCGCCGCCGGTTCGCTCAAGGACATCCTGAAGAACAAGAAATCGCTGACCGCGCAGTACCTGAGCGGCGCGCGCAAGATCGAGGTGCCGAAGAAGCGCCACCAGGCCGATCCGGACAAGCAGCTGGTGATCAGCGGCGCCACCGGCAACAACCTGAAGAAGGTCAGCCTCAAGCTGCCGGTGGGCCTGATGACCTGCGTGACGGGCGTCTCCGGCTCAGGGAAATCGACGCTGATCAACGACACGCTGTTCCCGGCCCTGTCGCGCCACCTGTACGGCTCGCAGACCGAGCCGGCGCCGCACGACAGCATCAGCGGCCTGGAACACTTCGACAAGGTGATCTCGGTCGACCAGGCGCCGATCGGCCGCACGCCGCGTTCGAATCCGGCCACCTACACCGGCCTGTTCACGCCGATCCGCGACCTGTTCGCCACCGTGCCGACCGCGAAGGAACGCGGCTACAGCGCCGGCCGTTTCTCGTTCAACGTCAAGGGCGGCCGCTGCGAAGCCTGCCAGGGCGACGGCGTGCTGAAGGTCGAGATGCACTTCCTGCCGGACGTCTACGTGCCGTGCGACGTCTGCCACGGCAAGCGCTATAACCGCGAGACGCTGGAAGTCCACTACAAGGGCAAGAACATCACCGAGATCCTCGACATGACGGTCGAAGATGCGCACGAGTTCTTCAAGCCGGTGCCGGTCATCGCGCGCAAGCTGCACACGCTGCTGGACGTGGGTCTGGGCTACATCAAGCTGGGTCAGAGCGCCACCACGCTGTCGGGCGGGGAGGCGCAGCGCGTCAAGCTGTCGCTGGAACTGTCCAAGCGCGACACCGGCCGCACGCTGTACATCCTGGACGAGCCGACCACCGGTCTGCACTTCCACGACATCGACCTGCTGCTGAAGGTGATCCACCGCCTGCGCGACCAGGGCAATACGCTGGTCATCATCGAGCACAATCTCGACGTGATCAAGACCGCCGACTGGATCGTCGACCTGGGTCCGGAGGGCGGCGCCGGTGGCGGCCAGATCATCGCCACCGGTGCGCCGGAAGACGTGGCCAAGAACCCGGCCAGCGTCACCGGCAAATACCTGGTGCCGCTGTTGAAGTAACATGAAACGGGACGCCGGCCTCACGCGCATCGATCACATGATCGACATCGTGCAGCAGTATCTGCCGCACGATGCGCGCGTGGAGACGACGATCCCGTTTCTGTCGTTGATCCGTTCCTCGCACCCGACGGCGCTCACGCGCGGGGTGCTCAAACCTTCCTGCTGCATCATCCTCCAGGGCCACAAACGGCTGCACCTGGCCGACACAGTGCTCGATTACGGCCCGGGTGAATACCTGGCCGTATCGCTCGATCTGGCCGCGGCCGGGCAGATCGTCAACGCCACACCCGACCATCCCTATCTGCTGCTGAACCTCGCGCTCGATCCGCAGGAAATTGCCGCCATCGTGCTGGAAGCGCAGATCGCCATCGATACACAGCAACCGGTGCGCGGCGCCTACATCGGACGCACCGATGCCGAACTGCAGGAGACCTTGTACAAGCTGGTGCGCCTGCTGCAGGCGCCTTCGGCGGAAGCGGCCTTCCTGGCCGTGGGCCTGAAGCGCGAAATCATCTACCGTCTGCTGACCGGCGCCGACGGCCGCCAGTTGTACCAGAACATCGTGCTGGACCAGCAGGACCGCGGCATCAGCAAGGCCATTGCCTGGCTCAAGGACCATTACGACCAGCCGGTCAAGGTGGAAGACCTGGCGCAGGCCACCAACATGAGTGTCTCCAGTCTGCATCACCGTTTCAAGGCGGTGACCACCATGGGGCCGATGCAGTATCAAAAACAGCTGCGCCTGCAGCAAGCGCGTACACTGCTCCTGAACGGCGACATGGACGCCACCACCGCCGCCTACCGGGTCGGCTACGAGAGCGCCTCCCAGTTCAGCCGCGAATACCGGCGCCTGTTCGGTGCACCGCCGATGCAGGACATGAAAAAGCTCAGACCCGCCAGCGGAGACGTGCCGCCATGAAGATCGACAAGAAGCACCTGCTGCCCCTGTGCGTGGGGCTGTTCATCTTTGGCCTGGTGATGGTGATGGCCACGCGGGCCTGGTCGGAACGCCAGCGCCAGCTCGACTTCATCACCGATTTCTACCGCGACCACCTTTCCCGCCCGGAGGCGCGCAGCGCCAGCCAGCTGCCGGGCGGCTCGTTTTTTTCGAAGGAACTGGAAGCCCTGGTCGACGCCAACAGCCAGCTGTGCGACAGCCTGTCGCGCGGCGACGATGTCTGCGGCTATGGCGCCGATGGCGATGTCTTCATGCAGGCGCAGGAAGTGGCGCCCAGTCTGGACTTCGAACGCGCCGGCTTCAAGGCCGCCCGCGTCGGCGACAATCTGATCGAAGCCAGTTTCAATGTGCATCCGGATCTCGGCGACGCTTACGCGCGCAAGGTGCGTTACGCGCTGGTGCGCGAGGACAGCGGCTGGCGCGTGGACGACATGCTGTTCGACGGCGGCTCGATGCGCCAGGAGCTACAGCGCGAGAATAACAAGATCCTGGCCCGCGCGCGCGAACTGGCCGATGCGGCGGGCTGGGTCTACAACTATCTGGGCCACGAAGACATGCTGGATCGCGCGGTGCGCTTCATCGATTTTCCGGTACAGGTATGCGATGCCTACGATGCCTGCGCGGCGCTGAAGCGCGACGATCCGCGCCTGATGCCGGCGCTCGATGCGCTGGGCGATGCCGCCGCCGCCAACAGCGCCGGCTTTCTGCCCAAGCCGGGGCAGGTGCAGGCCAGCGACGGCAAGGTCGTCGCCGTCGGTCCGCTGGACTTCACCTTCAAGCACCGTGCCTGGTGGGTCACGAAGATCGACCTGCGCCGCGCTCCGCAACCCGATCCGTAATTACGCCTTCTTCTGGCTGGCCACCCACTCCTTGATGTGGGATTCCAGCACATCCATCGGCAGCGCGCCGGCGCCCAGCACCTGGTCGTGGAAGGCGCGGATGTCGAAGCGGTCTCCCAGCTCCTTGCGCGCGTAGTCGCGCAGTTCGAGGATCTTCAACTGGCCGATCTTGTAGCCCAGCGCCTGGCCGGGCCAGACGATATAGCGGTCGGTCTCGCTCTGCACTTCCACTTCCTCGATGCCCGAGTGGTCATGGAAGAAATCGACCACCTGCTGGCGGCTCCACTGCTTGTAATGCAGGCCGGTGTCCACCACCAGACGGATCGCGCGCAGCATCTCGTCCTGCAGGTGGCCGTAGTAGCTGTACGGGTCCTGATAAAAGCCCAGTTCCTCGCCCAGCCGCTCCGAGTACAGCGCCCAGCCCTCCGCATAGGCGGTGTAGTTGCCCTGCTGGCGGAAGTCCGGCAGTCCCTTGATCTCCTGCGCGATGGTCAGCTGCATGTGATGTCCCGGCACGCCTTCGTGCAGCGCCGTGGTTTCGATGCTCATGGTGGAACGGTGCTCGAAGTCGCCGGTGTTGACCATCACGCGGCCGGGGCGCTTGCCGTCCGGGGAGCCGGGCAGGTAGGAAGCGCCGGGCGCGCCCTTCTCGCGGAACTCTTCCACCGGCTTGATTTCGACCTTATTCTGCGGCAGCACGCCGAACTGGTTGGGCAGCTGCGCGTACATCTGATCGGTGTACTTCTGATACAGGTCGATGATCTGCTGGCGCGATTTCGGATGCAGGGCCGGATTGGCCGCCACCGCCTTGTTGAACGCTTTCAGGTCGCTGTAGCCCAGCTTCTGCGCGGTGGCCAGCATCTGTCCTTCGATACGCTTCACTTCCGACAGGCCCAGTTGATGGATCTCTTCCGGCGACATGTCGGTGGTGGTGGAATTCTTGGCCTTGAAGGCGTAGCGCGCCGCGCCTTCCGGCAGCGACCACATGCCCACATCCTTGCGTCCGTACGGCAGGTACTTGGTCTTGGTGTAGACGGCCAGCTTCTTGTAGGCCGGCGCCACGTCCTTCTGTACCGCCGCCAGCAGTTCCTTGCTCAGGCGCGCCTTGTCGGCGGCGGAAAACTCTTTGGGGAATTTCTTCAGCGGTTCGGCATACGGCGAATCGGCCGGCTTCATCGCCGCCACGTCCTCGCACTGTTTGACGATCTGCGGGATCAGGAATTTCGGCGGCATCAAATGATCCTTGACGCCCTTCTCCATCTGCACCTGGGTCTCGGCGAACAGCTTGGGCAACGCGTGCAGACGCTTGATGTAATCCTCGTAATCCTTGACACTCTCGAACGACATCGCCGAGACGATCTGCGGCAGGTCCAGGTGCACGCCGGAGTTCTGCGCCAGCGGCATCTCCCAATCCTTGAAGCGGGCGCCGTCCACGGTCTGGTGCAGCTGGCGCAGCATCAGTTCGCGGTTCAGCTGCTCCTGCAGCGGGAAGCCGCTGGTGTCGATCGCCTCGAAGCGCTTGAGGAAGTCGGCATTGGCCTTCAGGTCGGCCTCAATGCCGGCCTGCGAGAAGTCGGACCAGCGGTCGTTGTAGCGCTTGTCGTTCAGCAGCGAGGCCCATTCGGGGCTGGTGCGCAGGGTGTATTCCCACTGTTCCTTCAGCAGGCTGTTGAGGGCCGCGCGGCGCGCTTCCAGGTCGGGAGCGGCGGTGTCGGCATGGGCCACGCCCAGGATCAGGGAAAACAACAAGGCGCTGGCGGCGCCGATACGGGTGGTCGTTGTCATGTTGGCCTATCAAAAAATGTGTTGAGCGTGCACTGTAACGGCCGCCGCGCGCCAGCGTCCGGCAATTGTGACGGAATGCCAAAACACCGGCATGGATTGCATAATCCTGCGACAGGCAGAATCAGGCAAACATGCGGCAGAAACCCCACTGATGCGGCGCGGCCGGAATTCCTAGAATGGTTCTCATCGAAGTCCAACCCAGGAGTCCATCATGCATACCATCGATACGGTTTATATCAACGGCCAATTCGTCACCCCGCACGGCACCGAGATGTTCGAGCTGGTCAACCCAACCACCGGCCAGGTTGATGGCCAGGTGCGCCTCGGCGACGTCGAGGATACGCGCCGCGCGATTGCCGCTGCCAAGGCGGCCTTCCCGGCCTTCTCGCGCAGCAGCAAGGCCGAACGCGGCGCCATCCTCGAACGCCTGCACAAGGCCGTGCTGGCGCGCGCCGACGAGGCCGCGCTGGCCCAGGTCGAGGAATACGGCGGCCCGGTCAACACCAGCGTCAACCGCGCGCGCTACACCGCGCAGATGTTTTTGGACGTGAAAAAGGTGATGGCAGAGCACGACTTCGTGCGCACCGTCAGCAAGTCCAAGGTCAAGCTGGAGGCGGTGGGCGTGGTCGGCATCATCACGCCCTGGAATTCCAGCGCCTGGTTCGTCGCCAACAAGGTGGCCACCGCCATCGCGGCCGGCTGCACGGTGGTGGTCAAGCCCAGTGAGCTGAGCGCGCGCCAGAACCAGATCCTGATCGAAGCGTTCCACGCGGCCGAACTGCCGCCGGGCGTGGTCAACGTCGTCAACGGCCGCGGCGACGTGGTGGGCGCCGAGATCAGCGTCCATCCCGATATCACCAAGATTTCCTTCACCGGCTCCACCGCGGTCGGCAAGGGTATTGCGGGCCTGGGCGTCGACACCATGAAGCGCGTGTCGCTGGAACTGGGCGGCAAAAGCGCCAACGTCATTCTCGACGACGCCGACTTCGCCAAGGCGATTCCCATGGCGGTGGCCGCCTGCTACATGAACAACGGGCAGGCCTGCATCGCCGGCTCGCGCCTGCTGGTGCCGGCGCACCGCCTGGAAGAAGTCAAGATGCTGGCCAAACTGGCGGCGGAAGCGGTGGTCGTCGGCGATCCGCACGATAGCAAGGTGGCGCTGGGTCCGCTGGTCACGCACAAGCAGTTCGAGCGCGTGCAGAACTACATCCGCATCGGCATCGAAGAAGGCGCCGAGCTGGTGACGGGCGGCCTGGGCAAACCAGCAGGGTTGGAAGCCGGTTACTTCGTCAAGCCGACCGTGTTTGCCGGCGTGACGCCGGAGATGACCATCGCCAAGGAAGAAATCTTCGGCCCGGTGCTGTCCATCATGACTTACCGGACCGAGGAAGAGGCCATCGCCATCGCCAACGGCACCCAGTACGGCCTGCATGCCTACGTCAGCTCGACCGACCTCGAGCGCGCCAACCGCATGGCCGACCAGTTGATCGCCGGCCGCGTGCACATCAACGGCATCCATGACGATTTGCTGGCGCCGTTCGGCGGCTTCAAGCAATCAGGCATCGGCCGCGAGTTCGGCGAGTATGGCCTGGATTCCTACCTGGAAGCCAAGGCTATCCTGGGCGAAACGGCGCAGTATCGTTAAGCAGATCGCCGACCTGGCGGAACACCCTGGCCGGTTGCTCCGCCAGCAGGACATCGAGCTGGTTGTAGCCCCACGCCACGGCGCCGAAAGCGATGCCGGCTTCGGCGGCGGCGCGTGCGTCGCGGAGTTCATCGCCGATCAGGATGGCATCGTCAGCGGCGATGCCGGTGACGGCCAGCACCTTGCGCAGCTTCGACGGCTTGCCGAACAGCGAAGCCCCGCACTCGACCTGGCTGAACAGGGCTGTGATCTGCGGCCCCAGCGTGGTCCGCACATTGCTCAGCGAGTTGGAGCTGACAATGGCCAGCAGCACGCCGCGCGCGCGCAGTTCGCGCAGGACCGCTTCCATGCCATCGAACAGCCGCACCTCGTGCAGACATTGTGCCATGCGCGAACGCATGAAGGCGGCGATCATCGGCACCTTCCACGGCGGGATGCCATGCAGAGCCATCAGCCGGCGCGCATCGAGATGACGCAGCGGCAGGCTGCGGTCCAAGCGCCGGAAGCCATATTTGCCGGCCGCCTCGTCGAATATGCGCAGGAACACCGGCAGCGTGGCCGCCAGGGTGCCGTCGAAATCGAAGATGAAGAGCTTGCGGTTCAAACCGTCCTCAAAAAATGGCGAAGTCCTCGTTGCTGCGAGGGAGCGAGCGCAGCATACACCACAAGCTGCTGCGCGAGACCACATACCATCCAACCGGAATCAACAATAAAAGCAGCGCAGCCATGATGTGCCCCTGTTTCGCACACCCGTGCGAAAATTGATGAAAGAAAACCGCAGACGTACCTGCGGCATGGGTCTTACTCCAGATCGTTAAAGCTCTTGTAAGTCGAAATCAGGCGGCCGAACGCGCGCTGCATGTGGCGCAGCGCCTGACCATCGTTGAGGAAACGCGTATCGTGTATCAGTCCCATGACCAGGCTGTAGATTTCATAGACCAGCTGGCCCGGATCAGTGTCGGGCCGCAGGTGGCCCAGCTCCATTGCCTGCAAGATCGTCTTGCGCAGCGATGCGCGCCAGGTTTCGGCGCCGCGCTGCAGACGGTCGCGCAGCGGCCCGGTCTGATCGTCGAACTCGAAGGCGCCGGCGCTGTACAGGCAGGAATTGCTCAATCCTTCCACTGCCACGCGGCGCGACCAGGCATTCACCTGCGCCACCAGACGCGGCAGCCCCTTGGGCTGCTGCAGCGACGGCATGAAGATCTCGGCCACAAAGCGGCGGTCATACTCATCCAGCACAGCCGCCTGCAAGGCATCCAGCGAGCCGACGCGCGAAAACACCCCGCTCTTGCTGATCCCGGTCCGCTTGGCCAGCTCGCCCAGCGACAACTTGCCGATGCCCTCCGACGCCGCCATTTCCAGTGCGGCATCGATGATGGTGGCGTAAGTGGCCTCGCTTTTGGCGGTCAAAGTATCCATACCCGAAACTTTAGCACACCCGTGCGAAACCGCAAGAAAAATCCGGGGTCAGTTCTGACTATCGCACACGGACTCATGTACCAATGGCAGAACTGACCCCGGATTGGGGCCGGGTGGCTTAGCGCGCCAGGCGTTTTTCCAGGTCGGCTTTCACCGCCTTCAGTTCTTCAGGCAGGTGGTAGGCCAGCTTGGTGAACAGTTCTTCGTGCAGCTTCAGTTCTTCGCGCCAGGCGTCCTTGTCGATCGAGGTGATGGTCTCGAATTCTTCCGGCGAGAACGGCATGCCGTCCCAGTGCAGGTCGCCGTAGCGCGGGGTGGTGCCGAAGATGTTTTCGACGCCGCCAGCTTCACCTTCGATGCGTTCCAGCATCCACTTCAGCACGCGCATGTTGTCGCCGAAGCCAGGCCAGACGAAGTGGCCTTGCTCGTCGGTGCGGAACCAGTTGACGCAGTAGATCTTCGGCAGTTGCGCGCCGTCGATCTGGCCCAGCTTGGCGCCGAGGTTCAGCCAGTGCTGGAAGTAGTCGCTCATGTTGTAGCCGATGAACGGCAGCATGGCGAACGGGTCGCGGCGCACGATGCCCATCTGGCCGGCGGCGGCGGCGGTGGTTTCCGAGCCCATGGTCGCGGCCATGTACACGCCTTCCACCCAGTTGCGCGCCTCGGTCACCAGCGGCACGGTGGTCGAACGGCGGCCGCCGAAGATGAAGGCCGAGATCGGCACGCCGGCCGGATCGTCCCAGGCCGGATCGATCACCGGGTTCTGCGTGGCCGGCACGGTGAAGCGGGCATTCGGGTGCGCCGCCTTGCCGGTCGATTCGGGCGTCCAGTCCTTGCCCTGCCAGTCGATCAGGTGCTGCGGCGCCGGCTTGCTCAGACCTTCCCACCAGACGTCGCCGTCATCGGTCAGCGCGACGTTGGTGAAGATGGCGTTCTCGCGCAGCGAGGCCATGCAGTTGTAGTTGGTCTTTTCGTTGGTGCCGGGCGCCACGCCGAAGTAGCCGGCTTCCGGGTTGATGGCGTACAAACGGCCATCCTTGCCCGGCTTGATCCAGGCGATATCGTCGCCGATGGTGGTGATTTTCCAGCCGTTGAACGAGGTGGGCGGAATCAGCATGGCGAAGTTGGTCTTGCCGCAGGCCGAAGGGAAGGCCGCCGCCACGTAGTGCTTCTTGCCTTCCGGCGATTCCACGCCGAGGATCAGCATGTGCTCGGCCAGCCAGCCGGTGCCGCCGTTCTGCGCGTCCTGGTGGCCCATGTTGGAGGCAATACGCAGCGCGAAGCACTTCTTGCCCAACAGCGCGTTGCCGCCATAGCCGGAACCGTAGGACCAGATCTCGCGCGTTTCAGGATAGTGCACGATGTACTTGGTGGCGTTGCATGGCCAAGCTACGTCCTTCTGGCCAGCCTTCAGCGGTGCGCCGACGGTGTGCACGCACGGCACGAAGTCGCCGTCTTCGCCCAGCACGTCGTAGACGGCCTTGCCCATGCGGGTCATGGTGCGCATGTTGACCGCCACGTACGGCGAGTCCGACAGTTCCACACCGATGTGGGCGATCGGCGAACCCAGCGGCCCCATCGAGAACGGCACCACGTACATGGTGCGGCCGGTCATGCAGCCGTCGAACAGCGGATGCAGGGTGGCGCGCATCTCGGCCGGGTCCATCCAGTTGTTGGTGGGGCCGGCTTCCTCGCGGGTGGCCGAGCAGATGAAGGTGCGGTCTTCGACACGCGCGACGTCGGTCGGGTCGGACAGGGCCAGATAGGAATTCGGACGCTTTTCCTGGTTCAGTTTTTTCATGGTGCCGGCGACGACCATGTCGGCGCACAGGCGGTCGTATTCTTCCTGCGAGCCGTCACACCAGTAGATGCGGTCCGGCTTGGTGAGGGCGGCGATTTCGGCCACCCAATTGATGAGCTTTTGCTGTTTGATGTAAGCTGGGGCGTTCAATGGTGCAACGCCACCCATCACGGGCTGATTCATGGTACCTCCAATGCTAATAAAGAATTCGCGGCGGCAGATCGTCGTCAGCTTGTGGCTTGCGCTCAGAAGTCCATTCGAAATGGGTCGGCGGTGTCACGGCGGTCGTGCGGCGGCCCGGATCGGATGATCGACGGGCCCTGATTGTTGGCCGATTGTACACCCCTCAACATATGTTCCATACAAAAATGTAGGAGAAATGCCCGAGTAAAGTAGTAAGCTATTTGCCCTGCTTCGGAACTTGTTATTTCCCTACGAAATCCTGCGTAACCTCTGCTAACTCCCATGAAAATCGCGATTCTTGATGATTACCAAAATGCAACTCCAAGCTTGAGCTGCTATCAGTTGTTGGACGGCCACGAGGTAAAAGTGTTCAACAACTCAGCGCGCGGACTGGGTCAGCTGGCGATCCGGCTGGCGCCGTTCGAGGCGCTGGTGCTGATCCGCGAACGTACCGCGCTGAACCGGGCAATATTGTCGAAATTGCCGAATCTGAAGCTGATCTCGCAGACCGGCAAGCTGTCCGGTCATGTCGACGTCGCCGCCGCGACCGAGCTTGGCATCGCGATTGCCGAAGGCATCGGCTCGCCCACCGCGCCATCCGAACTGACCTGGGCGCTGATCATGGCGGCCGCCCGCAAGATCGTTCCGTACGCCAATAATCTGAAGGATGGGCTGTGGCAAACCGCGTCCGTCAATCCGCAGCTGAACGGCCTGGGCTACGTGCTCAAGGGCCGCACGCTAGGGATCTGGGGCTACGGCAAGATCGGCCAGACCGTGGCCGCTTACGGGCGCGCGTTCGGCATGCGGGTGATGGTGTGGGGCAGCGAGGCCAGCCGCAACAAGGCGCTGGCGGACGGTTGTATCGCGGCGGCCTCGCGCGAGGCATTCTTTGCCGAGGCCGACGTGCTGAGCCTGCATTTGCGCCTGAACGACGCCACGCGCGGCATCGTCAGCGGCGACGACCTGGCGCGCATGAAGCGGGACGCTCTGTTCGTCAACACCAGCCGTGCCGAGCTGGTACAAACCGACGCGCTGGAGCAAGCGCTCACCAAGGGTCGTCCCGGCTATGCGGCGCTGGACGTGTTTACCTCCGAACCGTTATCAGCCGACCATCCGCTGCTGCGCATGCCGACCGTGTTGGCGACGCCGCACCTGGGCTACGTCGAGCAGGACAGCTATGAACTGTATTTCCGCCACGCCTTCCAGAACGTGGTGGACTTCGCCAACGGCCAGCCATCCGGCATCAACAACCCCGATTATGTGGCCCATGCCCGCTAATCGGCCTGCTCCGGGATGCCGGTGAGATTAATGCGCGGGGCAGGCATGACGTGCACCTTGCTCCACAGTCCGGCCCAGCCGGGCGGCCAGGTGATGTCCGGTCCGCTGTATGGCGGCAGCGCGGCGCGCACCGGCACCACCGGCACCGGCGGCATCTCGACCAGCGGGCCGCCGGCGGGACGCTGCATGTCCAGGCTGTACATATAGCCGGGCAGCAACGCATCGCAGACATTGGCGAACCAGGCGGTGTGATCCTCGTCGCGGCCCAGCGCCTGCGCCAGGCCCTGCGGATCGAATCTGGCCAGCGCGTGGATCAGCTCGTCGGTGCTGGCGCCGGGCGAATCGCCCCAGCCCATCACCGGATTGCTGTTGTAATCGGCGCCCGAGCCATACCAGCCTTCGCGCCAGGAGCGCTGCATCCAGTCGCGCGTGCCGGTGAACAAATGCCAGCGCCAGTGCAGGCCGGACGGCTTGGGCCAGGAATACAGGTAAAGCTTCTGATAACCGGCCTGATGCAGCGCACGCACCATCGCCATCAGGCGCGCGTGCGGCATGCGGTCGGGCGGGGCGCGGCGGAACAGAATGGCTTCGCCGTCGGCAAACTGCACCTCATCGGTGGACAGGTTCAGATCCAGCGTCCGCGACTCGTTGCCGAAGCGGGCGGAGATCCAGCCGGTCAACAGATTGACGGCCGTGATGACGCCATAACCACGGTGGCGGTGGAAAATAACAGTGCCGGGAGCGAGCGCTTTCATGGACGACCTAAACACGCAAAGAAACCAATATAGACCCTGTCTGCCGAGTTTTCCAGTGCATTCGGTGCGCGCGCATCGGTTATGATGCACATCATTTCTTTACAGCTTGAGCTTTTAACATGACCCTGCGCATCCTGGCCACCGGCGGCACCTTCGACAAACACTACAACGAGCTGAACGGCACCCTCGGCTTCGCCGACAGCCACGTGCCGGAGCTGTTGAAACGTTGCCGTCTGACAGTGGAAGTGGCGCTGGAACAGCTGCCGCTGATGGATTCGCTGGACATGGTGGACGCCGACCGCGCGCGCATCCTGGCATCGTGCCAGGCGGCGGCGGAAACAGCGATCGTGATCATCCACGGCACCGACACCATGCCGCAGACGGCCGCCGTGCTGGGGCCGGCGAACCTGGGCAAGACCATCGTCCTGACCGGCGCCATGATCCCCTACGAGATCGCCAACTCTGACGCCCTGTTCAACCTCGGCTTCGCGGCCGGGGTGGCGCAGACCCTGGCGCCGGGCGTGTACGTGGCCATGAACGGCCAGATCTTCGCCTGGGACAACGTCCAGAAAAACAAAGCGGCCGGCGTGTTCCAGCCGCTGTAAAAATCGGGGTCAGGTCTTCCATTGCGTCACGAGCTGAGCCGTAACCCAAGTTACGGCTCAGCTCGTGACGCAATGGAAGACCTGACCCCGGAGTTTAGGCTTTCGCTTCGCCGCCCAGGGCTTCGACCACGTCAGCCAGCATTTTCGCCAGTTCGCCGGTCATCAGCATGAAGTCGCCGTCGAAACGCTCGTCGTCGTTGCGGATGCTGGCTTCCTTTTCGTCCAGCACGTCCAGCGGCTTGACGCTCTTGATCGCCAGCGATTCGGTCAGCACGAAGGAGATTTTGCTGTCCCAGGTCATCGCCAGGCGCGTGCATTGCTTGCCCGCTTCGATGTGGCGGCGCACTTCGGCCGGCTCCAGCGTGTGGCGCACGTAGCGCACCGCCGCCTTGCTTTCGCCGGTGGCGCGCAGTTCGGTGTCCATGTCGACCGTGAAGCCGGCCGGCGCTTCGTCGCTCTGCAGCCATTCGGTCATCACGCCCACCACCGAACGCTGCACGCGCAGGCTTTCCAGCGGCATGCGGTCCACCGCCTTCAGCAGCAGCTTGATCACTTCGTCGGCCTTGGCCGGGCTGGCGGCGTCCACCACCAGCCAGCCGTTGACCGGGTCGATCCAGGTCCAGACGTTGCTGCGGATCGAGAACGCGCGCGGCAACAGTTCGTCGGCGATGCGTTCCTTCAGTTCTTTCATGGCTTTCTTGCCGGGAGCGAAACCCTGTGCTTCTTCCATCTCGGCCGCGCGCGCCTTGGCCACCTGGTTGATCACGGTGGCCGGCAGCAGTTTTTTCTCGGTGCCCAGCAGGATCAGCATCTGCTTGTTGACGACGTGCACCAGGCCGCCGTTCGGCCGCGGCTTGTCCCAGCCCTGGCGCAGCAGTTCGTTGCTGCTGGCCGGCGTGAACGCTTGCGTCGCCAGTGCTTCTTCGAGTTTTTCAGGGGAGTAGGCCCAAGGGGCCGGCAGACGGTAAATCTGTAGATTCTTGAACCACATAAAGTTGATTTCGATAAAAACAAAGGAGCGTCATTTTACACGCTGCCGCCGGCCCCCGGACATCTGGCCGGCGAGAAAGCGGGGGCGCCGCAACAGCGCCCCCGCCACGCCCCTTCCTGCGCCCTCTTACAGCTCGGGACGGCGCTTGATTTCGCGTGACAGCCCGGCCGCCACCGGTATCGCGTCATCGGTGTCGACCGCCAGCACGGTGGTGGCCGCCGCGTTGCCGCTCGGGTCCAGCAAGCCGATGGCGCCGATGTAGCGCTTGCCGCTGGCCAGGCCGGACCAGCTGACGCCCATGGTCGACGTGCTGCCGGCGTAGACCCGCGGCGGCGCCGCCACTTTCAGGCTGCCGTTGTCGCCGCGCGGCACGATCGCCGACGACACGCTCAGCTTGGCCACGGAACCCGGCTGCAGGTCGTAACCGATCACGCACAGCTGGTACTCGCCCGGCGCCGGCGCGGCGCGGGTGATGCTCTCGTTGGAGCCGACCAGCATGCTGTAATCGATCAGCTTGCCATCTTTCATCAGCGCCAGGTCGACGTCCTGGCGCCCGGCGGTGTCGCCATCGATGTCGCGCGCAAAGGTTTCAAAGCGCGCCACCACGGTGTCGGCCGGGATGCTGAACGGCAGCAGCGTCACGCCCGGCACGCCGGCGTTGCAGCTGGCCGCCGCTTGCGCCAGGGTGTCGGCGGTGCCGGTTGGCGCCGGGCTGACGGTGAGCGCGGTGCGCTTGACTTCCTGCATGCCGCCCGCCTTGATCCCCAGCTTGCCGGCAAAGCCAGTCGCCACGCTGACCAGTTTCGAGCCGCTGGCGAGGTCGGCCGTCAACAACTCCGGCGCCGTGATGGCGCGGCTGGATTTGGCGGCGATCGGACTGCGCACCGTGTGCACGCCGTCGCGCCAGGTCAGCTGGCCATACTGCCACATGTCGTCGGACGCGTAGGTGCGCGTCAGGGTGACGTTGAAGCTCTTGCTTTCGCCCGGCGCCAGCGTCAGCGTGGCCGGCGACACGGCGACACTGTAGCCGGTCATGCTGGCGGTGGCGGTGTAGGTGGCCGGCTTGTCGCTGACATTGGTCACGGTACGGGTGATGGTTTCCGCCCCCATCACGTTCGATGCCGCAATCGACGCCAGGTTCAGGTTGGACGACTTGATGGTGCCGCCGCTGCAATCGTCGTAACGGCCGATGCCGCACAGGTATTTGACGTAGTCGGCGGCGCTGATGTCGTACACCAGGCCGGGATCGGCGGCGGCGGTCGGCTTGACCTGGCCGGCGCCCTGCCCCCACGGCAGCGTGCCGACCTGCATGTCGCGCAGGGCGTCAGGCTGGGTATCGAACGCCGTGGTCATCAGCGCCGACTTGATCGCGGCCGGACTCCAGCCCGGATGGCGCTGGTGCAGCAGCGCGGCCAGACCCGCCACGTGCGGCGTCGCCATCGAGGTGCCCTGGTAGAAGGCCCAGTCGGACGGCGGCGTCAGCGTGCCGTCCAGCAATTGCTGCTTCTGTTCGGGCCGCAGCTCGGGCGTCACGCCGGCCAGGATGTCGACGCCGGGCGCCGCCATGTCGGGCTTGATCTGGTTGGTCTCGTAGCGGTTCGGACCGCGCGAGGAAAACGCCGCCACGATCGGCGCCGGCACCTGGCCGACGCGCATGCTGAAGTGCGACATGCCGGCCGCCGCGTCCTTGCCGGCCGCGTAGGCCAGGATTTTGGCGCCGTCTTCCGCGCTGACGTGCACCGTCGGCACCGAGTGCACATCGGCCACCGGTCCCAGGCCATCGTCGACCATCACCATGCCGCTGCCGCCCGCTTCCAGCACCGCGCGGCTCTTGGCCACGCGGTCGATGTCGCCGCGTTCGCAGATGACGATCTTGCCGGCCACCTTGACCGGGTCCAGCACCGGCAGGCCGCCGTTGGCCGAGGCCGGATAGCACTTGGTGACCATGGATGGCTCGACGCCGCCCACGGCCACATCCTCGGCGCGCACCATCGGCGTGCGCGGCAAGTCCTTGGCGTTGAGCGAGGCGCCGGTGTAGCTGACGCCGCTGGCCAGCGCCAGGTTGGCGACGAATTCGCGGTCGTGGCTGGACGCCGCCACCGTGGTCAGCCACGGGCCGACGTGGTTCATGGTCTGCTTGGGTCCGGCATTGCCGGCCGCCGCCGCGACGAAGATGCCGGCGTTGCTGGCCTGGCGGAACGCTTCCTCGACCGGATCGTCGACCGTTTCGGCGCCGCTGATCGAGAAGTTCAGCACGTTGACGCCGTCGCGCACCGCCTGCTCGATGGCGGCCACGCTGTCGCCGGCCCAGCAACCGCTGCCGGCGCCGTTGGCCTCGCTGTCGTCGTTATACGACCAGCATACCTTGTACATGGCAATGCGCGCGCGCGGCGCCATGCCCGACACCTTGCCCATGTCGATGCCGCTGACCTTGGCCGGGGTGCGGTTGCCCGCCGCCGTGGTCGAGGTGTGGGTGCCGTGACCGCCGTGCCCCAGCGTGCCGCCGATGGAGTCGCGCGGCGAGCGGAACTCGGTCCAGTGCGGGGTCATGCCCAGCATCTGGAAATCGGCGTCGAAATACTGCGCGCCGATCAGCTTGTTGTTGCAATGGGCCGCAGTGAACGCTTCACCGGTCTGGCACACGCCTTTCCAGCTGGCCGGCGCCGGGCCGTAGGCCAGCGCGGCGCTGCTGTCGAAGGTCGGCAGGCCGTTGCTGTCGACGCGGTCGGCATAGGCCGGGTTTTCCGGCCAGATGCCGCCGTCGATGATGCCCACCACCACGTCCTCGCCGGCATGTTCCTGGCCGCCCAGCTGGGTCCACAGGCCGTTCGGACCGTCCAGGCCGAGGAAGGTCGGGGTATAGGTGGTCAGCATGTGGCGCGGCGTGTTCGGCACGATGGCCGCGACCGTGCCGCTGGCCTTGAGCGCACGCACTTCGGCATCGGTCAGCTGCGCGGAAAAGCCGTTGAACACCAGCGAGTATTCATGGCCGACCGGCGCACTGGCCACCACCGCCTTGGCGGCGGCGCGTTTCTGGTCGAGGTAGGCGCCGTACAACTGCACGTTGGGCGCGTTGAGGTTGAGATGCAGCGTGGCCCCTGGCGCCGGCTGGGTCGCCGCCAGGCCGGCCACGCCGCCGCTGTAGCCGGCCACCGGCTTGTCCGTCAGGCGCACCAGGTAAGGACGGCGCACGTCCTCGGCGTGGGCGGCCTGCCCCATGCCGGCCAGCAGCGCCAGCACCGCCAGGCTGAGAGTATGTCGTTTCATGTTATTCCTTGCGTTAGTGTTGGGGCTTCAGACGGCGCGACGGCGTACGCCGGCCAGCGTGATCAGGCCAAGACCCAGGCTCAGCATCAGGTAGGTGGAAGGCTCCGGCACGGCCGCGATCTGCAGGTTGTCCAGGCCGAACTGGCCGGCGCTGCTGCCGAAGGCGACGCAGTTCTGCTCGAAGTCGCAGGAATAGGCGAAGAACGAGATCTGCACGAAGTCCTCGGCGCGGAAGGCGGCGCTGGTCTCGTAGTGCGCGAAGCCGTTCACCGGCGCGCCGAGCGTGTAGGCTTCCTCGAAGCTGGTGCCGTTGGCGCGGATGCCGCGCAGTTGCAGCACGCCGGCGACATCGGGATACACCAGTTGCTGGCCGCCGATGAAGCTGGCGTCGAAGGCGGCCAGTTTGACCGGACCGTGGCCGCTGGCGGCGGTCATGTTCAGTTGGCCATCGTTGAGGCCGCCGTAGTAATGACCGCTGGCGTTGGTCGGGCAGGTCAGGCCGCCATCGGTGCAGAGGCCGGCGTAGCCGCCGTCCAGCAGCGCGCCGACCAGGCCGTTACCGGTGTCCTGGTCGTCGATCGGCACATACTCGGCCTGGAAGGCGTAGCCGCCGGCGCTGAAGCCGTCGCCGCCGTTGAGCCAGCCGACATTGCTCAGGTGCTCGAAGTCGATGGTGTCGGCCTGCGCGGCCGGCGCCAGCGCCAGCGCCGCCAACGCCGCGGTGGCGGCCAGCGCGCTGCGGCGGCGCAACTGGCGGCTGCGCCACAGCAGCAGGCTCAGACCGGCCAGCATCGCGGCCCAGGTCGATGGTTCCGGCACCGCCGCCAGGTGCAGCTCCATCAGGTTCTGGTTGCGGCCGAAGCCGCTGATGTAGATGCCGCCGTCCGGCGCGGTCAGCGGCAGCGCGTTCATGGTCTGGTTGGTGAAGCCGATCAGGAAATAGCCGCCGGCCTTGGCATTGATGTCGGCCAGCGCGCGGCCATTCAGGGTGATGGTCACCGGGCTGTCGTACAGCGTGGCAGAGCCATACTGGCGGCCGCTGCCCAGGTCCTTGTAGACGCCGGCGCCCAGGAACACGTCTTCCTGCATGGTCGAATACGGCGTGTCGACGTCGAACAGGCCGATCACGCTTGGCGGCGCGTCGCCGTAGAAGCTTGGCGTCAGCGACAGGGTGGCCGAGGCGTACTGTCCGGCCGGAATGTAGAACGAGGCCCAGCTGTTGAAGCGGCGACCGGTCTCGTTGCCGGTATAGTTGTTGCTGTCCGGCCCGGGCCGGTTCGGCATGCCAAAGTTGGTAATCCAACCTTGCATTTGTTCAATCGCGGTGACCTCGGCATGGGCCGGTGCCGCCATCATCATCCCCATCGAAAAACCCAGCGCGGCACCGGCACGCGCCAGCCAGACGGAAGCTCTTTTCAACTCTCGATCCAACATCGTCAATCCCCTTTTTATCGGCAAATAATTGCCTTGTTGATAGGATTTTCGATCATATATCTATACAAGTTCACAACTTGTAACAGGCTGTAAGTTACAATATTTACCTATTGTAATTAATCATATGGCAGCAGGCCGACGTACATTTTGGTGCGTCGCTTGCACCATAGTTGTCGTCTCATTAACGCAACAATGTGTGAGAATCGGTCGAAAATCAGGTAAACAAATCGCCCTGGACCGGCACCACGCGGTAGCCGCCGCTGTTCGGCGGCTCCAGCGTGCTGGCGCGCACGCCCAGCAGTCGCAGCTTGCGTTGCAGCGGCACGCGCTTCAGGCACTCGCGCGCGGCCTGCAGGATGGCGGCCGCGTCGGCCACCGGCAGCGGCAAGGTCAGATTGCGGCTGACGATCTGAAAATCGTCGTAGCGCAGCTTGACGCTGATGGTGCGGCTGACATAGCCCTTGCGCTGCAGATCGTCCGCCAGACGCTCGCACAGCCGCACCAGGATGGCGGACAACTGCTCGCGGTCCTGGCGCGCGTGCAGGTCGCGCTCGAAGGTGGTTTCGCGGCTCATCGATTTGCTTTCGCGGCTGGTGGAAATCTGCCGCTCGTCGATGCCCTGCGCGACGCGCGTCAGCCAGGCCGCGTAATGGGCGCCGAAGTAATCCTGCAGCAAGCCTTGATCGGTGTGCGCCAGCTGGCCGATGGTCTCGATGCCCAGCGACGCCAGCCTGGCGGTGGCCTTGGGACCGATGCCGTTCACCTTGCGCACGTTGAGCGGCCAGATGCGCGCCGGAATGTCCTCGAAGCCGAGGATGGTCAGGCCGTTCGGCTTTTCCAGGTCCGAGCAGATTTTCGACAGCAGCTTGTTGGGCGTGACGCCGACCGAACAGGTCAGGCCGGTGGCCGCATGCACGGCCTGCTTGATGCGCGTGGCCAGCGCGCGCGTCTCGCCTTCGACCTGGGTCAGGTCGATGAAGATTTCGTCGATGCCGCGATCCTCGATATCGGGCGCGATCGATGCCACCGCCTCCTTGAACAGGCGCGAGTAGTGGCGGTAATCGTCGAAGTTGGCCGGCAACAGGATCGCGTCCGGCGCCAGCTTGGCCGCCTTCATCATGCCCATCGCCGAGCCGACGCCGAACGCGCGCGCCTCGTAGGTGGCGGTGGTGATCACGCCCCGGCCGACATAGTCGCGCAGCCGGGCGAACGCGTAGGAACCGTCGGCGCGCCGCTCGGGCGCATGGCCGCGGCCGCCGATCACCACCGGCTGGCCGCGCAGCTCCGGATAGCGCAGCAACTCCACCGACGCGAAGAACGCGTCCATGTCGAGATGGGCAATGCGGCGCTCGGCGTCAGCCATGGTGCGGAGAGATTACTGTAAATAAACACAGTATCCACGGAAACTGGCGCACGCGCAAGCCGGCGCGGTACACTGGACGCATGAGCAAACGCCTGATCACCGCCGTGCTGGTTGCCTGGCTGCCGCTGGCCGGCGCGCAGCCCGCCGGCGATGCCTGCCCGCCGGCGCGGGTGGGCGTGAGCGATCTCGGCTACTCCTCCTACCGCGACGGCGGCGTCATCCGCGGCACCAATATCGACGTGCTCAACGAAATCCAGCGGCGCAGCGGCTGCAGCCTGCGCATCGGCTGGTATCCGCGCGGCCGTCTGTATGCGCAGTTTTACAGCCATGCGCTGGATCTGACCGGCGCCTCATTGCGTTCGCCGGAGCGCGACCGCCACGGTATCTGGCTGCCGTATACCTACACCCGCTTCGAACTGGTGCTGCTGAATCAGCATGCGGGCCAATTCGCCAGCCTGGCCGACTTCGTCAACCACAGCAAGGCGCGCCTGAACGTCACGCGCGGCATTTTCTATACACCCGAAACCCAGGCCCAGCTGGACCGGCTGCAGCGGCTGGGACGGCTGGAATACGTCAACGATTACAGCGTGGTGTTCCGCAAGATCGTGGCCGGCCGCGCCGAGGGCACGCTGGCGCCGGCCACCATCCACCTGCTGAACCAGCGCCAGTTCGGTCTGAGCGGCAAGATGAGCGCCGCCGCCGTGAGCGAAGCGCCGCGCATGATGGTGGGCATCTACGTTTCGCACCAGGTGCCGCCAGCGGCGCGGCAGAAATACGCCGATGCCATCCGCGGCATCGTCACCGACGGCACCATGCAGCGCATCTATGAAAAATATCTGGGTGCGGAACTGACGCGCCGGCTGTTCGGCGGCGGCACGCACGAGATCCTCGAAGCGCTGCCCTGATGCGCGCGCCTCAGCGTCGCACCGCGCCCACCACCAGCAGCGCCCCCAACAGCAGCGAGGCGGCGATCAAATACATGCCGCTGGCGGTGCTGTGGGTGGCGTCGCGGATCACGCCCACCAGGTAGGGGCTGAGGAAGCCGGCCAGGTTGCCGATCGAATTGATCATGGCGATGCCGGCCGCCGCCGCCGTGCCGCCCAGCATGGCGGTCGGCAGGCTCCAGAAAATCGGGAAGGTACTGAGAATGCCGGCGGTCGCCAAGCTTAGCGCCGCCAGCGCGACCACGGTGTTGTCGCTCCAGACCGTGGCCGCCACCAGGCCCAGCGCCCCGGCCAGCGCGGCGAGCGCGGTATGCCAGCGCCGTTCGCCGCTGCGGTCGGAGTGCCGCGCGGCCAGCACCATCGCCACCGCCGCCACGCCATACGGCACTGCCGACAGCAGGCCGATATCGAACACGTCGCTGACGCCGCTGTTCCTGATCAGCTGCGGCAGCCAGAAGCTGACGCCGTACAGCCCCATCACGCACAGGAAGTAGATCAGCGCCAGCAGCCACACCTTGCCGCTGCCGAACACCTGTGCCAGCGGCAGATCGCGTTGCTGCTGGCGGTCCGCGGCAATCGCGTTTTCCAGCAACTGCTTTTCTTCCGCGCTGAGCCAGCGCGCGGCACGAATGTCGTCGTCGAGATAGAACAGCGTCCACACGCCGATCGCCACCGACGGCAGGCCCTCCAGCAAGAACAGCCACTGCCAGCCGTTCCAGCCATGCACGCCGGCGAAGGTCTTCATGATCCAGCCCGACAATGGCCCGCCCACCACGCCGGCCACCGCCACGCCGCTCATGAACAGCGCCACCATGCGCGCGCGGCGTTGCGCCGGATACCAGTAGGTCAGGTACAGGATGATGCCGGGGAAGAAGCCGGCCTCCGCCGCACCGAGCAGGAAGCGCAGCACATAAAAGCTGGCCGCGCTGCCGGCGAACATCAGCGCCGACGAAATCAATCCCCAGCTGATCATGATGCGCGCGATCCACAGGCGCGCGCCGGCGCGCGTCATCAGCAGATTGGATGGCACCTCGAACAAAAAGTAGCCGATGAAAAAGATGCCGGCGCCGATGCCATACACCGCGTCGCTGAAATGCAGGTCGGCCTGCATCTGCAGTTTGGCAAAGCCGACGTTGACGCGGTCGAGATAAGCGGCCACGAAACACAGGAACAGGAAAGGCATCAAGCGCCAGCTGACGCGGTGGTAGAGAGTATCCATGGATCAGCAGTGTGACACTGCAATTTCTCCCTGCAAAACAATTTTCTAAATTATTTATAAAACCCCTTGCGGATTTGAATTGGCGCCCTGTAGAATACGGCCTCGTTCAGCAGATGTCGCAGTGAAATGAGACAAACGCTGACAAGTTTAAAGACGGGCGCTTAGCTCAGTTGGTAGAGCGGAGCCCTTACAAGGCTTAGGTCGGGAGTTCGAGCC
>NZ_SPVG01000014.1 GCF_004614165.1 Duganella callida | reverse complement strand
GCGGTGCTCGGCGGCCTGCTCGGCAATCAGGTCGGCAGCGGCCACGGCCGCCAGCTGGCCACGGTGGCCGGCGCGGTCGGCGGCGCGGTGGCCGGCAACCAGATCGAAGGCAATATGAAAAAGAGCACCACCTGGGATGTCACGGTGCGCATGGACAACGGCACCCGCCGCACCTTCCACCTGTCGCACCAGCCCGAGTGGCGCTCGGGCGACCCGGTGCGCGTGGTCAAGGGCCAGCTGCGTTCGATGGACTAAACGTCAAGGTACGGCAGCGTACAGAAACACCAGGCGTGCCCAGAGATAATAGTTCCAACACAACCCGAGGAGATCATCATGCTTTACACCATCGCTGTCGTTCTGATTATTCTGTGGCTGCTGGGTCTGGTTACTTCCTACACCATCGGCGGCTTTATCCACATCCTGCTGGTGGTTGCCATCGTTATGGTGCTGGTGCGTCTGATCAGTGGGCGCGGCATATAGTCACCTCAGCGACCTGAGCAAACGGCGCCCTCTGGCGCCGTTTTCGTTTATGCTGTAATTTTCCTGGAGGCACATATGAGACAGATTGCGATCATGCTGGCCCTGGTGGCGGCAGCCACCGCCTCGGCGCAAAACTTCAAGCCGGGCTTGTGGGAATTGAATAACAAGATTCAGACCGGAGATCCGCAGCGCGATGAAGCCCTGGCCGCCATGGCCACGCAGCTGAAAAACATGCCGCCCGAGCAGCGCGCGCGCCTCGAGGGCATGATGAGCAAGAACGGCATTTCGCTGCCCACCGCCGGCGCCGATGGCGGCATCGTCAGCACCGCCTGCCTGACGCCCGAAATGGCCGCGCGCAAGGAACTGCCGATCAGCCAGAACGGCAAGTGCAGCTCGACCCAGACCCCGGTCGCGGGCGGCCTCGATGTCACCTTCAGCTGCAGCGAGCCGAAATCCAGCGGCAGCGGCCAGATCCGTTTCGTCGACGAGAACCACTACACCATGAACGCCACCGTCAACGCCGACGCCGGCGGCCAGGGCCAGACCGTCAAGGTGAACACCCGCGCGCGCTGGCTGGGCGCCAGCTGCCCGGCCCGGCCCAAGTGATCACTGGCTGTCGGAATACGCCATGTAACGGTCGCGCGCCAGCGTCGCCACCGGACCGACCGGCAGCGTGCGCGCCTCGTAGCGCACGCACGGCGTGACCTTGCCGTAATTGCCGGTGTTGAAAATCTCCACCGCGGTATCCAGTTCCTCCGGCCGCACCGTGCGCTGTTCCACCGCGATGCCTTCCCGTGCCAGCAGCTCGATCACGCGCGCGCGGGTGATGCCGGACAAGAAGGTGCCATTTGCCGCCGGCGTCACCACCGTGCCCTGCGGCGTGACGAAGAACAGGTTGGCCGAGGCAAACTCGGCCACATTGCCGGCGCTGTCGCACACCACCGCGTTGTCGTAGCCGCGTTCCCTGGCCTCGCGCAGCGCCTTGGAGGTGTTGGCGTACAGCGAGGACGCCTTGGCGTCGGTCGGCGCCATGTCGGCGTCGGGCCGGCGCAGCCGCGACAAACAGGCCGAGAAGCCGGTGAACGGCGGCATCGGCGCATCGAACAGCGTCAGCGCGAACGCGCTCTTTTCCGACACCGGAATCAGCAGGCCATCGGTGCCGAACACCAGCGGACGGATGTACAGCTCGGCATCGGCGGGAAACTTCGCCACGCCCTCGCGCACCAGCGCTTCCATCTGATCCACGTCGAGCGGACAGCGCAGGCCCAGCCGCTCGGCCGAGTGGATCACGCGCTGCAGGTGCAGGCGCAGGTCGGCCATGTGGCCGCGCAGCGAGCGCGCGCCATCGAACACCGACGAACCCAGCCAGACGCTGTGGTCCATCGCGCCGAACAAGGGGGTGTTCCCTTCCGACCACTGGCCGTTGAAATAAGTGAGGTACATGGTGGTTCCCGTTACACAAAACAGGAACTGTAGCACGTCTCAGAACGCGTGCTTGAGGCCGATATTGATGGCGCGGTCGCCGTTGCCGCGGTTGCTGGCGTTGCCGACCGTATAGGCGGCGCCGTTGCGGTTCTGGATCTTGGCGAACGAGGCGAACATGCTGGTACGCTTCGACAACGCATAGCTGGCGCCGACCGCGAACTGGTTGGCGTCGCGGTTGCCGAGGCCGCGGTCATCCTTGTGGATGTAGGAGGCCAGGAATGTGGTGGCGCCCATCGGCACCGCCACGCCGAGCAAGACGTCGCGGCTGTTGGTGGTGGGATCGCGCTGCGCCACCGCGCCGTAGGGATTGGTCTCGTCCCACTGCGTGCTGTAATCGCCCTTGCTGTGGCCGTAGGCCGCATAACCGACGAAGCGGCCGAAGTCGACGTTGGCCGCCACCAGGGTGTTGCGCGCCGACTGGTCCACCGCCGGCAGCGTGCCGGTGGCGTCCAGCAGATTGTCCTTGACCTGATGCGAAATCACCAGGTTGACGCGGCCCTTTTCATAGCCCAGCGTGGCGCCGTAAGCGCGATTGACCTTGCTGTTGTACGGCGATTCGCCGAAGCTGTAAATCATCGAGCCGATGATGCCGCTGCGCGAACGCGGCGAGGTGTACTTGATGGTGTTGTCGTAGCGCTTGGTGGTGTAGCCCACCAGGTTGGCCGCGCTGCCGGCCATGCCGCCATGGAAGGGATCGGCCACATCGGTCAGCGCCTCGTAGACCAGGTTGTACTGGCGGCCCATGGTGACGATCCCCAGCGGGCCGTCGAGGCCGACATAAGCCTGGCGTCCGAACAGGCGGCCGTGCTGGTCGGAGACGCCGGTATCGTTGAGGATGCCCGCCTCCACCGTGTACACCGCCGAGGTGCCGCCGCCCAAGTCCTCGCGACCGCGCACGCCGAGCCGGGAGCCGCTGGCGATGCCGCTGTCCAGCCTGGTCTTGGCGCAGTCGCCCTGGCAGCCGCGCTCCGCCACCACCCCCGCGTCGAGCACGCCATACACCTCGGTGGATGACGGACTCTGTGCCGCCGCGGTGAGCGGCGTGATCAATGCCAGGGTGACGAAGATCGGTTTCATGATGCTGTGCCAGGAGTGGGAGAACTTGTTAGGCTCAGTGTACGCCGCACCCCGCCGCGATTCTGTGCGGATGGTCACGCAGCGCGCACCTTTCGCCCTGGAAATCCATGTTCGCCAGCGTACATACAATGCGGGCCTGCGCCGCTATACTGCGGCCATGCTAGACCTCCTCGAACGACTCGACGCGGACAGCAGCGATATCGGCCTGATGGTCGCGCTGTTCGATACCCTGCGTCCCAAGCGCGCCGGCGACGGCAAGGCCGCCGCCGCCCACGTGCGCACGCTGACCCAACTGTTGAAGGGCAATCCGCAGCATGCGCTCAAGCTGCGCGAATATGCGCGCAACATCATCGCCGCGCGCCGCCACTCCAGCCTGTACACCGACATCGGCGTGCTGTCCAACGACGGCTTTTTCTCGGAACTGAAAACGCGCATCGCCTACCGCATCCTGCCGCCCGCGCTGGGCGACGACTACCTGAGCGACGCGCTCGACCAGATCGTCTACCGGCGCAGCGATCACGTGTGGATGGCCGCCGTGCCGGCCGCCGACTGGCTGGCCCTGGTCGACGTGGTGTGCCGCGCCGGGCAGCGCGCCGCCGCGCCGCCGGTCGACAACATCATGCTGCCCGGCCTGCTGGAAGCGATCCGCACCCTGTCCTACCGCGTGTGCGCCATCGGCCTGGAACCGCGGCTGACCAACTTCCACACCGAGATGGAAACCTACGCATCGCCGTTCATGGTGCAGAACCGCGAAGTCAACGCCTATCTCGACGCCTACCAGCAGCGGCTGGCCGGCGAGGCCGGCGGCATGGACGACGCGCGCCACCTGCTGGTGATGCTGGAGCAGTGCGACAGCGTGATCGGCAAGATCCGCCGCAAGGCGCTGAGCCAGGGCACCAGCATCGCCCTGACCTACCTGCTGGTGACCTTGACCCAAAGCCTGGACCGCCTGCGCAAGCTGCTGTTCCTGGTCGACGTGCATCAGCCGGGCGAGCAACATGACGCGGCGCGGCGTCAGGCCGCGATCGATCTGGCGCTGGAACTGATCAAGGCGCACAACCACAAATACCTGGTGCGCGACCTGCTGCGCGACAATGTCGACCTGCTGGCGCGCAACGTCACCGAAAACGCCAGCCACACCGGCGAGCACTACGTCGCCGACAGCCGGCGCCAGCTGGGCTCCATGTTCCTGTCCTCGGCCGGCGCCGGGCTGGTGATCGGCTTCATGGCGCTGTTCAAGATCCTGATGTCCTATCTGCGCGCGGCGCCGCTGGTGGAAGCCTTCCTGTTCAGCATGAACTACTCGCTGGGCTTCATGTTCATCCACGTGCTGCACTTCACCGTCGCGACCAAGCAGCCGGCCATGACCGCCTCGCGCATCGCCGCCGGCCTGCACAGCCAGGACGGCCGCAACATCGACATCGACAGCATGGCCGACCTGTGCGCCAGGGTGATCCGCACCCAGATCATGGCGGTGCTGGGCAACCTGGTGGTGTGCATCCCGACCGCCTACCTGATCGCGCTGGCCTGGCCCTATCTGACCGGCCACCACCTGGTGTCGCCGGACAAGGCCATGCACCTGCTGCACGACATCGACCCGATCCACGCCCCCACCCTGCTGTATGCGGCGATCGCCGGCGTCTGCCTGTTCGTGGCCGGCCTGATCTCGGGCTACTACGACAACAAGGCGCTGTACACGCGCTGGGGCCGGCGCATCGCCCAGTTGCGCGGCGCGCGCTGGCTGCTGGGGCCGGCGCGCCTGGCGCGGCTCGGCGTCTACCTCGAAAACAATCTGGGCGGCCTGATGGGGAACTTCTATTTCGGCGTGCTGCTGGGCGTGATGCCGCTGCTGGGATTCCTGCTGGGGCTGCCGCTGGACATCCGCCATGTGACGTTCTCATCGGCCAACTTTGCGACAGCGATTGTCGGACTCGAGCACAATGTCGGCTGGGAACTGGTTGTAACCTCAGTGGCAGGATTCTTGTCCATCGGGATGGTCAACCTGCTGGTCAGTTTCGGCCTGGCGCTGTGGGTGGCGCTGCGCTCGCGGCAGGTGCGCTTCCGCCATGGCTGGAAGCTGCTCAAGGCGCTGGGCCGCCGCTTCCGCCAGGCGCCGATCGCATTCTTCTTTTTTGAAAAAGGTTGAAACATGAACTCCTCCCGCATGCGATTCTGGCTGCCGCTGCTGCTGATGTGCTGGGGCTTGCTGGGCGCCTGCGCGTCGCTGCCCAACGTCACCGGCCTCGGCGACAAACTGGAACCGGCCGGCGCCCCGACGGTCAAGACCGCCAAAGGCGAACTCAGCGATGCCCGCGCGCGCGCGCTGCTGCAGCAGCGCTGGGCCAAGGGCGGTCTCAACCTGCAGGAGCAGGCGGCGCTGGAAGAAGCGGCCACCGGCGTGCCGCTGATCGCCGGCAACAAGTGCACGCTGCTGTTCGACGGTCCGCAAACCATTTCGGAAATGCTGAAGGCCATCAGTGCCGCGCGCAACAGCATCAACTTCGAAACCTACATCTTCGACCAGGACGAACTGGGCAACAAGTTTGCCGACACCCTGATCGAAAAGCAGCAGCAAGGCGTCACCGTCAACATCATCTACGACAGCGTGGGCACCCTCGGCACGCCCAAGGAATTCTTCGAGCGCATGCGCAAGGCCGGCATCCGGCTGACCGAATTCAATCCGGTCAACCCGGCCAAGGTCAGCGGCGACAGCTGGAAGGTCAACAACCGCGACCACCGCAAGGTCTTGATCGTCGACGGCAAGACCGCGTTCACGGGCGGCATCAACATCAGCGCCACCTATGCCAAGAGCTCGCTGTTCCGCTCGGCCTCCAGGCCGACCGACAAATCGCAGGTGGGCTGGCGCGACACCCACATCAAGATCGAAGGCCCGGCGGTGCAGGCGTTCCAGTGGATGTTCGTGCGCCAGTGGGCCGGCCAGGCGCAGGACGAACTGCCGGAAGCCGACTACTTCCCCAAGCCGGTGATCGCCGGCGACAAGGTGGTGCGCGTGCTGGGCAGCGATCCGGGCGGCAAGTTTGAAATCTACAAGGCGTATGCGCTGGCGATCCAGGAAGCGAAAAAATCGATCCACATCACCTCCGCCTACTTCGTGCCGGACCAGCAGACGGTGGACGCGTTAAAAGCCGCGGCGCGGCGCGGCGTGGACGTGCGGATCGTGGTGCCGGGCGTGTCCGACGTCGGGCTGGTGATGTATGCCGGCCACGCCTATTACGACGAGCTGCTCGAAGCGGGCGTCAAGATCTCGCAACTGAAGCTGGCGGTACTGCACGCCAAGACCGCCGTGATCGACGGCCAGTGGTCGACGGTGGGCTCGGCCAACATCGACACCCGCAGCTTCCTGCACAACAGCGAGCTCAACGTGATCGTCATGGGCGACGGCTTCGGCGTCGAAATGGAGCGCGCCTTCCAGGAAGACCTGAAAGACTCCAACCCGGTGGTGCTGGACGAATGGCGTCACCGTCCCTGGGCCAACCGCATGAAGGAATGGGCCGCCCGCTTCATGGGCTACTGGCTGTAAAAATCGGGGTCAGTTCTGCCAATCGCACACAAGCCCGGCCGTTAGCGCATGCTACGGCCGGGCTTGTGTGCGATTGGCAGAACTGACCCCGGATTTAAGCGGTGGCGCACAGCGACCAGACGTCGCCGCTGCGGCGGAAGCATGCGGTGTGGACGTGCTCGAAGCTGGCGGTGCCGGCTATCCAGCTGTAGCGCTCGACCTGGATGTGGTCCGGGTCGACGCGCAAGACGTTGAAGGAGTTGGCTTCGCCGCGCCCGCGGGTGGAGGTGGCGGTGCCGGCCTGCACCACCAGCGCGGCGTAGCCGTCGATCTGGTAGCGCTGCGCGCTGCTGCCCGCGTGGCTGGTGTGGACGTGGCCCGCCAGCAGCAGGTCGACGCCGCATTCGGCGAACGCCTGCATCGCCATCGGCGCGCGGTCGACCAGTTCGTCCGGGTCGAAATGTTCCGGCAGGTCGAACGGGTGGTGGGTGACGATGATGCGCGTATGGTCGGGACTGACCGCGCCCATGCGCTGACGCATCTGCGCCAGCTGTTCCCGGTTGACGCGGCCATCCTTGAACGTCAGCGAACGCGCGGTGTTGATGCCCAGTACCGCGATCTCGTCGTCCACGTATTCCGGCGCCAGGTCCAGCGTGACGTAGCGCGTGTATTTGCGCAGCGGCGTCAGGAAGCGGCTGGCGACGTTGTACAGCGGGATGTCGTGGTTGCCCGGCACCACGATCTGCGGCCCCGGCAGCGTGTCGAGGTAGGCGCGCGCGGCCTGGAATTCCGCACTTTTCGCCCGCTGGGTCAGGTCGCCCGACACCACCAGCACGTCGGGCGCCAGCTTGACCACGCGTTCGCGCAATGGTCGCAGCAGTTGGTGGTCGACGCGGCCGAAATGCAGGTCGGACAGATGAACGATGGTGCGCATGCTTCCCTCCTAGGCGGCCGGCGCCAGCACGGTCAGTGCCGCCGCGCGCGAGCGGTAGCGCAGCGGCGGCTGCATCACGGTGACTTCGCCGTCGGTGGCGACCCGCAGATGATGGTGCCGCGTTTCGATCACCAGCTCGGGCGCCGACAAGACGTCGAAATCGCGCGCCTGCGCCAGCCGGTTCAGCAGGGCGTGCACGGCGTAGCGGAACAGGCCCAGCCGCGTCGGCTTCTGCGCCACGTACAGGCATAGCTTGCCGGTGTCGAGCCGCTCGCGCGCGCCGATGGTCAGTCCCTGCAGGTATTCATTGTTGCCGATGAAGACGAACGGCGTGCGCCGCAAGTGCTCCTCGCCATTGATCTTCAGGCGCACGCTGAGGAAAGGGAAACGCCGCAGCGCCGCCAGCACCGCGCGGCCGAACGCCGGCCACTTGCCGCGTCCCAGGTGGCGCTGCTGCTGTTCGCGGTCGCGCACGATGTCGGGATAAATGCCCAGGCTGGAGTTGTTGAGGAAGATGCGGCCGTTGACCTCGCCGACATCGACCTTGCACGGCGCGCCGGTCACCGCATTCGCCACCGCCGCGTCGAGCTCGAGCGGTATCTTCAAATCCTTGGCGAAGTGGTTGAGCGTACCCAGCGGCAGCACGCCGAGCCGGGTAGCGGAACCGGCCAGCACCGACGCCACCGCGTTGATGGTGCCGTCGCCGCCGCCGGCCACCACGGTGGACGCGCCTTCCGCCAGCGCGCGCCTGGCGCGTTCGATCATTTCTTCGCCGCTTTGCGCCAGCGTGATGTCGGCCTGCACGCCGTGGCTGCTGAATTTTTCCGCCAGCGCAGCCGTCCAGCCACCGCAGTAGCCGAGGCCCGCGCTGGCGTTGATGATGACGACGATCGGGCTGTTGTTCATATGGTTTATATCGTTTTGCCCTCGCGCCGGCGGCGCAAGGTGGAAATCGCCGTGATGCAGACCGCCAGCCAGGCGACACTTTCGGCCATCGCGGCCAACACGTCGCTGACATAATGCGCGCCCAGATAGACACGGCTGAATGCCACCAACAATATCATGCACAGACAGAACGCTACCGTTCCCAAGCGCACATACCAGCGCGGCCGGGCGATCACCAGGTAACTCGCCAGCAGGCCGTAAAAGCAGGTGGCCGCCGCCGTGTGGCCGCTGGGGAAGCTGTAGGTCATCAGCGTCACCAGCGGTTGCTCGAACACCGGCCGCTGGCGCTGAAACACATATTTGAGGCCGACGTTCAGCAGCATCCCGCCCGGCACCGAGAACAGCAGCGCCAGCAGCCAGTAGCGCGCGCGCGCCCGCCACAGATACAGTGCCAGCGCGCCGATCAGCAGCACCATGCCGGCCACGGTATGCATGGCGGAGACAGTGCGCATCAGGCTGGTCGCCGGCTCGGCGGCGTGCGCATTGAACCAGTGCGCCACGCGCAGATCGAACACCGTGATCGCCGCCTGCCCCATCACCGCCTCGGCCAGCTCATGGAAGGCCAGCGCCGCAGCCGCCAGCAGCGCCATGCCGACCGTCAGGTGCAGGCCGAATTCGCCGCCGGGCGTGAGTCTTTCTTCAATGAAATTCAACAGTTTGCTAATAGTTGGTCCTCCCCGCTTGACTGCCGATGAAGTTGGCGTAAAAACCACGAATCGGCAAATTTACTGTTTATTTGCACAGTAACTGTTTATTCATACAGTAGTTGTGCTATTCTGAACTCCTCGTTAAACAGTTCTCTTCAAAGGAAATGTCATGACCACCGTTCACAGCAGCTTCAGCTCCCGCTTCGGCCTGGAATACATGCCAACCTCCATGCTGGTGCGCATGGGCAGACGCGAGATGATGGTGACCCGAGACTTCCGCAAACGTTTCTACGCGGTCAATCCGATTATCGAGTGCGACACCGGCGTGCAGGCTGGCCATCTGGAGGTGCTGCTGTTCCGCCGCTGGCTGCTGATCCTGTCGAAGGCGCACTAATGGTTGCCGGTGCCAGTTGCCCCGCCCAGTCGCACGACAGGCCGGCAGACGCCGCCGCTTCGCGTGCGCTCCTCACCTGGGTTTGGCAACTGGCGTGCCGACATCCTCACGGAACGTCTGCACCTCATGCCACAGGGTTACAAACAGAACCATCACCACCGGACCGATAAACAGGCCGACCAGGCCCAGGGTTTCGACCCCGCCTAGAATGCCGAACAAAACGGCCAGGAACGGCAGGCGCGTGGCGTTGCCGATGATGCCGGGCCGGACGAAGTGGTCCGCCACGAACAGCACCACCCCGCCCCACACCGCGACGATGACCGCGGCGGGCAGCGCGCCTTGCACCACCAGCAGGCCCGCCGCGCTCAGGAACGCCAGCGGCGCGCCAAACGGAATGATGGCCAGGATGCCGGTGGCCGCCGCCCACAGCGCCGGCGATGGCAGGCCGGTCAGCCAGTAGGCGACGCCGATCAGCACGCCTTCGGCCAGGCCCACCAGCACCAGGCCGTTGACGGTGGCACGAATGGCGGTCGGGATTTTTTCCGCATAGTGCGCCCAGCGCAGCTCGCCGAACCAGCGGCTGCCCAGTGCGGTGATCTGGCGGTTGAGCGCTTCACCATCCTTGTAGAAGAAGAACAGGCACAGGAAGGCCAGGCCGAAATCGACCAGCCGGTGCATCAGGCCGATGCCGGCGATCTTGACCATGTCGCCGGCCGAATGGAAGCCGTTGATGTCGCGGTCGGACAGCAGATGCGCCAGGCCGTGCGGCTGGCTCAGCGTGGCCTGCCACCAGTCGGCAACGGCTTCGCCGATCACCGGCAGGTGGATCACGAAATCCGGTACCGGGAGGCCGTCGGTATTGGCGCTGACCACATAGTTGGCCAGCAGCGGCGCCTGCCGCGCGGCCTGCGCCACGCCCAGCAGCACCGGCACGATGAACACGGCCGCCAGCGCCAGGGTCAGCAAGGCGGCGGCGATGATGTGGTGATTATTCAGCCGGGCCCGCACGCGCTGGTACAGCGGCCAGGTGGCCACGCACAGGATGCCGGCCCAGATCAGCGGCAGGAAAAATCGTTGCATCACGAATGCCGCCAGCGCGATCAGCGTCAGCGAAAAACCGGCGCTCAACAGGTCGCGCTGGGTTTCGGTCATTGCTCTCTCCCGGTATTGTTGTTAGCGCTATGGTAAGCGCATTTTGTTGCGCCGCAAGTTCGCTCGGTGCGATTTCAGGCGTCTTTAAGCTTTCTCGCACTGGGCGCGCAGGAAGTCGCGCAGCTGCAGCACCGTCGGCGTGATCTGCGTACGGTGCATGCACACCATGTTGAGCGGCGTCGGCTCGCCGGTCATGTCGGGCAGCAGCACCTCCAGCCGGCCGGCGCGGATGTCGGCGCTGACGTCCAGTCGCGATTTATAGGCGATGCCGAGACCGGCCACGGCCCAGCGCCGCACCACGTCGGCATCGTCGCAGGCGCGGTTGCCGTTGACGTGCACCACGGTCGGATCGCCGCGCGCGTCCTGGTAAAAACTCCAGCGGTCATGGATCACCTCGTCCAGCATGAAGCGCAGGCAGTGATGGTGCAGCAGATCTTCCAGCGCGCTCAGCCGGCCGTGCTGGCGGATGTAGTCCGGCGACGCCACCAGCACCCGGCGGTTGTCCGGCGCCAGCGGCAACGCGATCAGGCTGGAATCCTCCTGGCGGCCGTAGCGGATGGCGATGTCGACCGGCTTGCGGTACATGTCGGACACGCTGTCGCTGATGCTGAGCTGCAGGTTCACCTTGGGATACTGGGCCTGAAACTGGTCCAGCCAGCCGACCACCATGTTGCGCCCGAGGTCGGACGGCATGGAAATCTTCAGCGTGCCGCCCAGCGTCTCTTTCCCCTGAACGAGGGTGTCGTGCCCCTCCTTCAGCAGGCGCAGGGCTTCCCGCGCATGCCGCAGGTAATGTTCGCCCTCCTCCGTTAGTCTTAACGAACGCGTGGTGCGGGCGAACAGTCGCAGTTTCAGCACCCCTTCCAGCCGCTTGACGGCGGCGCTGGCCAGGGCGGGCGAGATTTCCAGTTCACGCGCCGCCGAGGACAGGCTGCCGTGGTCGGCGGTACGGACAAACACGGTCAGATCATCAAGTCGTAGCACTATCGTCATTCCTTTGAAAGTGTTTCGTCATGACGCTGCTTTTTCAGCGCAACGAAATAAATGATGATACTCCCATCGCAACCTTATCGGAGAACAACCATGAAAGCCATTGCTTACCGCAAATCCCTGCCCATCACCGACGCCGAAGCGCTGATCGACGTCGAGCTGCCCGAGCCGCAGGCCAGCGGCCGCGATCTGCTGGTGGAAGTGCGCGCCATTTCCGTCAACCCGGTGGATGTCAAGGTGCGCGTCAACTCGGCGCCGGCGGAAGGCCAGAGCAAGGTGCTCGGCTGGGACGCGGCCGGCGTGGTGAAGGCGGTCGGCCCCGACGTCACCCTGTTCAAGCCGGGCGACGAAGTCTGGTACGCCGGCGACATCACGCGTGCCGGCACCAACAGCGAATTTCACCTGGTGGACGAGCGCATCGTCGGCCACAAGCCGAACAACCTGGATTTCGCCCAGGCCGCCGCGCTGCCGCTGACCGCCATCACCGCCTGGGAACTGCTGTTTGAACGCCTGCAGGTGAGCCGCGACACCGGCGCCGGCAAGGACCAGTCGCTGCTGGTGATCGGCGCCGCCGGCGGCGTCGGCTCCATCATGGTGCAGCTGGCGCGCCAGCTGACCGGCCTGACCGTCATCGGCACCGCCTCGCGGCCGGAAACCGGCGAATGGATCAAGCGGCTGGGCGCGCACCACATCATCGATCACAGCAAGCCGCTGAACGAGGAAATCAAGCGCCTGGGCCTGCCGCCGGTGACGTATGTGGCGTCGCTGAACCAGACCGACCACCACTGGCCCGCCATCGTCGAGCTGGTGGCGCCGCAAGGCAAGGTCGCGCTGATCGACGATCCGGCGCCCATCGATGTGCGCATGCTGAAACGCAAAAGCGTGTCGCTGCACTGGGAACTGATGTTCACCCGCTCGATGTTCCAGACCGCCGACATGCAGAAACAGCACCAGCTGCTGAACGATGTGTCGAAGCTGGTGGAAACCGGCGCGATCAAGACCACGCTGGCCGAGCGTTTCGGCAAGATCAATGCCGACAACCTCAAGCGCGCGCACGCCCTGATCGAGAGCAACCGCGCCAAGGGCAAGATCGTGCTGGAAGGCTTCTGATCAGGCTTGCACCGCTGTCGCGGCGGCGCGCGAGGCGGCGTTCTCCGCCGCATCCGCGCGCAGCAGCGCCAGCACCGCGTCATCGTGGCGCGTGAGGGCGTCCTGCATCTTGCTGGCGGCGGCGCAGGACGATTCCAGCAGTTCCATGAACACGGCCTGGCGCCGCTTCAGCCGCGCCGACTCGTAGCCCAGTTGCTCGAACATGCGGCCGATGTCGACGCAGTAGTCGCGCAGTTCCAGCATGGTGCTCTTGGTGTACTCGATGTCGTCGCGCATGCTGCGATCCAGGTCCAGCATTTCGCGCCGCGCCTTGCCGCCTTCCGATATATCGCGGATGGCCGGCCACCAGCGCTCGAACTTCTTGCGGATGCGCCGGATACGTTCGATTTTCTGATCCAGCAGGCGGCAGTAGTGCCAGCTCAGCCAGCACACCGGCAGCCGCGCGACAAAGCGCGGCAAACCCGCCGAGGCCAGGGTGGCTTCGAGTTTCTGCACCGATGCGACCAGTCGGCGCGTGCTGGAACCAATGGGGATGGGCATGATGGCGGCTCCTGTGACGTTCAGGAACTACAGTAGCCGCCGCATCAAACATCCCGCTTGATGCGGCTTAAACTTCCTGCAGATTTATCCGCTGTGTTTACGCAACATGGCCTTGATGCCGCGCAGGCCCTGGCGGATGCGCGCCTCGTTTTCGATCAGCGCGAAGCGGACGTACTCGTCGCCGTAATCGCCGAAGCCGATCCCCGGCGACACGCAGACCTTGGCCTCGGCCAGCAGCAGCTTGGCAAACTCCAGCGAACCGAGGTGGCGGTACGCCTCGGGAATGCGGGCCCAGATGTACATCGAGGCCTTCGGCTTTTCCACCGGCCAGCCGGCCTCGTTGAGGCCCTTGACCAGCACATCGCGCCGGCTCTGGTATTGCGCGCAGATCTCGCTGACGCAGCCCTGGTCGCCTTCCAGCGCGGCGATCGCCGCCACCTGCACCGGCGTGAAGCTGCCATAGTCGTGGTAGCTCTTGATGCGCGCCAGCGCCGCCACCAGTTCCTTGTTGCCGACCATGAAGCCGACCCGCCAGCCAGCCATGTTGTAACTCTTCGACAGCGTGAAGAATTCCACCGCGACGTCGCGCGCGCCCGGCACCTGCATGATGGACGGCGCCTTCCAGCCGTCGAACACGATGTCGGCATACGCCAGGTCGTGCACCACCAGGATGTTGTGCTGTCTGGCCAGCGCCACCACGCGTTCGAAGAATTCCAGTTCGACGCACTGGGCGGTCGGGTTCGAGGGGAAGCCCAATATCATCATTTTCGGCTTCGGGTAGCTTTCGCGCACCGCGCGCTCCAGCTCGTCGAAGAAATCGACACCCGGCGTCATGCGCACCGAGCGGATGTTGGCGCCGGCGATCACCGCGCCCCAGATGTGGATCGGGTAGCTGGGATTCGGCACCAGCACGGTGTCGCCCTGATCGAGCGTGGCCAGCATCAGGTGCGCCAGCCCTTCCTTGGAGCCGATGGTCACGATGGCTTCGGAATCCGGATCGAACTCGACGTTGTAGCGGGTCTGGTACCAGCGCGCGATGGCGCGGCGCAGCCGCGGGATGCCCTTGGAGGCCGAGTAACCGTGGGTGTCCGGCCGCTGCACGGTGTCGACCAGCTTGCTGACGATGTGCGCCGGCGTGGCGCCGTCCGGATTGCCCATCGACATGTCGATGATGTCTTCGCCACGGCGGCGGGCGGCAAGCTTCAGCTCGGCGGTGACGTTGAAAACGTATGGGGGTAAGCGATCGATGCGCGCAAAGCTGCGCGACGATGGAGTGTCGTTCATGGAGTGTCTCACGTAAGCGCCCGGAACCGTCCGAGCGACGTCGGTGCAATTTGCACCGGGATCGATACTAGACGATCGCGTCCATGATTGGCAAGCGGCTCATGCGGCGGCCTGTTTCTCCTGGTCGCTGAACCACTCGAACATGATCAGGCCGATGATGGAGGCAATCGGCATGAACATCAGGCCGATCACTACCCATAACACCGGCGAGCGGCCCAGACGGCTGGCGGCGATGCCGATGAAGATCAGGTGCAGCACCAGGCAAATGGCGATGCCGATGCCGGCGGCGATGGTCAGCAACAGCGAGCCGAGCGTGTGTTGCAACAGCGGCGGCAGAAAGGCAGCCACGCACAAAATCCACAAGACCAGCGTGACGGCGGCGGCGGCAATCGGTTGTTGGGCGCGGGCGACTTGCATGGCTCCTCCTTGATCAAGAGGCTATGCTGCCATGAACTGGTCATTAACGCAACAATCCGGCAGCGCGGCAGTCTGATGCCGAGCCGGCCTGGACTAGCGCAGGGAAGTCAGCGCCGAGGCGGCCACGATGGCGGCGATGGCCAGCCACTGCGTCGGGCTCAGCAGCTCGCCCAGCACCACCATGCCGGCCAGCGCGCTGATCGCCGGCGCGGCGCTGCTGAACATGCTGAAAGTGCGTTGCGACAAGGCGCGCATCGACAGCATCTCCAGCGTGTACGGCACCGCGCTGGACATCACGGCAATCGCCGCGCCGATCAGCAGATACGACGGCGTCAGCAGCGCCGCGCCCGCATGGGCCACGCCGATCGGCACGATGAACAACGACGCCGCCAGCATGCCCCACGCCACCGACTGCCCGCCCGATCCCGACGACACCCGCTTGCCGAACACGATGTACAGCGCCCAGCACACCGCCGCCCCGGCCGCGTAGGCGACACCCACCGGATCGAGCTGATCGACCTGGCCATGCATCGGCAGCAGGAAATACAGCCCCGCCACCGCCAGGCACACGGCCACGACATCGCGCAGCCGGTGCGAGGAGATCACCGCCACCGTCAGCGGTCCCGCCACCTCGATCGCCACCGCGATGCCCATCGGGATATGGCTGAAGGCACGGTAGATCAGCAGATTCATCAGGCCGATCACCGAGCCGTAGATGGCGACGTTCAGCGCCTGCCGGCCGGTCAGCCGCGTGCGCCAGGGACGGAACATCAGCAGCATGATCAGCGCGGAAATGCCGACGCGGTAGGCGGTCACGCCTTCCACGCCGATCTTGGGAAACAAGTGTTTGGCCACGGCCGCGCCGCCGTTCAGGGACAGCTGGCTGCACAGCAGCGCCAGCGCGGCGAGCATGGGATGGCCGGCCGCGTGCTTTTTTTCGTCAGTCATCTTACTTGCTTGTCAGTTCCAGCTCGAGCGCGACCGGCTGACCGGCCTCGCCGCCATTGCCGTCGATGGCGGCCGGTACGGCGGTGCGCACCGCCGCCGGCTCGGCGCCCGCCTGTTGCAGGATGGCGGCCACCGCCGCCGCGCGTCGCGCGCCCAGTTGCGGCAAGGCGTCCGGCGGCAGTGGCTGGTTTTGCTCCAGCCGCGTTTGCAGCTTGCCGTAGAACGCGGTGGGATCGGCTACCTGCGGTTCGCCCTGTACCAGCTTGCCGAGGCGCTGCAATACCGGCAGCCTGGCGGCGGCCGCGCCGGCGCTGGTGGCGGGCGCGTTCTCGGCCGCTTGCTTTTCCTTGTCCAGCTCGGCGGCACCAAACCGTTCGGCGTACAAGTCACGCAGCGCGCCGCGGATCTTGCGCTGGCCGATGTCCAGCGGCCCCGGTTGCTCATCGGCGCCCAGCTTGATGTCGGCGCGGGTCACGACCGCGCGGCGCAAGGCTTGCGCCCGCAGTGCGGCGCCATCGGCGGCCGCGTTGTACTGGCCCGGCACGCTCAGCTTCAGGTCCGGCTTTTTGGCCAGGATCTGCGCCACCTGCCGCAGCTTCTCGCGTTCCGGCGGCAGCACGGCATCGCTGCCGGCGTCGAAGTCCACCGTTTCCAGCTTGTCGCCGCTGACCCCGAACAGCTTGCCCAAGGCGCGGAACGGCGAGGTCACCACCTTGCTCATGATGTTGCCCAGCGCTTTCCATACTACCGCGCCATAGCTGAAGGCGGGATCGTTCAGATTGCCGGATACCGGAATGCCGAGGTCGATGCGGCCATTGCTGTCCTTGAGGATGGCCAGCGCCAGTTCCAGCGGCAGCTTGAGCGCGTCCGGACTGTCGATGCGTTCGCCCAGTGTCAGGTTGTCGAGCACGACCTGGTTATTGCCGTCCAGCCGGTTGTTGCGGACCTTGTACTGCAGATCGAGCGAGATCTTGCCCTGGGCGATCTTGTAGCCGGCGAATTTCATGCTGTACGGCGAAGCCGACACCATGTCGACGTTCTTGAACGCCACGTTGACATCGGTGTTGTCGGCCGGGACGAAGGGGTTCAGCTCGCCGCGGATGCGCGCCAGGCCGTATTCGTCGACGCGACCGTCGAGCTCGATCTGGCTGCGCGCATCGCGCCGCGTCGACAGGCCGGTGATCACGCCGTTCAGGTCCACCACCCTGGCGGCGAATTGCGGCAGCAGGCTGAGATCGGTGAAGTCCAGCTTGGCGTTCTGGACGCGCACGCGGCGCACGCGCAGCGGGAACGGTTCGGCGGCGGGCGGCCGCTCCGCCGGTACGGAGACGGCGGCCGCAGCGGGTTGCTCCACCAGCAGGCGCTGGGCGTTCAAGCTGCGGTCCTTTTCGATGATCAGGATCGCATTCGGCTCCACCAGGCGCAGCTCGGCCACATCCAGCAGGTTCGGCGAGACAGTCAGCCTGAGCTTGTCGGCTCCCACCGATTTCCAGTGGGCGAAGGGATCGTTATCTTCCTCGTTGAGCGCCAGGCTGGCCACTTCGAACGCGCCGTCGTAGCGCAGCGCCGGATCGGTCTTGCTGCCGCCGGCGCCGGTGCGCAGCCGGCCCTGGGCATTGATCGCGCCAGCGGCGATTTTCAGCTTGACGTATTTGCTCAGCAGCGGTTGCACGGGCGCCAGCGCCAGCCCGCTCAATTTGAGGTCGGCGTCCAGCGCGCCGGTCGATGGCACCAGCTTGCCTTGCGCACCCAGTTGCCCGCCTTCGCGCAGACTGACGCCGCCCTGGAAGGCCAGCGGCTTCTTCAGATCGGTGCCGACGTCGGCCACCTTCAGCTTGAAATCCTGCAGGTTGAGCTTGATGCCATTGGTGGCGTCATCGTAACGCGCGCCGAATTTGTTCAGTTCAACGGACTTGATGCTGGCGGTCCAGGGCGTGGAGGCAGCGGTCGGGACGGACGTGGCGGAGGCGCTGGCGGCGCCCGGCTTCGGCAACGCCGCCATGAACACGAACTGTCCCTCGGCGTCGCGCGACAGGTCGAGCTGGCCACCATCGGCGTACAGCCGGCCCAGACTGGCCTTGCGCGCCGCCAGGTCCAGCGATCCGCCATCGAAACCGATGCGCGACAGCTTGAGCGGCGCCAGCGCGCCGCTGCCCATCGCCACGTTCTCCATGGCGAAAGCGGCGTCGGCGATGTGCAGCTGCAGTGCGCCGGCGGTATCCAGCCGCAGCGCAAGCTTGAGGTTGGCGCTGTCGCTGCGTACATTGAGTGCGGGTGAGACAGTCTCATCGACGTAGCTCAGCGCCACGCCATTCAGGCCAATCTGCTTGACCGCCAGCTTCCAGCCGTGGCCTTCCGCGGGTGCGGGCGCCGCCTTCGCGGCCGCGGCCGAAGCGCGGGCCGCCGTGCCGGCCGGCGTCGGCAGCATCAGGCCGGCGACATCCAGCTCGCCGCGCGCATCGCGCCGTACATTGAGCGCGCCGCCGTTCAACTGCAGGCCGCCGGCCTGCGCCGACTGCTTCAGCAAATCAACCCCGACATCGGTGACGGCCAGCTGCTTCAACTGTACGAATGGTGCCGCCGCACCCGCGCGCTTGAGCGCCAAATCGTTCAAGTCCAGCGCCGCGCCATCCAGACGCGCATCCAGCCTGCCCTCCTTGTAAGCGAACTTGTACGGCAGCCGGGCCGACAGCCGGCCATCCGCGACCACGATCCGCGAGAACGACTTCAGATACGCCGCCATGCCCGGCAACGCCACATTCTCCAGCGTCAGCAGTCCATTGCCCGCGATCGGGCTGACCGACGCCACGCCCTTCCAGCGCAGCTTGCCGCCCAGGCCGGCGTCGGCGCTCAGCGTGTAATCGCCGTTTTCGTCCGGCAGCGTGCTCAGATTATTCAGGGCAAAGGTGATCGGCTTGAAGGTATCGGTGTAGCCGGCATGCTGATCGTGCATGGCCACCTGGCCCTGTTCCAGCGCGAAATGTTCGATGATCAGACGCGGCATGCCGCTGTCCTGGTCTTCTTTCTTCTTGTGCTTGTCCAGCGTCGCCAGCAAGGCGGCGATGTTGAACTGGCCGTCCCTGGCGATCGCCAACTGCACCGACGGCTGCGTGACGCGGATCTCGGCAAAACTCCAGGCGCGCCGCAACAGCGAGCGCCACTGCATCTCCACCGCCAGGCCACCGACGCCGAACAGCGGTGCGCCGTCAGCCTCGGTCAGACGCAGATCCTTCGCCTCCAGCCGCAGCGTGAAGGGATTGAAACTCAGTTCGGCGATGCTGGCCTTGCGCTCCAGCTCGGACTCGGCAAACCGCGGAAGCTGGCTTTTGATGACAGCAGGCAGCAACCAGAACCCCGCCGCCGCATACACGCCCAGCGCACTTGCCGCGCCTATGCCCCATCGCTTCCAACGTATTACCATACCTGCCTGAACCTTCGCTGTTTTTATGTAACAGGCAACAGTATAATCGATCATATGAACGCAGAACTTGAACCCTTCCACGCCCTGGCCATCAGCCGCCAGGCCCACGCGCTCAAGGCCGATGGACGGTCCATCATCCACATGGAATTCGGCCAGCCGTCCACCGGCGCGCCGACCACCGCCATCGCCAGGGCCCATGCCGTGCTCGACCAGGAAGCCATGGGCTACTGGGAAAGCGCGCCGCTGAAGCAGCGGCTGGCGCAGTTTTACCGGGAGCGCTACGGCGTGCAGGTCGACGCCGACCGCTTCATCCTGACCTGCGGCGCCTCGCCCGCGCTGGTGCTGGCGCTGAGCTCGATGTTCACGCCCGGCGACCGCATCGCCATGGCCCGCCCCGGCTATGTCGCCTACCGCAACACGCTGAAGGCGCTGCGCATGCAGCCGGTGGAAATTGCCTGCGGCGCGGAAGTCGGCTTCCAGCTGACGGCCGCCGCGCTGGCCGCCGTCGAACCGGCGCCGCAGGGCGTGATCGTCGCCTCGCCCGCCAACCCGACCGGCACCTTGATACGCGCCGAGGAACTGCAAGCCATCGTGGCCGTGTGCCGCGCGCGCGGCATCCGCATCCTGTCCGACGAGATTTATCACGGCCTCAGCTATGTCGAACCGGCGCAGACCTTGCTGGCGTACGAACCGCAGGCGCTGGTGGTCAGCAGCTTCTCCAAATACTTCAGCATGGCCGGCTGGCGCCTGGGCTGGCTGCTGGCGCCAGCCGGCCATGTCGAGCGCGCGCAAGCGTACTGCGGCAACCTGTTCCTGACCGCGCCCTCGCTGAGCCAGCACGCCGGCCTGGCCGCCTTCGACGCGCTCGATGAACTGGAAAGCCACATCGACGTCTACCGCGAGAACCGCCGCCTGATGCTGGCTGCCCTGCCCGCGCTGGGCCTGACCACGGTGGCGCCGCCCGACGGCGCGTTCTACATCTACGCCAGCATCGCCCACCTGACCGACGACAGCCTGGGCTTCTGCAAGCAGCTGCTGCAGGACACCGGCGTCGCCAGCGCGCCCGGCATCGACTTTGATCCGGTCGATGGCCGGCACTTCATCCGCTTCAGCTTTGCCGTCTCCACACCCGAAATTGCCGAGGCCATACGGCGCATGACGCCCTGGTTCGCGGCCCAACCAAGGATACGCTGACCATGACACCCCGCGCGCTGCTGCTCCTGCCCTTGCTCCTGTCGGTCTGCGCCGCGCAGGCACAACGACCACCACAGCAGCTGGACGCGGAAATCCGGCGCCTGATGGACGCGGCCCACGTGCCGGGCCTGGCGCTGGCCCTGATCGAAGACGGCCAGGTCAGCTACCGCCAGGCCTACGGTTACGCCAACGTCGACAAGCGGCAGCCGCTGCGCACCGACACCATCATGTACGGCGCCTCGCTCACCAAGGCGGCGTTTGCCTACATGGTGATGCAGCTGGTCGACGAAAAACTGCTGTCGCTGGACGCCACCCTGCCCGCCTTGCTGCGCAAGCCGCTGCCCGATTATCCCGCCTACGCCGACCTGAAGGACGACCCGCGCTGGAAACTGCTGACGCCGCGCATGCTGCTGTCGCACACCAGCGGCCTGCTCAACTGGCGCTACATCAACGATGACCAGAAACTCGATTTCAAATACGCGCCCGGCAGCCGCTACGTGTATTCGGGCGAGGGGCTGAACCTCCTGCAGCTGGTGATCGAGGAGCGCACGGGCACGCCACTGCAAACGCTGATGCAGCAGCGCATTTTCGACCGTTTCCAGATGCGCGACAGCAGCATGGTGTGGCGCAAGGAATGGGAGGGCCGCGAGGCCACCCATTACGCCCAGGACGGCACGGCGATCGCCCACAAGCGCCGCGGCAACGCGCGCGCCGCCGGCTCCATGGACACCACGCTCGACGATTACGCCAGCTTTCTGGCCGGCGTGCTGCGCGGCGAGGGGCTGTCGGCCGCCGCTCACCAGGAGATGCTGTCGCCGCAACTGGCGATCGTCTCGCCGCAGCAGTTCCCGTCGCACTGGCCGGGCGAAACGGACTTGTGGCGCAAGATCGGCCTGTCGATCGGCCTGGGCTGGCCACTGTACCGCTCGCCGCTGGGCCTGGCCTTCTTCAAGGAAGGCAACGACGACGGCACCAACAATGTCGCGCTCGGCTTCCTGCAGCTGCGCAAGGGCATCGTCATGCTCAGCAACAGCTCCAACGCGGAGCACATGTTTTATCCGGTCATCGACTACGTCTATGGCAACACCTGCCTGCCGTGGTTCTGGATGAATTACATCCCTTACGACCGGCCTGAACTGATGGGCGTGCAGGCGCGCGACCAGGTCCAGTTGCCGGCCGGCTGCGGCAGCTAAAGATTTCTTTCGCCGTGCCGATAGACCTTTTACAAACTTGGCAAAAGGATTATCGTCATGAATGTTATTTCAGCCTACCGCAGCAGCAGCGCCACCCAGAGTCCGTCGTCCCGTACCGAAACCACCACCGTGCGCGCCGCGCTGATGAAGCAGATCCAAGGCCTGCAAAAGCAGGAAATGGCATTGGGCGAGCAATTGAACGCGCTGCAAGATGACGACAGCAAGGAAGCGATCCAGAAACGCGTGTTCCTGCAGCAGCAGATCAGCCGGATCGAAGAACAGATCGCGGCGCTGCAACAGGCCATGCTTCAGGACAACGCCGACCGCAGCATCAAGCTGACCCGCGTCGACCAGCCTGAGCAAACCGAGCAGCAACAACAGCAACAGCAGCAACAGCAAGCGGCGCCGTCGGCGTCCCAGCCCGCCGTCGGGCAAGCAGCCGAACAGCCGGACGGCGCTGCCGTCGGCACCCTGGTCGACGTGATGGCCTGAGCGCTACTGCTCGGTCATGCCGCGCAGGTTCTCGATATCGGCCACAGCGTGGCGCCAGGCCACTTCCGGATCGAGCACCGGCGCCGACTGCAGGCTCAGGTGGATGTCCTTCAAGACCTTGTCGCCGAGGGAAATCTTGTAGCGCAAGGCCGTGTATTCGACGTCATAGGTTTTCTTCAACCCTTGCTTGCGCGTGTAGGTGTCATGAGTAGCAGACATGTCATCCTCCTTACAGAACGTGCCTTCAGCATAGCACCATCTCAGACTTCCGGCATTTTACCGATCAGCTTATCGAGCGTGATGGGATAGTCGCGCACGCGCACGCCGGTGGCGTTGTAGATCGCGTTGGCCACCGCCGCGCCGACGCCACAAATGCCCAGCTCGCCTACGCCCTTGGCTTTCATCGGCGACGAAATCGGATCGGTCTCATCGAGGAAAATCACTTCCTGGTGCGGGATGTCGGCATGCACCGGCACCTCGTAGCTGGCCAGGTCGTGATTGACGAAGAAGCCGGCGCGCTGGTCGATCACCAGCCCTTCCATCAGCGCCGCGCCGGCCCCCATGGTCATGGCGCCGATCACCTGGCTGCGCGCCGATTTCGGATTCAGGATGCGGCCGGCCGCGCACACCGCCAGCATGCGGCGGATGCGCGGCTCGCCGGTGTACATGTCGACCGCCACCTCGACGAAATGGGCACCGAAGGTGGATTGCTGGTACTTCTTGTCGAGATCGCCGTACTCCATGGTGTCCTCGCCGGTCAGCTCGCCGTTGGCGGCGGCCTGGGTCAGCGGGAAGCTGCGGCCGTCGGCACGCACCGCGCCGCCGACGAACTCGGCCTTGGTGGGATCCAGCCCCAGCTTCTGCGCCGCCAGTTCGCGCAGCTTGACGCAGGCCGCGTACACGCCGGCGGTGGAACTGTTGCCGCCCCACTGCCCGCCCGAACCGGCCGACACCGGGAAGTCCGAGTCGCCGAGCTTGACCGTGACCTGTTGCAGCGGCACGCCCATCATCTCGGCCGCGGTCTGGGCGATGATGGTGTAGCTGCCGGTGCCGATGTCGGTCATGTCGGTTTCCACCGTGACCATGCCCTTGCTGTCGAGCCTGACGCGCGCGCCGGATTTCTGCACCAGGTTGTTGCGAAAGGCCGAGGCCATGCCGATGCCGATCAGCCAACGGCCGTCGCGCGTCTGGCCCGGCTGCGGATTGCGCTTGTCCCAGCCGAAGCGCTGCGCGCCCAGGCGCAGGCAGTCGACGAAGCGGCGCGTCGAGAACTTGCGCTCGCGCTTGGCCGGATCGACGGTGGTGTCATTGATGATGCGGAAGGTGATCGGGTCCATCTTCAGCTTTTCGGCCATCTCGTCGATGGCGATTTCCAGCGCCATCAGGCCGGGCGCCTCGCCGGGCGCGCGCATGGCGTTGCCCTCGGGCAGATCGAGCACGGCCAGCCGCATTTTGGTCATGCGGTTGGGACCGGCATACAGCAACTGGGTCTGCTGCACGGCGGTTTCCGGTTTGCCGTCCGGCAGGTCGCCGGACCAGCTTTCATGACCGATGGCGGTGATCTTGCCCTCGCGGCTGCAGCCGATGCGGATGCGCTGGATGGTGGCCGGACGGTGCGTGGTGTTGTTCATCATCAGCGGCCGCTGCAGCGCAACCTTGACCGGCCGCTTCGCCTGCCTGGCGCCCAGCGCCGCCAGCACCACTTCGGCGCGCAGGAACAGCTTGCCGCCGAAACCGCCGCCGATGTACGGCGACATCAGCCGCACCTTGTCCTTGGGGATGCCGAGCGTCTTGGCCAGGTCGCCCTTGCCCCAGTTGATCATCTGGTTCGAGGTCCAGACCGTCAGCTTGTCGCCGTCCCACGCGGCGATCGAAGCATGTGGTTCCATCATGCAGTGCGATTGATCGGGCGTGGTGTAGGTGGCGTCCAGCCGCACCGGCGCGGCCGGGAAGGCGGTCTCGAAATTGCCGGTCTTCTTGTCCTTGGCGTCCTTGTCGTCGGGCTGTTTGGCGCCGTCGCGGGCCTTGGCCAGATCGTAGGCGCCCTGTTGCTTGCTGTACTCGACCCGCACCAGCTGCGCCGCCGCGCGCGCCTGCTCGAAGGTTTCCGCCACCACCAGCGCGATCGCCTGGTGGTAATGCTGAATCTCCGGTCCGCCCAGCAGCCTGGCGGTGTTGAAGTCGCCCTTGTCCAGCTTGCCTGCGTTCTCGGCCGTGACAATGGCGATCACGCCCGGCGCGCGCTGCGCCGCGCTGGTGTCCAGCGAAGTGATGCGGCCCTTGGCGATGCCTGCGCCGATCACGTAGCCGTAGGCGGCGTTGGGCGCTTCCTTGTGGTGCTCGTAAGCGTAAGTGGCGGTGCCGGTGGTCTTGTACGGACCGTCAATGCGGTCGGTCGGATGACCGATGACTTTCAGCTGATCGATGGGATTGGTGGTGGCAGGCGTATCAAATTTCATGTCGTCACCCTTTCTTGGCATCGGCCAACACGGACGCGAGCGTGCGCTCGATCAGTGGAATCTTGTAGGAACTTTCGGCACTCGGCTTGGCGCCGGCCAGCAGTTGTTCGGCCACTGCCTTGGCACCTTGCGGCACGCTGGCATCGGCGGCCGGCACGCGCCACGGCTTGTGCGCGACGCCGCCCAGCGCCACGCGGCCGCTGCCGTCGGGCAGCACCACCGCCGCCACCGAGACCAGCGCGAAGGCGTACGAGGCGCGGTCGCGCACCTTGCGGTAGAAATGCTTGCCGCCCAAGGGCTTGGGCAGCGTCACCGCGGTGATCAGCTCGCCCGGCGCCAGTGCGTGCTCGACCTGCGGCGTGTTGCCGGGCAGTCGGTGAAAGTCGGCGATCGGAATGGTGCGCGTGGCGCCGTCGGGATTGACCGTCTCCACGGTGGCATCGAGCAGGTGCATGGCGACCGCCATGTCGCTCGGATGGGTGGCGATGCAGGCCGCGCTGGCGCCCAGGATCGCATGGTTGCGGCTGTAGCCGCCGATGGCCGAACAGCCGCTGCCGGGCTGGCGTTTGTTGCACGGCTGATTGGTGTCGTAGAAGTACGGGCAGCGCGTGCGCTGCAGCAGGTTGCCGGCCGTGGTGGCCTTGTTGCGCAGCTGCGCCGAGGCGCCGGCCAGCAGCGCGCGCGACAGCACCGCGTAATCGCGGCGCACGCGCTGGTCGGCCGCCAGGTCGGTATTGCGCACCAGCGCGCCGACGCGCAGGCCGCCGCCGGGCGTGGCTTCGATCTTGTCCAGCGCCAGGCCGTTGACGTCGATCAGATGGGTGGGCGTCTCGATCTCCAGCTTCATCAGATCGAGCAAATTGGTGCCGCCGGCAATGAATTTCGCGCCCGGCGTGCGCGCCGCCGCAGCGGCCGCCTCGGCCGGCGACTGCACGCGCTGATAGGTGAACGCTCTCATGCCGCCCTCCCCGACACCTCGGTGATGGCGTCGATGATGTTCGAGTAGGCGCCGCAGCGGCAGATATTGCCACTCATGCGCTCGCGCAGCTCGGTTTCGTTGAGCAAAGGCTTGGCGTTCAGGTCGGCGCTGACATGGCTGGGGATGCCCTGTTTGATTTCATCGAGTACCGCCACGGCCGAACAGATCTGGCCGGGGGTACAGTAGCCGCACTGGTAGCCATCGTGCTTGACGAAGGCGGCCTGCATCGGATGCAACTTGTCCGGCGTGCCCAGCCCCTCGATGGTGGTGACCTTGGCGCCCTCGTGCATCACCGCCAGCGTCAGGCAGGAATTGATGCGGCGGCCATCGACGATCACCGTGCAAGCGCCGCATTGGCCGTGGTCGCAGCCTTTCTTGGTGCCGGTGAGATGCAGATGTTCACGCAAGGCATCGAGCAAGGTGGTGCGGGTGTCGACTTCCAGCGTGTGCGGCTGGCCGTTCACCTGGACCGTGAATTTGACGATGGAGGGAGGCGGCGCCGGCGGTGGCGGCGCGGCGGGCTGGGCGTCGGCCACCAACGGTAGCGCCGTCGAGGTCGCCGACAAGGCGCCTGCAATGAGTAAATTACGCCGGGAATAACTGATGTCGCTGAGATCGTTCATATCGCTGCATCCTCACGCCTGTTGGGTCTGGGCTGATGATAAATGCATTACGATTTCTGGTTAAACACCGTTGATCCCAGATCGAACTCGCCGCCGAAATCCGGCGCACAATGATCCAATGAATGCGCAGAGCGAAAAAGAATATGTGGACACTCAGTTGCAGGCCATCAACGGCCGGCTGGACCGTTTCGATCATAGAATGGGGAGCGTCCAAACCACCTTGCAGGCAATGCGGTCCGCCTGTGACGTCTTGACGATACCGCTGGACACGTCGGCATGGCCGCGACGCGCCTGCGGCTGAACCGGACCGACAAACAGCGCGGACAGCGTCACGCCCATCAATGCCCTTCCGTGCCGATGTCCGCCAGCTGCGAATGCGGCGAGACCGGCAATACTTTGCCGCCGATCACCAGACTAGGCAGCGCCACCACGCCCAGCGCTTCGGCGCGAGCCTTCAATTGCGGCTGCAAGCTCAGGTCGACGATGTCCAGCGCCGGCATTTCACCGGCGAAACGCCGGGCGATATCGAGGCAGACTTTGCAGCCATCGTGATACAGGACGGCCTTGGCCGCCGGCTGGGCGAGGCTGTCCAGCCATGCACGCAGCAGCGCGCGGCCGGCCTGAACCAGCTGATCGCCGTAGCGCTGTGTATCGTGTCGCAGCTGCGCCAGATCGACGCCGGCGTGCTGGAGCTCGACCGCGTGGCCGGTCAGCCACTGCTCCAGCGCCGCCGGCGCGAACTCCGCGTGAAACTGGATGCCCAAGGCCTTCCCGCTCTGGAACGCCTGGCACGGCGTCCCCGGCGTCGATGCCGCCGACGACACCTGCGGCGGCAAATGAATATTGTCGCCGTGCCAGTGCAGCACCGGCACGCCGCGCAGATGCGCCAGCGGACCTTCCGCCGTCACCTCGACTGGCGCCCAGCCAATTTCCTTGCCGGCTACCCGCGCCCGTATTTCGCCGCCCAACGTGTGCGCCATCAGCTGTGCACCCAGGCAGATGCCCAGCAAAGGCTTGTCCAATTGCAGGCGCAGCCTGACGCCGGCAATCTCGTCCGCCAGCCACGGATACAGGGCCGTATCGTTGACGCCGATCGGACCGCCCAGCATGACGATCAGGTCGGTGTCGCGCCATTGCGCCTCGGTCAGCGGCGTGCCGGCGTGCTGGTAGCGGATGCTGTAACCGGCCTCTTCCAGCGGTGCGGCAAAGGCGCCCAGGTCTTCAAATCCAAGGTGATAGAGAGCGATGCAGTTCATGATCAATTAAAGTAGGAGTCCTAATTAAAATCATGATACCACATCTTTTCTTAGCGCACGGAACCGGTGTGCACACCGGAGGTTTGCAGGGTATTGAGGAATTGGCCGGCATCGACTGGCTGAGCGTCGGAAGGCGCGCCGCAACCGCGTTTGATGTACGAGCCGGTCGGCGCATCCTGCGACAAACACCTGGCGGATGCGGCCACCTTGGGCGCGTCATCGGCCGCCGGCTCAGTGGCCGCGCAACCGGCGAGCACCAGGACACAGATACCAGTGAAAAAACAAGAAGCTGCCGCCATGATGATGTTCCTGAAAAGTTGAAGTAACTAATAGTTACATCAGTCAGGCGCCCGGTCAAGCGGCCATGCGCAGTGATTTACTTGACCGTGGACTGGGTCGCGGTGTTTTGCATCGAATCGCGGAAGTCGCGTGGGTCGACGCTCTTGACATCGCCAGTGGGCGCGCAACCCTTGCGGATGGAACTGCCGGTCACAGCTTCCGGCACCACGCACTTGGTCGCCGCGGCAGTCTGCGTCCCCGTTGCCGGCGGATTGGATTCCGGCGCCGCACAAGCGGTCAGCACGACGGCACAGATACCAGCCAGAAAATAAGGGCCTTGCGACATGATGATCATCCTATCAAAAGTTAAGGTACCAATAGTCACCCAATGTGAGCAATCAGTCAATCATGCCGTAGCTGTTTGTCGAGATCAAGGTGCTAAAAGCGACACCCGATGCTCCGGATGGAAAATCTCCCGCAAGGCATGTACGAGCGCTTCCGATTGTTTTGCGGTCCCATGCTCATCCGCTTTGAAACGCACGACGTCACCATTGACGACCATGTTGAGATAACCAAAGGCATCGGCAGGAGGCAGCGTACGGGCGCGCGTGCCATCCTGGCGCTTGTGGGCGTTCGACAAGGCGTTAATCATGCAAGCGAAATTTTTGGCGTAGGCCGCACTGGCAGGAATGACCGTGACGCGCTCTGCACGACGGAGATCTTTCCCATTATGTACGTAGCGATCCATTTGATTGCGGCCGACCGGATGATCGGGTTTGGGCCGGGCGCCGTCATACGACCTGCCTTCGACCGAAACAAAAATTGCCCGATCGATGTCGTAAGCAAACCAGCCTTCCTTCAGGATGCCCAGGCCCGGCGGGATACCCACACTGACATACACCAGGCCATTTTTGATGCGTGTGATTTCCGGCGGCTGCTGACTATCCACCGTCGCCAGTTCACGGATCGCCCTGGCTCGCGCCCACGGGTTATCCTTTGGCGGCGACGGCTGGGTTGAAAACGGCCCTTCCTCACAGGAAGAAGAATCGACCGCCAACGCACACGGATGCGCCAATAAGGCGCAAAAATAAAGCAGTAAAGTCGAAGCTAAACGTCCCATCGCGCTCCCTTCCGGCCACCCGCTCAGTCTCCCAGAATTGCTGAGCAATCTCAAGTCAAACGCGACGCCTTGCGGCTAAACGCGATCGCTCATGGATTTATGTGATGCTGGAAGTTGCTGCAGCCCCCAACCGGACATCTCCACACGTACCGGTGTGCGAAGCCCTGCCATGACGAGGACTTCACCCACGCAAGTGCATTGCGGATCGCTCGATGCCAGCAAAAATCGTCGCGGCTACGCGCTCAGGAAATCCCGGTGACAGCCGAGCAGCGACCGCTTCGATCGCACCGCGGGTCTTCGCCAGCACCCTCTCGATGATGTCTTCCGCATCGGTGCGCAGGAAGTACCTGGCGGCAGTGCTGTTGAAGTGTCGACGCTGCACGTATGAGAATCGATAATGCTTGTTCTTGCCCAACATCGCCATGGCCATCCTGGCTTTGTGCAGGGAATATTGATTCGCCCCGCCTCCCTCAAGCGGCCAGATCGACATGACATCGTAAAGCGGTGCCAATGCATAGCGACCACCCGGCAGCAAATGGATGCTGAAGTTCTTGGCGTGACCATCCGGCGCCGCCATCAGCCAGAACAGCACCTGACTGGTCAGCAGCGTCGTAAGATCCTCTCGCGCTCGCTCGGATCCGCGCAACACCGCAGCCAGATCTGCCAGGCCCGGACCGCCGTCGCTCTCGTACTTCAACTGCGACGGCACCCCAAGGGCCTGGCAGAAGTCCTCCTGCGGCAAGCGCATGATCCATTTCCCGGACGGGTGCATTCGACGGTCGAAACGCTCAACACCGAGCACCGTCTGGCTGCCAAAATTCAAGATGGCGGTCCTGGCAACCGGCAGGCCGAATTCCGCCAGCAGGTTCATGCACAACCATTCGTTCTCTACCGACGCGGTCAGGTCCGCCTTGCGGTGGCCGACCAGCCCCAATGGCAATTTGAGTATGTGGGTGGTTGGCGTCGATCCGTGCGGGCGCATCCACCCGCCTTCATGCCACAGCAAAGCGGTCTTTTCCTGCGCACCAGCCAGCGAGATGCGCAGGTCGTCGGCATCCTCGCCGCGCCCCAGCGGTCCCGACTGCCTCAGCCGAATCAGATGCCGCTCAACGTCCTCCTCGGACATCGGACTGCCATCGATGCGTTTGACGTTGGTGGGCGCCTCATCCTCCTTCAGCAACTGGACCGCGCCAACGCAGTCTCTGCCGATTTCCTGCAACAAATCGAACGCCTCGATGGACGCCAGCTTGTACTGCGATGCCAGACGTTTGCGGATAGGTTCGCTATCGGGCAGCAAGTTGTCGAAGAAATCGCGGACGACATCGCCCCGCAATGGCTGGTCGCCGGTGTAGGGCAACGACAGCGACAGCGGCCTTCCCACCGCCGACGCCCGCCACGCCTTATCGTAGAGGAACTGTGTTTCGCCACGCGTGGGGATGGTCCAGGTTCCTACACGCTCGCCGTTACTCCAGACCGACAACGAGCGCGAGTGCGATTTGCGTCCCATGGCTTACCATTCCGGCGTGGCTGATCCACGCATTTCGGCATCACCGTTTTTCGGCTGCACTATCAGCTCGTAATCCAGTGCTGCTAGCAAGGCCAGCAGTTGCTCGACATTGATCGATCCCGGGTCCAGTTCCATTGCAGACATACGGCTTTGGCTGATACCCAGACGTTGCGCGAGTTGCGTCTGCGAAAGCCCAGTGGCCTTTCGCGCCGACTGAAGAAGCAGCCCCAACTGTTTAGAGAGCGAAAGAATTTGCTTCATGAGATGTTTCCCGCATTTTACCCGTATAACGAATATATACAGATTACGCGTATAGCAGGTATTCGTCAAATACCCATAAAACAGCTAAATTGATTGTTTTTTTGAAGAAACGAAACACTCAGCTTTCGGCCCCGTCGCGGCGATTCCATTCACAGCCCGCCGCCGTCGCCGTACAGGCCGCGCAGTTCAAGGCTGTGAACGGTCAGAGCAGAGAGGTTGTTGATCCGGAAGGCCATGGATCTATCCACCTTCTTTCCACCTTTGTTAGCTAAATGGGAACGGATTTTGCTGGACAGCGGCAGATGTCAGATTTGCCATTTCTCCTATGAGAAGGCGAAAAAAAAGGTTCATCGCGGATTACCGGGATGAACCTGTTGTAAACGC
>NZ_SPVG01000087.1 GCF_004614165.1 Duganella callida | reverse complement strand
GTAGCGGCCGCTACGGCTGGGGCCGTGACGCAATGGAAGACCTGACCCCGGATTTGATGGGATAATAGTTCTTTCATCGCTTTTGATTGTCTTCCATGCCACAATTTGCCCCGCTCAAGAATGACACCTTCCTGCGCGCATTGTTGCGCCAGCCGACTGAGTACACCCCGGTGTGGCTGATGCGCCAGGCTGGACGCTATCTGCCCGAATACCGCGCCACGCGCGCCAAGGCCGGCTCGTTCATGGGCCTGGCCACCAATCCGGATTACGCCACCGAGGTCACGATCCAGCCGCTGGACCGCTTCCCGCTGGATGCCGCCATCCTGTTCTCGGATATCCTCACCGTGCCCGACGCCATGGGCCTGGGCCTGCATTTCGTCGAGGGCGAAGGACCGAAATTCGAGCGTCCGCTGAAAACCGAGGCTGATGTGCATGCGCTGCGCCTGCCCGAGCCCGGTTCGCTCGATTATGTGTTCAAGGCGGTGACGCAGATCCGCACAGAGCTGAACGGCCGTGTGCCGCTGATCGGCTTCTCCGGCAGCCCTTGGACGCTGGCCTGCTACATGGTGGAAGGCGAAGGCTCGCGCGAGTTTCACACCATCAAGAAGATGCTGTACAACCGCCCGGACTTGATGCACCACGTGCTGGACGTGAACGCCCGCGCCGTGGCCGAGTACCTGAACGCGCAGATCGACGCCGGCGCCCAGGCGGTCATGATCTTCGATTCCTGGGGCGGCGCGCTGGCCGATGGCGCTTATCAGGAATTTTCGCTGAAGTACATGCAGCAGGTGCTGTCGCTGCTGAAACGCGAGAAGGATGGCGTGAAGATCCCAGCCATCGTCTTCACCAAGGGCGGCGGCCACTGGATCGAGCAGATCGCCGACATCGGCGCCGACGCGCTGGGCCTGGACTGGACCGCCAATCTGACCCTGGCGCGCCGGCTGGTCGGCCACAAGGTCGCGCTGCAGGGCAATCTGGATCCGGCCATCCTGTTCGCCAGCCCGGAACAGATCACGGCGGAAGTGCACAAGGTGCTGGACGCCTTCGGCAAGCCGGACGCCAACGGCAGCGGCCATGTCTTTAATCTGGGTCACGGCATTTCGCAGTTCACGCCGCCGGAAAATGTGGCGGCCATGGTGGCGGCTGTGCACAACTACGGCAAGCAGCTGCGCTCGGCCTGATCGACTGGTGCATAAGGGGCCGGTTTCGACGGAAACTGGCCCCTTTTTCATTGGTGCGAAGGGACTATGCAGGGCAACTTATGCACAATTTTATTTGCTCCTGAAATAACTGCCTGTGGGCTACTTTTAGCTGCGTGGCATCTTGCAAGTACTTGATTCGCAAGCATAAAATCTGCGGCTATAGAGGGCGGATTTGACAGCTTGTAAACCCTGATAGAGGTAACAATCCGATTTGTTTCTTCATTTTCCACAAAGTTATCCACAAAAACTGTGGATAAAAAATAAAATGACTTAGTAAACCGTGACTTAGCCGTAATATTGCTATTTAGACTTAAATTTCTGTTGCATTGCACGATTTTTAGGCAAAAATGGCAGCCTTGCCAAGTTGGTTGTCAAGCCGCAAAGCGTCAGCAGAGCATAAGCTTAAAATTCGGTGCTCTTGTGCTGTGCAGTATTGACTGTAATGCACTGAAAACAGCGTGATTTGAACAAAAAAAGCATCGTAAATACTTCACTTATACACAGCGGACAGCCAGCGACGGGGTTTTCCGGCCCGCTGGGAAGCGTTTTTTAAGTAACTGATTTTAAAGAGAAAAAATTTTGACTTTCGACCCGGTTTTCGATGATACCAACATGGATGTCAGTGCTTTCCGGGGGTTAAGTTTCCATTGTCCACAAAGTTATCCACAGAAACTGTGGATACATACAGCATCGATATTTTTGCAAGGTGCAGCATGAATAATCCACGGCCTTGCATCCTGCAAATCGCCATCGATACGCCGCTCAACGCGGTTTTCGATTACCGGTGGCAATGCGAGCCGGCCGACCGGCCGCACGCAGGCCAGCTGGCGTTGGTGCCGTTCGCGCATCGCGAGGTGGTCGGGCTGATCGTCGGCGTGGCTGAGCAGACCGATGTGCCGGTGGATAAGTTGAAGGATGCGCTGGCGGTGCGGGCCCAGCTGTCTCCGTTGTCGCCGCAGTGGCTGGCGCTGGCCGGCTTTGCCGCCGATTACTACCAGCGGCCGCTGGGCGAGGTGGCGCTGCCGGGATTGCCCAAGAATCTGCGCGTAGGCACCACCGTCGCGCTGGACCGGGCGATCAAGAAGCTGGCCAAGCTGGCGGCGCCGCACGATCCGGCGCCGGCCGATATGCCGGTGCTGAATGCTTCGCAGCAGCAGGCGGCCGATGCGATCGGCGGTGCCCAAGGCTTCCAGCCCACGCTGTTGTACGGCGTGACCGGCAGCGGCAAGACCGAAGTCTATCTGCAAGCCTGCGCGCAAGTGCTGGCGCGCGAAGCGGAAGGCCAGATTCTGATCCTGGTGCCGGAGATTAATCTGACGCCCCAGCTGGAGGCCAACATCCGTGCCCGCTTCCCCGGCGTGATGCTGGCGACCCTGCACAGCAGCCTGTCGGAAGGCGAACGCATGCTGCACTGGCTGGCCGCGCATCAGGGCAAGGCGCGCATCGTGCTTGGCACGCGGCTGGCGATCCTGGCGTCGCTGCCGCAGCTGAAGCTGATCGTGATCGACGAGGAACACGATCCTTCCTACAAGCAGCAGGAAGGCCTGCGCTATTCGGCACGCGATCTGGCCGTATGGCGCGCCTGGCAGCTGCAGATTCCCATCGTGCTGGGCTCGGCGACGCCATCGCTGGAAAGCTGGCACCACGCGCAGTCCGGCCGCTACCGCAAGCTGGAGTTGCGCGAGCGCGCGGTGCGGAACGCCGTGCTGCCGCAGGTGAAGCTGATCGACATGGAGCGCGACAAGCCCACCGACGGCCTGACCGCGGCGCTGGTAGCGGCGATCGGCCAGCGCCTGGAGCGGGGCGAGCAGTCGCTGCTGTTCCTGAACCGACGCGGCTATGCGCCGGTGATCTGCTGCGAATCCTGCGGCTGGGTCAGCGAATGCACGCGCTGCACGTCGTTCATGGTGCTGCACCGTCCCGAACATCGGCTGCGCTGCCACCATTGCAGCCTGGAGATGCGCATCCCGCGCCATTGCCCGACCTGCGGCAACGTCGACCTGCAGCCGCTGGGACGCGGCACGCAGCGCGTGGAGGAAGGCTTGCAGGCGCTGTTCCCGGAAGCGCGCGTGCTGCGCATCGACGCCGACTCCACCCGCAAGAAGGGCAGCGCGCAGGAGGCGTTCGATACCGTGCACCGCGGCGAGGTGGATATCCTGATCGGCACGCAGATGGTGGCCAAGGGCCACGATTTTAAGAAGCTGACGCTGGTGGGCATCATGAATCCCGATACGGCGCTGTTTTCTCAGGATTACCGCGCCAGCGAGCGCCTGTTCGCGCAGCTGATGCAGGTGGCCGGCCGCGCCGGTCGTGCCGGCATTCCGAGCGAGGTGCTGATCCAGACCCGTTATCCGCAACATCCGCTGTACGGCGCGGTGGTGCATCATGATTACGACCACTTCGCCTCGGCCTTGCTGGAGGAGCGCGAGCAGGCCGCCCTGCCGCCCTATCTGTTCCAGGCGCTGTTGCGGGCGGAAGCGCGCGAGCTGGCGACGGCGCTGGAATTCCTGGCCATGGCGCGCGATTGTCTCGAACATCCCGGCATCACCATCAACGATCCGATTCCCATGACCATGACGCGGGTGCACAATGTGGACCGCGCGCAGCTGCTGGTCGAATCGCCGTCCAGGCCGGCGCTGCAGGCGTTCCTGAAGGAGTGGATGCGCGCGCTGCGCGACCTGAAAAGCCGCGTGAAGTGGTCGCTGGAAGTCGATCCGCTCGATATTTAGAGCAAATAACGGCGGGCGGTGGCGATGATCTGTTCCGACAGCGCGCGCGTGAACGGCGTGTCCAGGTTCCATGCGTGCCAGTTCAGCGCCACGTCGATATGGTGGCCTGGCGCCAGGTCGACCAGGCGCTCGTCGGCCAGCGCGCCGGCCACCTGCGCCGCCGGCATCAGGCCATATGCCAGGCTGCCATGGATGCATGCGCTGCTGGCCGCCGACAACGGCAGCGTGTGATGCGGATAGGCGCCGCGCCAGTCCAGCGCCTGTTGCAGGAAAGCGTCCATCATGTCGCGGTCGCTGACCAAGGCCGGCGCCAGCTGCGCCGCTTCCACCGAAAAGCCGTCGCCGAACCAGTGTCCGGCAAACACCCTGGTGGCCACGCAGACGAAGCGCATGCTGCCCAGCGGTGTCACCTGCGGCCCGTTCGGCCGTACATCATCGGCCCCGGCCGCCGCCACGCAACCGAATACGCTGCCCTCGCGCACCAGATGCAGCGCCAGCTCGCGCGTCGCCACCTGGATGTCGAGCTGGCAGCGTGGCGGCGACAGCAAGGGTTGCAGACTCTGCGGAAACCAGGTCGCCAGGCTCACCGTATCGACCGCCAGAGAAATCTCCGGCATGCTGACCTTGTTGCCGAGGTCGATGTCGAGCGAGGCTTCCATCAGCTTGACGTTGCGGTAATGGGACACCAGCCGCTGGCCCAGCCCGGTCGGCAGGGCCGGCTGGCCGCGTACGATCAGCAGGCGGCCGGCCGCATCCTCCAGCGCCTTGATGCGCTGCGATACGGCCGACTGGCTGATGCCGAGCGCCAGCGCGGCCTTGTCGAAGCTGCCCTGGCCGACCACGGCGTCCAGCACGGCCAGCGCGCGGTAGTCCAGATTGTCCATAAGTCAAACTTATAAAATTTGAAAACGATAAGCCATACTAATACTGTTTTGCCTCAAAGTAAAACACGATAGGCAAACGAGAGTAGACTGACAGCATGAAAACCCTACGCACCCAAGTCGCCATCATCGGCGCAGGCACAGCCGGCATGACCGGCTATCGGGCCGCCAAGGCCGGCGGCAAGCAGACGCTGCTGATCGAAAGCAATGTCTACGGCACGACTTGCGCGCGCGTGGGCTGCATGCCCAGCAAGCTTCTCATTGCGGCGGCCGACGCGGCGCACATGCTGCACGCGGCGTCCGGCTTCGGCGTGCACGCCGGTGAGGTGCGCATCGACGGCAAGGCGGTGATGGCGCGGGTGCGCAGCGAACGCGATCGCTTTGTCGGCTTCGTGGTCGAGAGCGTGGCGGCGTATCCGGCCGAAGACAAGCTGCACGGCCACGCCCGTTTCCTCGGCCCGACCCGGCTGCAGGTGGACGACCACACCCTCGTCGAGGCGGAGCGCTTCGTGATCGCCACCGGTTCCACCCCCATCGTGCCCGACGAGTGGCGCGCCGCCGGTCCGCGGGTGATCACCAGCGACGCGGTGTTTGACTGGGACGACTTGCCGGCATCGGTGGCCGTGGTCGGCACCGGCGTGATCGGGCTGGAACTGGGCCAGGCGCTGGCGCGGCTGGGCGTGCGCGTGACCATCTTCGCGCGGGGCGGCAGCGTGGCCCAGCTGTCCGATCCGGAGGTGCTGGAAGTGGCGCGGCGCGCCATGAGTGACGAGCTGGACGTACGCTTCAAGACCAAGGTGATCAAGGTCGAACAGCACGGCGACGGCCTGGCCGTGACCAGCGAGGATGCCGGCGGCCAGCAGCGCACCGAGCAGTTCGCCTATCTGCTGTCGGCCATCGGCCGCCGGCCGAATGTGCACCAGCTGGGACTGGAAAACACCGGTCTCCAGCGCGATCACCACGGTATTCCGCTGTACGACCAGCAGACCATGCAATGCGGTGACAGCGCCATCTTCATCGCCGGCGATGCCAACGACGAGCGGCCTCAGCTGCCGGAAGCGGCCGATCACGGCCGCATCGCCGGCGACAACGCCGCGCGCTATCCCGAGGTCAAGCCGGGGCTGCGCCGCACGCCGCTGGCGATCAGTTTCACCGAGCCGCAGATCGCCACCATGGGTGCCAGCTATGCCGAGCTGTGCGTGTCGCACCCCGGTCGTTTCGCCGTCGGCAAGGTGTCGTTCCATAACCAGGGCCGCAGTCGCGTGATGCTGCAGAACAAGGGCATGCTGCGCGTCTACGCCGAATACCAGAGCGGCCGTTTCCTCGGCGCCGAAATGATCGGACCGCGCGCGGAAAACATCGGCCACCTGCTGGCCTGGGCGGTGCAGGCGGGCCTGCCGGTGGACGCCATGCTGGACATGCCGTTTTATCATCCGGTGGTGGAGGAAGGGGTGCGCACCGCGCTGCGCGACCTCGCGCATCACCTGAAACACGAACCGGCCCACGATTGCCCTTGCGTGGATTGCACGCCCGCGCCGTGATTGTTATTGTTAAATCAAAGATACAAAAATCTTACACATTGTTAGCTAAAAAGCCTTATCCTGCCGCATCGTCAGGATTTTGAGCAGTGGAATGAACATACGCAAAGTGACGGCAGCCGACTTAAAGTTGGGCATGCTGCTCCCGTGGGATGTGTACGGGGAAAATGGCGCTTTGCTGATACGCAAGGGACATCTGATCGCCAGCGCCAACCAGATCGCCTATCTGGTCGAGCGCGGCGTGTTTGAAGACGGTCAGCCGGCGGAAGCGCCGCGCGAACCGCCGTCTGTCGTGCGCAAGCTGAATGCCGCCTATCTGGAATTGCACACCGTGTTGCAGGCGGTGGTCAGTGGCCCGGCCCCGGCCGACTTCCGCCGCAAGCTGGACGAGATCGCCCTGATGGTGCAGTCGGCCGTCGATCTGAGCGCGGACATCGCCACCGCCAGCATCCTGCACAACCAGCAGCAAGCGCCGTACGCGGCGCGGCACCGCGTCAACACGGCGGTGGTGACGATCTTGCTGGCCCGCGCACGCCAGCGTTCACGCAACGACGTGATGACCGCCACGCTGGCGGCGCTGACCATGAATCTGGGCATGCTGGAACAGCACCAGCGCTGGCACGACAGCGGCGCGCCGCTGGGCGAGCAGGACCGGGCGCAGATGCTGGCCCATCCCGAGCGCGGCGTGCAGCTGCTGCGTCAGGCCGGCGTCAACGATGAGGCCTGGCTCAGCTGCGTACTGCATCACCACGAAAACGAGGACGGTTCCGGCTATCCGGCCGGCCTGGTGGGGGCACAGATTCCGCTGCTGTCCAAGCTGGTGGCGCTGGCCGACCGCTATTGCGCCCGCGTGTCCGAGCGCAGCTACCGTCCGGCCATGACGCCCAATGCCGCGCTGCGCGACATGCTGCTGGAAACCCGCACCACGCTGGATACCAATCTGGTCTCGCTGGTGGTGCGCGAACTGGGGATTTATCCGATCGGCAGCTATGTGCGGCTGGTGAACGGCGAGGTGGCGGTGGTGTCGCGGCGCGGCCTGCAATCGACCACGCCGCACGTGGAATCGGTGATCGGGCCGCGCGGCGCGCCGCTGGACCCGTTCCTGCAGCGCGACACGCGCCACGCGCAGCACGCGATCCGCGAGGTGCTGACCACCGCGCAGGTGGCGGCCATGGACGCGCCGCCGCTGCGCATGGCGCAGGTGTGGGGCCGCGCCGCCGTCAGTTGAGGGTGGCGTCCAGACGGCCTTCGCGCGCCAGTTCGCGCATCATGCCGATGGTGTCGATGTCCGATTCGACGTAGGCCGAGCGGCGGAATTCGTCGTACATGGCGTTGGCCTCGTCGGTGGCGGCGTCGTGGCTGTCCTCGTACTGGAAGCGCACGAACAGCGTGTCCTCGGTCGGCGTTTCGATGGTCATGGTCAGGCTGGATTCGGCGATGTCCTGCTGCGCCGCCACGCGGTAGCGCACGCTGCGCATCGGTTCCAGTTCCACATGGTCTTCCACCACCAGCTGGCCGTAGCGCAGGCGGCGGCGGAAGCCCTGCTCGGTGCGCTCGTCGATGATGCTTTCGTCCAGGTGCGGCACGAACAGCTTGGGCGATTCGGCGCGCAGCACCAGGCCGCGCCAGACTTGTTCGTGGCTGAGGACGTCGATCAGCGGATTGAGCGGATCGTTCACTTCGATCAGATGTTCAAATTTCATAATTGCAACCCAAATAAGGTGAGGGGTCCATGCCCCTGGTCAAACGCATGGTAACGCAAATGCCGCATTGACCTCATGCGTCGCATCAGTGGCGGGCCCGGCGACTGATACAATGTGGGGCTGTCCGTCCGTTTTACTACCCCTCGTCCGATGTCCACTCAAGTCCCCGTATTCGGCCTTAATCTGCCGCAGAGCCAGGCTGTTACCTACCTGGATGGTCCCTGCCTGGTGCTGGCCGGCGCCGGCTCGGGCAAAACCCGCGTGATCACGCAAAAGATCGCCCACCTGATCGAGGACCGCGGCTACGATCCGCGCACGATCGCCGCGCTGACTTTCACCAACAAGGCGGCGCTGGAGATGCAGGAGCGTATCGCCAAGCTGCTGAAACAGCCGAAACAGGCCAAGCAGCTGACGGTTTCGACCTTCCACTCGCTGGGCGTGCGTATTCTGCGCCAGGAGTGCAACGAGCTGGGCCTGAAGGACCGCTTTTCCATCATGGACAGCGACGATTGCGGTTCGCTGATCCAGGACATGGCGATCACCACCGACAAGCAGGTGGTGCGCCGCATCCAGACCGACATCTCGCTGTGGAAGAACGGCCTGATCGATCCGGTCAAGGCGCTGAACCAGGCCAAGGACGAGGACGAGGCGCAGTCGGCGCGCATCTACGCCAGCTACGTGGCCACGCTGTCGGCCTACCAGGCGGTGGACTTCGACGATCTGATCCGGCTGCCGGTGGAACTGTTCCGTGACCATGAACACGTGCGCGACAAGTGGCAGCGCCGCCTGCGCTACCTGCTGATGGACGAATACCAGGACACCAACACCTGCCAGTACGAGCTGGTCAAGCTGATGGTGACCGGCCTGGGCAAGAAGCCGATGTTCACCGCCGTCGGCGACGACGATCAGGCGATTTATGCCTGGCGTGGCGCCTCGGTGGAAAACCTGAAAACCCTGCAAACCGACTTTCCCGACCTGGAAGTGATCAAGCTGGAGCAGAACTACCGCTCCACCACGCGTATCCTGCAAGCGGCCAACGCGGTGATCGGCAACAATCCCAAGCTGTTCGAGAAATCGCTGTGGTCGGAGCACGGTCTGGGCGAGCCGATCGAGGTGCTGTCGATGCCGACCGACGACGCCGAGGCCGACCAGGTGGCGATCATGATTTCGGCCGACCATTTCCAGCGCAAGAACAAGTGGTCCGATTACGCGATCCTGTACCGCGGCAATCACCAGGCGCGCATCATCGAGCAGGCCTTGCGCAAGGAGCGCATTCCGTACACGATCTCCGGCGGCCAGTCGTTCTTCGACAAGGCCGAGATCAAGGACATCATCAGCTACCTGCGCCTGCTGGCGAATACCGACGACGATCCGGCCTTCATCCGCGCCGTGACCACGCCGCGCCGCGGCGTCGGCCAGTCGACGCTGGAGACGCTGGGCACCTTCTCGGCGCAGTGGAACTGCTCGCTGTTCGAGGCCGTATTCAAGGGTGGCATCGAGGCGCTGCTGCAGGACCGCCAGCTGAACCCCCTGCGCGACTTCTGCAACTTCATCAACAACCTGGAATCGCGCGCCAGCCGTCCCGGCCCGGCGGGCAGCGGCGACAACGCGGCGCAGGTGCTGGATGACATGCTGGAGGCGATCAATTATGAAAACTATTTATACGATATGTTCGACGAGCGGGCGGCCCAGAGCAAGTGGCAGAACGTGCTGGAATTCGTCAACTGGCTGAAGGACCGCGGGCGCGGCGGCAAGGACCGCGACGGCGAAGAGAAGAACGTGCTGGAACTGACCCAGATGGTGGCGCTGATGTCCATGCTCGAAGGCCAGGACGAGGATCCGGACGCGGTGCGCATGTCGACCCTGCACGCCTCCAAGGGGCTGGAGTATCCGCACGTGTTCCTGGTCGGCTGCGAGGAGGGCATCCTGCCGCACAAGGGCGACGCCGACGCGCCGGCCGAATCGATCGCGGCGCGGGTGCAGGAGGAGCGGCGTCTGATGTACGTCGGCATCACGCGCGCGCAGCGCACGCTGAAGGTCACGTGGTGCAAGAAACGCAAGCGCGCGGGCGAGCAGGTTCACTGCGACCCGTCGCGCTTTATCAAGGAAATGAAACTGGACGAGGGCACGGCGGTGCCGATGGAATCCGAGAAGCTGACGCCGAAGGAACGCCTGGCGCGCATGAAGGAACTGCTGGCCACGCCCAAGCCGGACAAGGAGCAAACGCAGTGAAGAATACCGAAGACCGATTCATGGACATCGAAATCAAGGTCGCCTATCAGGAAGACCTGGTGGAGGCGCTGAACCAGCGCATCCACGAGCAACAGCAGCAGATCGACAAGCTGGAGCAGCTGTGCCTGTCGCTGGCCCAGCACGTGCGCAACCTCTCACAGAACAACAGCGGCAACCAGCTCCCGCACGAGCGGCCGCCGCACTACTGATCCTGAGGTAGCGCAAGCGCGCTGCGATTGCGATCCGGTAGATTGAGGTTTAATCTACCAGGATGGCATCGTGATTACTTCCTTCAAGCACAAAGGGTTACACAGGCTGTATGCCTTCGGCGATCGGCGTGGGATCCCGGCTTCATGCGGCATCCGGGCACTATTTTGCGGGAGGATGTGTTGCCTGCTTTGGATATCTCTCCAGCGGAATTCGCCGTCCGGATGGGTGTCAGCCCGCAGAGTGTGACCGACCTCCTCCTTGAAAAGTGCGCGTTATCGCCGGAGATGGCGCTGCATATTGCAGCCTTCCTGAAAACTTCGCCGGAAAGCTGGTTGAACATGCAGGCGGACATGGATCGCTGGTCGGCGACTTAATCCAGCACGGCGCGCAAGCCTTCGATGACCAGGGCGTGGTCTTCCGCCTGGCGCAGGCCGGAGACGGTGACCGTGCCGATCATGCCGCTGTCCTTGATGGTGACCGGGAAGGCGCCGCCGTTGGCCGCGTGGTCGCGCGGGTCCAGGTATTTGATGTCCTCGAACACCACGCCGCGGTGCTTGTGGTCGATGGCGACGTAGAACGAGCAGCGGCCGAAACGCGCCACCACATTGTTCTTGCGGCGGATCCAGTCGGCCTGGTCGGCCGAGGTGCCCTGCATCGCGTGGTGGAACAGCACCTTGCCGTTGACGGTGATGTTGACCGTGATGGCCTTGCCCTTCTGCTTGGCCAGCTCGACGATTTTCAGGCCCAGCGTCAGCGCGGTGTCGCTGTTGAAGGCGGTGAACTGCAATTCCTTTTCCTGCTGGGTCAGCGTTTCCAGCTGTTCCGCGTAGTTTTCCATGCATCCTTCCTGTCGGTGATTTCGCGCAAAGCTCAAGTGTAGCGCAAGCGCTGCGCGCACGGATGTCGATTCCGCAGCAGGTGGTTCGTCGTAAGATAGAGGGCTGTCCTCGACCATTCTGGAGACTGATATGACGACCAATACCGTACAGCTGCACCGCGTGCTGAAATCCTCGGCCGACCGCGTCTACCGCGCTTTCCTCAACCCGGAAGCGATGGCCAAGTGGCTGCCGCCGTTCGGTTTCACCGGCAAGGTGCATGAGCTGGACGCCCGCGTCGGCGGCACGTATCGCATGTCCTTCACCAACCATACCACCGGCGGCAGCCACAGCTTCGGCGGCGAATATCTGGAGCTGACGCCGAACCAGAAGCTGCGCTACAGCGCCACCTTCGACGATGCCAACCTGCCGGGCCGGATGCAGACCACCGTCACGCTGCGCGAAGTGTTCTGCGGCGTGGAGATCACGGTGGTCCAGGAAGGCATTCCCGCCGTGATTCCGGCCGAGGCGTGCTACCTCGGCTGGCAGGAATCGCTGATCCAGCTGGCGCAACTGACGGAAGCGGAAATCCGCGAATAAGCGCCGCGGCGCCGCTTCAGCCGTCCTTGTCGATGCGCGACTGGATGTGCTGGGCGCGGTCCGGCGACGATGGATGGGAACTGAACATGCTATGGTCGGCCCCTTCCAGCTTGGCCAGTTTCTGGAACAGCGTCACCAGCCCCTGGCGCGACAGTTTTTCCTTCTGCAGGATGCCGTAGGACTGATCGTCCGCGGCGGTCTCCTGCGATTGCGAAAACTGCGCCTGGATGAATTTCTGTCCCAGGTCGCCCAGGTCGGACTGGCTCAGCGTGGCGGCCGTGTCGCTGACGGCCACCGCCGCGCCGCGCGCCGCCTGCAGGCTGTAGGCCGTCTGCATCGGCTTCTTCGAGTGGCCCAGCAAGACATGGCCGACTTCATGGCCGACCACCGCGCGGATCTCGTCGTCGTTCATGAGGTCCATCAGGCCGGCGAACACGCGAATGCAGCCGTTATCCATCGCGAAGGCATTGACGTCCTTGATCAGGTACACCTTGGCGTCCAGCTTTTTGCCGTTGAACTGGCTCATTTTCAGCGGCTTCAGCGCGGCCGCCAGCCGCTTGGCGTACTTGCTGCCGGGCGCGGCGATCTTGTTGCTGCGGTCCATGGCGGCGCACGAACGGGTGGCCAGATCGACCACTTCGGCATCGCTGAGTGTGGCGGCCTTGACCGCCAGCGCGGCGGAATTGGCGAACGCACTCAAATCGGCGGCACCGGCCAAGGGACAGGCCAACGCCGACAACACCATCGCGCCGCCCAGCAGCGGCTTGTGCAGCAAACGCGCATCAACGAATCGCATGATTTGACTCCTCCTAAGTGGTTTTTGCGGGATTTCCGCAAGGAAATCGTAGCCGCACTGCGGCGCGGCGATCTTAAGTAAGATCAACCACGGGGCCATGCTTTGCTATGATGCAAGCCTTAACAAGTGCGACAGGACGGAATATGGGCAAGGGCAGGCTGGAGGCGTTCAGCGATGGCGTGATCGCGATCATCATCACCATCATGGTGCTGGAACTGAAGGTGCCGCATGGCGCCGAATGGGCGGATCTGGCGCCGCTGTGGCCGGTGTTCCTGAGCTATGTACTGAGCTTTATTTACGTCGGCATCTACTGGAACAACCACCATAACCTGATTCATACCGTCAGCCGCGTCACCGGCGGTGCGCTGTGGGGCAACCTGCATTTGCTGTTCTGGCTCTCGCTGGTGCCGTTCGTCACCGCCTGGGTGGGGGAAAACCAATTTGCCCCGTTCCCGCTGGCTTGCTATGGTTTCATTCTGTGCATGTGCAGTGTCGCTTATCTCATCCTCGCCAACTGCCTGGCGGCCAACAACGAAGCCTTGAAGCTGGCGTTGGGCAAGGACCGCAAGGGCAAGCTGTCGACGCTGGCTTACATGACGGGCATTGTTACCTCGTGCTTCGCGCCGATGGCGGGCTTCGCGGTCTACGTCCTGGTGGCGCTGATCTGGTTCATTCCCGACCGCCGCTTCGAAAACCGTCCCTGATCGCATTAGATCGGCGTGTTGTAAATTTCACGCAACTTTCGTCGGAAATCGGGCGGCGGGCAGGCTATTGTTTGGAAAATGCCACACTCTGCCAAGCAAGTGCAGTGCAGCATTATTTGCCAGTGACTGGCGGCGCATCGCGCTGCTATGATCTGACGCGTCCATGCTGCACTTTCAAGATTGCAGCATTTTTCCTGCCCTCCAGACGAGAAAGAGATCTTCATGACCCGTCCGCACCTGCTTGTCATCGCCGCCGCCGTTGGCGTCGCCTTTTCGCACGCCGTCCTGGCCGCACCGGCGCCTGCCCTGGCCGGCAATCCGCTGGCCACCGCCAGCACCCTGCCGTTCCAGTATCCGGCGTTCGACAAGATCAAGGACGAGCATTTCATCCCGGCCTTCAATGAGGGCATGCGCATCCAGCTGAAGGAAATCGACGCCATCGCCAACAACAAGGCGGCGCCGACCTTCGACAACACCATCGTCGCGATGGAGAAATCGGGCCAGTTGCTGACCCGCGTGCAGACCATCTTCGGCAACCTGCAGGGGGCCAACACCAACGACAAGCTGGACGCGATCGACAGCGAGATGTCGCCCAAGCTGGCCGCGCACAACGACGCCATCTTCCTCAATCCGAAGCTGTGGGCGCGCGTGAAGACGCTGTATGAAAAGCGCGATACCCTCAAGCTGGACGCGGAAGCCAAGCACCTGCTGGAACGCTACCACATCGACTTCGTGCGCGCCGGCGCCAACCTGTCGGCCGCCGACAAGGACAAACTGAAGACCCTGAACGGCGAAATCGCCAAACTGCAGACCACCTTCACCCAGAACGTGCTGAAGGAAACCAACGCCTCCGGCCTGGTGGTGGACAGCCGCGAAGAACTGGCCGGCATGAGCCCCGCCGCCATCGACGCCGCGGCGGCGGCGGCCAAGGCCAAGGGCCTGGACGGCAAATTCTTCGTCGCCGTGGTCAACACCAGCGGCCAGCCGCCGCTGGCGGTGCTGACCAACCGCGCCACGCGCGAGAAGCTGCTGGCGCTGTCGCTGGCGCGCGGCAGCCATGGCGGCGAATTCGACAACCGCGAAGTGGTGCTGAAGGTCGCCAAGGCGCGCGCCGACAAGGCCGCGCTGCTGGGCTACGCCAACTACGCCGCCTACTCGCTGGAAGACCAGACCGCGCACGACACCGCCTCGGTCAACAAGCTGCTGAGCGAACTGGCCAAGCCGGCCGTCAACAACGCGAAGAAGGAAGCGGCCGACCTGCAGGCCGTGGTCGACGCGGAAAAGGGTGGCTTCCAGGTCGACGCCGCCGACTGGGCCTTCTACACCGACAAGGTGCGCGCGCAGCGCTACGCCTTCGACGAGAACCAGCTCAAGCCCTACTTTGAGCTGAACAATGTGCTGATCAACGGCGTGTTCTACGCCGCCAACAAGGAATACGGCCTGAGCTTCAAGGAGCGCAAGGATCTGCCGGTGTACAACCCGGATGTGCGCACCTTCGACGTGTTCGACGCCGACGGCAAGCAGCTGGCCATCTTCATCGCCGACATGTACGCGCGCCCGAACAAGCAGGGCGGCGCCTGGATGAACGAATACGTGTCGCAGTCGGCGTTGATGGGCACCCACTCGGTGGTGGCGAATCACCTCAACATCCCGAAACCGCCGGCCGGCGAACCGACCCTGCTCACCTACGATGAAGTGAAGACCGCCTTCCACGAGTTCGGCCATGCACTGCACGGCATGTTCTCGAACGTAAAGTACCCGCGCTTCTCCGGCACCAGCGTGCCGCGCGACTTCGTCGAATACCCGTCGCAGGTCAACGAGATGTGGGCGGTGTGGCCGGAAGTGCTGGCCAACTACGCCAAGCACTACAAGACCGGCGAACCGATGCCGAAGGAAATGCTGGACAAGGTGCTGGCGTCGAAGAAGTTCAACCAGGGCTTCATCACCACCGAATACCTGGCCGCATCGCTGCTGGACCAGCGCTGGCACCAGCTGGCGCCGTCGCAGATCCCGACCGACGTGCTGGCGTTTGAAGCGCAGTCGCTGAAGGATGCCGGCGTCGATTACGCGCCGGTGCCGCCGCGCTACCGCACCACCTACTTCTCGCACATCTTCTCGGGCGGTTACTCGGCCGGCTACTACGGCTACCTGTGGGCGGAAAAACTGGACGCCGACACCGTCGAATGGTTCAAGGAAAACGGCGGCCTGTCGCGCAAGAACGGCGACTGGTTCCGCGCCAAGCTGCTGTCGCGCGGCGGCACCGACGATGCCATGAATTTGTTCCGCAACTTCCGCGGCCGCGATCCGGTGATCGAACCGCTGCTGGAACGCCGCGGCCTGACCGGTAAATAAGATAAACAGTTTATAGGGATATTCATGAAACACCACAGCATCCTGATCGCCGCCGGCGTGGCCGCCATCTTCAACGTCGCGCAGGCGGCCGAACCGGCGTCCATGCTGCCGGCATCGAACCCGTTCGCCAAGCCGAGCACCCTGCCGTTCAACTACCCGGCCTTCGACAAGATCAAGAACGAAGACTTCGCGCCGGCGTTCGAGGAAGGCATGCGCCAGCAGGCCGCGGAAATCGCCGCCATCGCCAACAGCAAGGCCGCGCCGAGCTTCGACAACACCATCGTCGCGATGGAAAAGTCGGGCCAGCTGCTGTCGCGCGTGTCCAGCGTGTTCGGCAACCTGTCCGGCGCCAACACCAACGACAGCTTCAAGGCGCTGGAGCGCGAACTGTCGCCCAAGCTGGCCGCGCACAATGACGCGATCCGCCTGAACAGCAAACTGTACGCGCGCGTCAAGGCGCTGTACGACAAGCGCGACAAGCTGCACCTGGACGCCGAATCGAAGTACCTGCTGGAGCGCTACAACACCGACTTCGTGCGCGCCGGCGCCCAGCTGTCCGACGCCAACAAGGACAAGCTGAAAGCCATGAACGCCGAACTGGCCAAACTGCAGACCAGCTTCGCCCAGAACGTGCTGGAAGAAGCCAACGCCTCGGCGCTGGTGGTGGACACGCGCGAAGAACTGGCCGGCCTGTCGGACAAGGCCATCGCCGCCGCCGCGGCCGCCGCCAAGGCCAAGGGCATGGACGGCAAATTCCTGATCCCGGTGGTGAACACCACGGGCCAGGCCAGCCTGTCGGCGCTGACCAACCGCGCCGTGCGCGAAAAGCTGATGGCGCTGTCGCTGGCGCGTGGCAGCCATGGCGGCAAATACGACAACACCCAGGTGGTGCTGCAGCTGACCAAGATCCGCGCCGAGAAGGCCGCGCTGCTCGGCTATCCGAGCTACGCCGCCTACGCGCTGGAAGACCAGACCGCGCACGATCCGGAAGCGGTCAACAAGATGCTGTCCGAATTCGCCCGTCCGGCCGTCGCCAACGCCAAGAAGGAAGGCGCCGAGATCCAGCAGGTGATCGACCAGGAAAAGGGCGGCTTCCAGCTGGCCTCCTACGACTGGTCGTTCTACAGCGACAAGGTGCGCCAGGAACGCTTCAACTTCGACCAGAACCAGCTGCGCCCCTACTTTGAACTGAACAACGTGCTGACCAACGGCGTGTTCTACGCCGCCAACAAGGTCTACGGCCTGACCTTCAAGGAACGCAAGGACCTGCCGGTGTACGACCCGGACGTGCGCGTGTTCGACGTGTTCGACGCCAACGGCAAGCAGCTGGCCATCTTCATCGGCGACTACTACGCGCGCTCCAACAAGCGCGGTGGCGCGTGGATGAACGCCTACGTGTCGCAATCGTCGCTGATGGGCACCCGTCCGGTGGTGGCGAACCACCTCAACATCCCCAAGCCGAACGCCGGCGAGCCGACCCTGCTGACCTACGACGAACTGCGCACCATGTTCCACGAGTTCGGCCACGCGCTGCACGGCATGTTCTCGGACGTGAAATACCCGCGCTTCTCGGGCACCCGCGTGCCGCGCGACTTCGTCGAATTCCCGTCGCAGGTCAACGAAATGTGGTCGGTCTGGCCTGAAGTGCTGAGCAACTACGCCAAACACTACCAGACCGGCGAGCCGATGCCGAAGGAACTGCTGGACAAGGTGATCGCCTCGAAGAAATTCAACGAAGGCTACCGCACCACCGAATACCTGGCGGCGTCGATCCTGGACCAGAAATGGCACCAGCTGGGCGTGGCGCAGATCCCGTCGGACGTGCTGAGTTTTGAAGCGGCGGCCTTGAAAGAAGCCGGCGTCGATTACGCACCGGTGCCGCCGCGCTACCGCACCACCTACTTCTCGCACGTATTCGCGGGCGGCTACTCGGCCGGCTACTACGGCTACCTGTGGTCGGAAAAACTGGACGCCGACACCGTCGAATGGTTCAAGGAAAACGGTGGCATGCAGCGCAAGAACGGCGACTACTTCCGCAAGATGCTGCTGTCGAAAGGCGGCACCATGGACGCGATGCAGATGTACCGCAGCTTCCGCGGCCGCGATGCCCAGATCGAACCGCTGCTGGAACGCCGCGGCCTGACCGAGAAGTAAGCAGCGTCTTCAGTCGGGGTCAGCGCCGACATTCGGACATTGGATCGCGCGCGACCCAATGTCCGAATGTCGGCTCTGACCCCGATTTTTGCTTTTAGGGTTGGCCGCTGCACGCTCATGTTGATCTGGCGCAGACGCCGGCATCGCGTTTCGCTATCTTTGCGAGTAAGATAAAACGCTGGCGATTCAACCAACAAAGGATAATTTATGGACAGCAATCTGAAAGCCTCGCTGATGTCCTTGCACGAACGCCTGGCGCAGACCGGGCCGGTCGATGAGGAGCTGCAGGAACTGCTGCGTCAGCTGAACGGCGATATCACCACGCTGCTCGAGCGCGGCAGCGCGCCGCAGCCGGGCGAGACCACCACCTACGGCCTGGCCGAGCGCACCCAGGAATTGTCGGCCAAGTTCGCGGTCAAGCATCCGCAGCTGGAGCCGGCGCTGCGCGAGCTGGGCACGATACTGTCGAATATGGGGATTTGAAAAAAGAAACCCGGGGAAGCCATGTCCCCGGGTGGCCGGCGTTACGGAAACACCAGCATCTGCAGGCGGAAGTGTTCCGCCGCTTCTTGTTTATAGCAAAAATCCGCTGCAATTCAATGTGAGAGTGACATCATTTCTCACAAGTGATTGAAAAGTAACAGAATTTTTCTGGCGCGCGTGAGCGGAGCGTGGCGGTTTCCGGTACAATACCGCCCCATGAATCCCCCTACCAATTTATTTGCGGCCGTCCCGAAACGGTCTGCACGCGCTGCGTCCGCGCCTTTCCTGCCCATGTCCCGCGAAGAGATGGACGTGCTCGGCTGGGAGCAGTGCGACGTGATCCTGGTGACCGGCGACGCCTATATCGACCATCCGAGCTTCGGCATGGCGCTGGTCGGCCGTCTGCTGGAGGCGCAGGGTTACCGCGTCGGCATCATCGCCCAGCCGGACTGGCAGTCGGCCGACGCCTTCCGCGCGCTCGGCAAGCCGCGCCTGTATTACGGCGTCACCGCCGGCAATATGGACTCGATGGTCAACCGCTACACGGCCGACCGCAAGCCGCGTTCCGACGACGCCTACACGCCCAACGGCGAACCGAACAAGCGTCCCGACCGCGCGGTGACCGTCTACGCCCAGCGCTGCCGGGAAGCGTATCCGGGCACGCCGGTGGTGATCGGCTCGATCGAAGCGTCGCTGCGCCGCATCGCCCACTACGATTACTGGTCGGACAAGGTGCGCCGCTCGGTGCTGTTCGAGTCCAAGGCCGACATGCTGATCTTCGGTAACGCCGAACGCGCGCTGGTCGACCTGACCCGCCGCATGGCCGAGGGCGAGAACATCAAGACCATCCGCGACCTGCGCGGCACGGCTTTCCTGGTGCCGTCCGGCTGGATGCCGGGCGAGGAATGGGGCGTGCACAACAGCACCCGCGTCGATACCCCGGGCAAGATCGACAAGCACGTCGATCCTTACCTGATGGTGACGCCGAATTCGCCCACCTGCGCCACCGACAACGCGCCGGCCGCCGAGGTCAATCCGGCCATGGTCGAGCCGGCCAAGGTGGTGGCGCCGCCGCCGGCCGAGACGGTCAAGCCGATCCGCATCATGAGCCGCGAGGAACGCCGCGCCATGGAACTGGAGAAACACCACAAGACCGTGGTGCGCCTGCCGTCGTTCGAAACCGTCAGCACCGATCCGGTGATGTATGCGCACGCCTCGCGCGTGTTCCACCTGGAATCGAACCCCGGCAATGCGCGCGCGCTGGTGCAGGGCCACGGCGACCGCGACGTGTGGATGAACCCGCCACCGCTGCCGCTGCAGATGGACGAGATGGACAATGTCTACGACCTCGAGTACGCGCGCGGTCCGCATCCGAGCTACGGCAACGCCAACATCCCGGCCTGGGAAATGATACGCTTCTCGGTCAACATCATGCGCGGCTGCTTCGGCGGCTGCACCTTCTGCTCGATCACCGAGCACGAGGGCCGCATCATCCAGAGCCGTTCGGAACCGTCGATCCTGCGCGAGATCGAGCACATCCGCGACAAGACCAAGGGCTTCACCGGCATCATTTCCGACCTCGGCGGCCCGACCGCGAATATGTACCGCCTGTCCTGCAAGGACAAGGAAATCGAAACCACCTGCCGCCGTTTGTCCTGCGTGTACCCGTCGATCTGCGTCAACCTCGGCACCAACCACGGTCCGCTGATCAAGCTGTACCGCAAGGCGCGCGCGATCCCGGGCGTGAAGAAGATCCTGATCCAGTCCGGCCTGCGCTACGACCTGGCGGTGCGTTCGCCCGAGTACGTCAAGGAACTGGTGACCCACCACGTCGGCGGCCTGCTGAAGATCGCGCCCGAGCACACCGAAACCAATGTGCTGAGCAAGATGATGAAGCCGGGCATCGGCGCCTACGACGAGTTCAAGGCCCTGTTCGAGAAGTATTCGCTGGAAGCCGGCAAGAAGCAGTACCTGATCCCCTACTTCATCGCCGCCCACCCGGGCGCCACCGACGAGGACATGCTGAACCTGGCGTTGTGGCTGAAGAAGAACAACTTCCGCCTGGACCAGGTGCAGACCTTCATGCCGACGCCGATGGCCATGGCTAGCGCCATGTACCACTCGCGCCGCAACCCGCTGCACAAGGTGACCGAGGATTCGGAGGAAGTGTTCACGCCGCGCAGCCTGAAGCAGCGCCAGGCGCACAAGGCCTTCCTGCGCTATTACGATCCGAAGAACTGGCCGATCCTGCGCGACGCCCTGCGCCGCATGGGGCGCGGCGACCTGATCGGCACCGGCGAGCGCCACCTGATCCCGCCGTACGTGGTGGGCGAGGAAAACTTCAAGCCCGCGCAAGGCAAGCGCGCGATGCCGATGCTGGCGCCGGGCGCCGACAAGCGCGGCGCCAAGGGGGCGCCGGTGGCGGGCGCACGCGGCAAGCCGAACGCCCTGACCGGTTCGTTGTCCGCGCGCCAGACGGTGGAAACCAAGGCGCGTCCATCGATCCTGGACACCATCAAGGTCAAGAAGCCGGCGGCAAGGCCGGCCGCGGCGCCGACCCGCGGCCGCAAGTAATCCTCATGGGGACAGACCACGTTTTTGGAATATTCCAAAAACGTGGTCTGTCCCCTATTTTCGTTCCGTTCTCAAAAGAAATGTTGTAAATTCCCCTATCGGCGCAAATGCGTGGATAATCCGGGCCTGCTCGCGTGATGTGCAAGCGCCGGAGCGCGCTACACTGCATCATCCGCAGGCCCTATTCTGTGAACTGGACGATCATGAAAAACTTTAAATTCTCCTCCCTGCTGCTGCTGCCGCTGTTGGCCGTACTGGCCGTACTGGCCGCATGTGGCGGCGGTGGCGGCAGCAGCGACAGCGGCACGTCGACCCCCGCCACGCCGACGCTGAAGAGCATTGCCGTCACCGCGGCCAATGCCAACTCCACCATTGTGATCAACAATACGCTGCAGCTGACCGCCACCGGTACCTATTCGGACGGCAGCAGCAAGACCCTGACCGGCCTGACCTGGGCCACCAAGTCGGGCGCCGCCACCGTGGCCACCGTGGCCGCCAGCGGCATCGTCACCGCCAAAGGTTCGGGCACCGAAACCATTACCGCCACCTCGACCGCCGACAACATCAGCGGCTCGCTGAACGTCACCGTGATCGCGCCGTGGACCCAGGTGGCCGCCGGCGGCAACCAGACCATCGGCCTGAAAGCCGACGGCAAGCTGTACAGCTGGGGTTCGAATATCCGCGGCCAGCTGGGCGACGGCTCGAGCACCGGCCACAACACGCCGGTGACGGTGGCCGGCAACAGCAATATCTGGAAACAGGTGGCGGTCGGTGAACAGTTCGCGGTGGCGATCCGCACCGACGGCACGCTGTGGGCCTGGGGCTTCAATCTGAACGGCCAGCTGGGCGACGGCAGCAATAATGACAGCCCTGTGCCCAAGCAGATCGGCAGCGACAAGACCTGGACTTTTGTGGCCGCCGGCAAGCGTCACGTCGCCGCGCTGAAGACCGGTACCGGCACCACGCCGGTGACCGCCTTGTACACCTGGGGTTCGAACGCCAACGGCCAGCTGGGCGACGGCACCACCATCGATAAAAACAAGCCGACCCTGGTCAGCACCGGCACCACCGCCACCAGCTGGCTGGCAGTGGCGGTCGGCGACAACCACACCGTCGCCATCCAGAAGGACCAGACCCTGTGGGCCTGGGGCGACAACAGCGCCGGTCAGATCGGCAATGGCGCCACGTCCAGCACCGCCGTCTCGGCACCGGTGCAGATCGGCACCGCGCAGTGGGTGCTGGTCGCCGCCGGCAGCATGCACACCCTGGCGATCAAGTCTGACAACACGCTGTGGGCCTGGGGCCAGGGCGGCGATGGCCAGGTGGGCAATAATGGCCAGGGTGTGGTCACCGCGCCGGTGCAGATCGGCACCAACAACAACTGGGCACGCGTCGCCGGCGGCGTCTCGCACAGCGTCGGTGTGCAGAACGATGGCACCTTGTGGGCCTGGGGCTCGAATGCCGAGGGACAGCTGGGCACCGGCGGCACCGACAGTCTGTTCCCGGTGCAGGTCGGCACCCTGAACACCTGGAAAGCGGTGAGCGCCGGCGCGGCCCATACGGCCGCGATGAACGCCGACAACACGCTGTGGACCTGGGGCCGCAATGCCGACGGTCAGCTCGGCAACGGCAGCAATACGCTGTCCTCGGTGCCGGTGAAGGTTCCTTACTAAGCACGAGCTACTGCTGAACAACAACGGACGGTGGGCGCGAGCCCGGCCGTCCGTTTGCTTTTGCGCGGTGCGCGCGGATGGGGCTACACTAGGGATAACGTTTCCGTCCGGAGGTATTGGTGCTCATCCGTTTTTCCGCGCTTGTCAGGTTGTTGCTGCTGGCCGCGCTGGCCGTGGCCGCGCAGCCCGTGATGGCGCTGGAAAAAGTCACGCTGCAACTCAAGCATGCGCACCAGTTCCAGTTCGCCGGCTATTACGCCGCCCAGGAACTCGGCTATTACCGTGACGCCGGGCTGGACGTGCGCATCGTCGAGGGCGCCGACGGCAACGCGCCCGAGCGCGATGTCATCTCCGGCAAGGCCGAGTATGGCACGGGCAGCAGCAGCCTGCTGCTGGCGCGCCTGGCCGGCAAGCCGGTGGTGGTGCTGGGCGTGATCTTCCAGCATTCGCCGTACGCGCTGGCGATGCGCCAGACCGGCGCCGATCCCGACCTGCGCCGCATCATCGGCAAGCGCGTGATGATCGGTTCGCTCACGGACGATCTCGGCAATGCCGACGAGTTGCTGGCCTATCTGACCAAGGAAGGTATTCCGCCCGCCAGCCTGCTGCGGGTGGAGCACAGCTTCAATCCGGAAGACCTGGTCAACGGCAAGGTGGACGCGATGGCGATCTACACCACCAACGAGCCCGACACTTTCGACCGCCTCGGCTTCCCCTACGATATCTACAGCCCGCGCGCGGTCGGCATCGATTTCTATGGCGACAACCTGTTCACCAGCGAGCAGGAGATCGCCAACCATCCGGCGCGGGTGGCGGCGTTCCGCGCCGCCAGCATGCGCGGCTGGCAGTGGGCCATGAGCCACCAGGAGGAAACCGCCGACCTCATCCTCAACAAGTATTCGCGCCGCGCCGACCGTCAGCACCTGCTGTACGAAGCGCGCCAGATGGTGCCGCTGGTGCAGCCGGTGCTGGTGGAAATCGGCTACATGAACCCGGAGCGCTGGCAGCATATCGCCGACGTCTACGCCGGCCTGGGCCTGCTGCCCAAGCATGCCGCGTTCGACGGCTTCATGTACCAGGTCGGCGACCCGCGCGCCAATCTGGCCTGGCTGTACCGCGTGGTCGGGGTGGCGGTGCTGGCGCTGGTGTGCGGCGCGGCCATTCACTTCAGCCTGCTGGCGCGCGAGCGCAAGCGCGCGCTGGAAGCGATCCGCCAGGGCGAGCAGCGCTTCCGCACCATGTTCGAATCGTCGCCGCTGGGTATCGCACTGATCGATTCCATCACCTACGAATACCGCGACATCAACCTGCGCTACCAGGAAATCGTCGGCCGCACGCAGGAGGAGTTGCGCGCGCTGCACTGGCTCGACGTCGGCCACCCGGACGACGTCGCCCACATCAAGGCGCAGATGGCGCTGCTGACGGCGCGCCAGCTCAGCAACTTCAAGGCCACCAGCCGGCTGTTCCGGCCGGACGGCGCGGTGGCCTGGATCGATGTCTCGGTGACCGCCATCGACGCCGCGCCGGGCAGCCATCCGCTGCACCTGTGCATGATCGAGGATGTCACCGCGCAGAAGCAGAGCGAACAGCTGATCTGGCAGCAGGCCAATTTCGACACGCTGACCCAGTTGCCCAACCGCCGCATGTTCCTCGACCGGCTGGCGCACGACATGCTCAAGAGCCAGCGCGACGGTTCGCGCGTGGCGCTGCTGTTCATTGACCTCGACCACTTCAAGGAAGTCAACGACACGCTCGGCCACCAGCAGGGCGACGTGCTGCTGGTGGACGCGGCGCGCCGCATCAGCGCCTGCGTCCGCAAGTCGGACACGGTGGCGCGCCTGGGCGGCGACGAATTCACCGTGATCCTGACCGAGCTGGAGGAACCCGAGCGGGTCGAGCGCGTGGCGCAGGCCATCATCGACCGGCTGTTGCAGCCGTTCGCGCTGGGCCAGGAGCAGGCGTTCGTCTCGGCCAGCATCGGCATCACCCTGTATCCGGACGACGCCATCGACGTCGACGATCTGCTCAAGCACGCCGACCAGGCCATGTATGCGGCCAAGGGGGCCGGACGCAACCGCTTCAGCTATTTCACCCCGACCTTGCAGGTGGCCGCGCTGAACCGCATGCGCCTGACCAACGACCTGCGCGGCGCGCTCAAGGGCGAGCAGTTCGAACTATACTTCCAGCCCATCGTCCACCTGGCCAGCGGCGCCATCCACAAGGCCGAGGCGCTGATCCGCTGGAACCATCCGCAGCGCGGCGTGGTGAGTCCGCTGGAATTCATCCCGTTGGCCGAGGCCAGCGGCCTGATCGTCGACATCGGCGCCTGGGTGTTCCGCGAATCGGCGCGCTGGGTGCAGCTGTGGCGGCACGAGGTGTATGCGGATTTCCAGGTCAGCCTGAATCAGTCACCGCTGGAGTTTCAGCGCGAGGGCGCCTCGTATGCGGAGTGGCTGGCGCACCTGCGGGCGCTGGCGTTGCCGGGCCAGTCGCTGGTGGTGGAAATCACCGAAGGCCTGCTGCTGGACGCCAGCAGCGCGGTCAGCGACCGGCTGCTGCAGCTGCGCGACGCCGGCATCCAGGTCGCGCTGGACGACTTCGGCACCGGCTATTCCTCGCTGTCCTACCTGAAAAAGTTCGACATCGATTATCTGAAAATCGACCGTTCGTTCACGCGCAACCTGGCGCCCGATTCCAGCGACATGGCCTTGTCGGAAGCGATCATCGTCATGGCCCACAAGCTCGACCTCAAGGTCATCGCCGAGGGCGTGGAAACGCCCGAGCAGCGCGCGTTGCTGGCGGCGGCCGGCTGTGATTACGGCCAGGGTTATCTGTTTGCCAAGCCGATGCCCGTGGCCCAATTCGACCGCTTCCTGCGCGATAATGGCTATCCCGTTTGTTGAGCTAATAGTTAAAGCTAATTGAAACTATTGGAACAATCAATTTTGCAAATAGGGTAAAAACGCTTACACTGGCGTCTCAATGATTCACAACCCAACGAGGAAACCACAATGTCCCTGATCAACACCCAAATCAAACCATTCAAGGCCACCGCTTACCACAACGGTCAGTTCATCGACGTGAGCGACGAGTCCCTGAAAGGCAAGTGGTCCGTTCTGATGTTCTACCCAGCCGACTTCACCTTCGTGTGCCCAACCGAACTGGAAGACCTGGCCGAGCAGCAACCTGAATTCGCCAAGCTGGGCGTGGAAGTCTACGGCGTGTCGACCGACACCCACTTCGCCCACAAGGCCTGGCACGACACCTCGGATGCGATCAAGAAAGTCAACTACCCGCTGATCGGCGACCCGACCGGCAAACTGTCGCGTAACTTCGAAGTGATGATCGAAGAAGAAGGCCTGGCCCTGCGCGGCACCTTCGTGATCAATCCGGAAGGCCAGATCAAGGTGATGGAAGTGCACGACAACGGCATCGGCCGCGACGCTTCGGAACTGCTGCGCAAAGTGAAAGCCGCCAAGTACGTTGCCGAGCACCCAGGCCAGGTATGCCCAGCCAAGTGGACCGAAGGCGCCGCTACCCTGACCCCGTCGCTGGACCTGGTCGGCAAGATCTAAGTCTTGAACCAGACTGCAGCAAACAAGTAGTTACCGTGATGCCGGACCGGGCGTCCGGCCCGGCTCACGCCTAAATATTTGTAAAGGAACACAATCATGTTGGACGCTACCCTCAAAACCCAATTGAAAGCCTACCTGGAAAAGGTAGTGCATCCCCTTGAGCTGGTCGCTTCTCTCGATGACAGCGCCAAAGCCCGCGAGATGAAAGAACTGCTCCTGGAAATTGCCCAGTTGAGCGACAAGATCTCGCTGGTCGAGCGCACCGAAGCTGGCGTACGCACGCCGTCGTTCAGCATCAACCGCAAAGGCAGCGGGATCGGCGTGCGCTTCGCCGCCATCCCGATGGGCCACGAATTCACCTCGCTGGTGCTGGCGCTGCTGCAGGTGGGCGGCCACACCATCAAATTCGACGACGCCGTCGTCGAGCAGATCCGCAACCTGGAAGGCGACTACGAGTTCGAGACCTTCATGTCGCTGACCTGCCATAACTGCCCGGATGTGGTGCAGGCGCTGAACGCCATGTCGGTGATCAACCCGCGCATCAAGGTCACCACCATCGACGGCGGCCTGTTCCAGAAGGAAGTCGAAGACCGCCAGATCCTGGCCGTGCCGATGATGTTCCTGAACGGCCAGCACTTCGGCCAGGGCCGCACCTCGGTGGAGGAAATCCTCGCCAAGCTGGACACCAATGCCTCGGTGCGCCAGGCCGCCGAGCTGAGCAAGAAAGACATCTTTGACGTGCTGATCGTCGGCGGCGGTCCCGCCGGCGCGGCAGCCGCGATCTACGCCGCCCGCAAAGGCATCCGCACCGGTGTGCTGGCCGAGCGTTTCGGCGGCCAGGTGCTGGACACCCTGGCGATCGAGAATTTCATCTCGGTCAAGGAAACCGATGGCCCGAAATTCGCCGTGGCGCTGGAACAGCACGTCAAGGCGTACGAGGTGGACATCATGAACACCCAGCGCGCCAGCAAGCTGGTGCCGGTCGGTAAGACGGTGGAAGTGCAGACCGCGTCCGGCGCGGTGTTGAAAGCCAAGTCGGTGATCCTGGCGACCGGCGCCCGCTGGCGCGAAATCAACGTGCCGGGCGAGAAGGAATACCGCAACCACGGCGTGGCCTACTGCCCGCACTGCGACGGCCCGCTGTTCAAGGGCAAGCGCGTGGCGGTGATCGGCGGCGGCAACTCCGGCGTGGAAGCGGCGATCGATCTGGCCGGCATCGTCAAGCATGTGACGCTGATCGAGTTCGGCGCGGAACTGCGCGCCGACGCGGTACTGCAGCGCAAACTGCGCAGCCTGCCGAACGTGAAGGTGATCGTCTCGGCGCAGACCACCGAGATCCACGGCGACGGCAAGATCGTCAACGGCCTGAGCTACACCGACCGCACCGATGGTTCGGCGCACAAGGTCGACCTGGAAGGCGTGTTCGTGCAGATCGGCCTGGTGCCGAACACCGAATGGCTGAAGGGCACGGTGGCGCTGTCGCGTCACGGCGAGATCGAAGTCGATGCGCGTGGCCAGACCTCGGTGCCGGGCGTGTTCGCCGCCGGCGACGTCACCACGGTGCCGTACAAGCAGATCATCATCGCCACCGGCGAAGGCGCCAAAGCCGCGCTGTCGGCCTTCGATCACCTGATCCGCTCGGACGACGCGGAAGTGGTGGAAGAATCGGCCGAGAAGCACGCGATGACTGCTTAAGCACGGTCAGCGCCAGACAAGAACGGGAGCCTCGGCTCCCGTTTTTATTCAGGAGTACAGATCGGCGCTGGCCTGCCTGGTGCGCAGTTCCATGGCGTTGCGGTGGCGCGCGCGCAGGCGCGGGTCGGTGATCAGGCGGCCGATGGTTTCGCCGATCACCATCACCACGCCCAGCAGCGGCAGCACCAGCATCAGGCCGGCCACGCCGGCCACCGAGCCGCCGATGAAGATCATCAGCACGGTGATCAGGGGATGGATGTGCAGGCTGCGGCCCAGGGTCAGCGGCATGAACACGAAGTCGTCCAGCAGGCGCACCAGGATGAAGACGCCGATCGCCAGGTAGGCCACCGCCGGGTCGGCCGGCGCGTCGGTCGAGGCCACCATCACCACCAGCATGCAGCCGACGATGGAGCCGACATATGGTACCCAGGCCAGCACCGCCGCGATCAGGCCCAGCACCAGCGGCGAGGACACGCCGATCAGCCACAGGCCCAGCGCCAGTACCGCCGTGTCGAGGATGGTCAGCCGGATCAGGCCGCGGAAGTAGCGGTGCGCGGTCTGGTCGACCTCGTGCAGCAGGCACAGGGTGCGTTCGAAGAAGGCGTTCGGCACCGCGCGCGCCAGGAATTTCTTGAAGCGCAGGCCGTCGCGCAAAAAGAAGAAGGTCAGGAACGGCGCCAGCAGCAGCGACGGCAGCCAGCCCGCCGCCGAGACCAGGATGTCGGTCAGGTGCGCCTGGATGAAGTCGCTCGAAAAATCGCTGACGCGCTGGTTGACCGTGTCCGCCAACTGCACCTGCTTCAGCAGCGGGAAGCGGTCTTCCAGTGCCAGCATGGTGTGGCGGAGGAAGTCCAGTCCGCCCTGCAGATAGGTGCTCAGCATGTCCTGCCACGACGCGGTCGGCGCCGAATTCCAGTAGACGGCGGCCAGCACCGCCAGCGCCACCAGCAGCAGGAACAACGCGCCCACGGTCAGCACCGCGGTGTTCTGGCTGAAGCCCAGGCGGATCAGGCGCGCCATCGGCGGCTGCAGGATGTAGTACAGCACGATGCCGAGCAAAAACGGAATGGCCAGGAACAGCATCTGCTGCAGCAGGAACAGCAGCACGCAGGTGGCGGCGATGATGCCGCTCCACACCACCGGGCCGCCGCGTTGTTGGGTCGGCAGCAGATTCATAGCGCCTCGAGCTGCGGCTTGCCGGTCATCCAGTCGCGCAGGCGGCGGCCGATGTGCCGCGCCAGGGCCAGCGAGATCTTGTAGCCGATGACGGGGTCGGTTTCCATCAGGCCCATGAAGTCGGCGCGGAAGAACACCGCCAGTTCGCAGTTGTCGAGCGCGCGCGTCTGCGCGTTGCGCGGCGAGTTGTCGAGCAGCGCCAGGTCGCCGAAGAAGGAGCCGGCCGTGAGCTCGGCCACCACTTCGCGCCGCTCGCCGAGCTGGCGGCTGATGATCACGCGGCCCGACATCACCAGGTATAGCGCCTGGCCCTCCTCGCCTTCGTCGAAAATGATTTCGTCGGCCAGGTAGCGGCGTTCGTGCATCAGGCCATCGACGATGTTCAGTTCGAGCGGGGTCAGCGCCGAAAACAGCGCCGAGTCTTTTAGACGCAGCAGGCGTGGCGACAGCTTGGGCGATTTGAGGAAGCCGAAAATCAAGGGAACTCCAGGGACGGGAAGAGGCGCTCCGGTATTGTCGCCGGTTTTGGCGCGTTGCTGGGCCTGTGTTGTGAAGAAATCACAGTTGCAGCGTGCCGGCCAGCGGCAGCTGCGGGTCCAGGTGGCTGGTCAGCAGGATGCACTGGCGCGCCAGGCGTGCCGGCGCGGCCAGTTGCCGGCGCAGGTAGGCCACCGCGTCGGCATCGAGGCCGTTGAACGGTTCGTCGATCAGCAGCAGCCGCACCGGCAAGGCCAGGGCCAGCGACAACTGCATCTTCTTGTGCTGGCCCAGCGACAGCGTGGTCACCGGCTGGTCCAGCGTGGGCAGCAGGTGGAAGGCTTGCAGCTCGGCGTTCAGCGCCTCCGGGTCGGCGCCGGGATAGAGCGCCACGTGCATGTCCAGCACTTCGCGCACGGTCAGCCATGGCAGTTGCGGCGTGTCGCCGCCGCAGTAGTAGCACAGCAGCCGGTAGGCCAGCGGCTGGGCGTGGATCTCGATGTGGTCCACGCGGATTCTGCCCGCGTGCGGCGACAGTGCACCGCCGGCCAGTTTCAGCAGCGTGGTCTTGCCGGCGCCGTTTTCGCCGCGCAGCCAGGTGATGCCGGCGCCCAGCGTCAGATCGAACTGGCGGAACAGTGGATGGCTGGCGTATTCGAAGTTGAGTTGCTCTATGCTGAATTCCATAGTTCGCTTCCGATGGCGGTGAGGATGAGGATGGCGATGATGACCAGGCCGACACGGCCGCGTGTGCTCAGTGTGCGCAGCGCCACCATGGCGCCCTGTGCGACGGCGGCGAACAGCAGCCAGACCGTGGCGACCGTGTGGCTGCAGCCGGAAGCATGGCGGCCCAGCGTCAGCGCGGCAAACCACAGCAGCACGCACAAGCCGGGCAGCAGCGTGAACAGCATCGCCAGCCGGTACAGCCGTTGTGCCGGCAGCGGCCATCCAGCCAGCACCGGACGCAGCAGGGCGATCTGTTCGGCCACGGCCTTGTCGCCGCGGTCGGTCAGCAGCATGGTGGTCAGCGCCGCGCAGGCGGCCCACAGCACGGGCGGCACGCCGGCCGGACGCCACATCCAGACGCCGACGCTGAGCAGGGCGCCCAGCAGCAGCAAGGTCTGCTGGATGCCCACCACATTTTCCGCGCGCCAGTAGGGATGCCAGAACAGTTGCCGCCAGTAATACACCAGCGGCACGGGCGCGCGTTGCGGCACGTACCGCGTCGGCGCCGGGCGCGAACGGCCCGGTTTGCGCCCGGCCGGCATGCGGTTGCGCCCGGCCAGCGTCAGCGTCGACAGCAGCCAGGCCAGCAGCAGCGACAGCACGGTCAGCAGCAGCGCCCGCGGCAGCACGGGCTGCAGCCAGTCGGGGCGCTGGTACAGCCAGATCGCGGTGGAGATGGCGTAGACCAGACTCAGCGGACCGACGATGATGCCGGCCACGGCCGCATCGGCCAGCCACCGGCTGCGCGGCGCGAGCGGCAAGGGCCGGCTCCATGCCAGCACCGCCGCCGGATGCAAGCGCTTGCGCAGCAGCCAGACCGGGGCGCTGGCCAGCAGCGCCTGGCCGCAGAACAGGGCGCATGCTTCGGGCCAGGGCGCGGTGGCGGCAAACAATCCCGGCAGGGCCAGCACCGCCAGCAATCCCAGCAGCACCGGCGCGAACGCCAGCGCGATGTATTCGAGCGAACTTTGCAGACTGGCGGCGAACTGCAGCAGCGCGTGCCGGGCCAGACGCAGGCGGAAGCGGAGGTAGGGATTAGTCATTGCACATCAGCTTACCGGGTAATCCTGAGGCAGAAATGGAAAAAGGCCAGATGCAAGCATCTGGCCTTTCGAATATTGGCGGAGCGGACGGGGCTCGAACCCGCGACCCCCGGCGTGACAGGCCGGTATT